>NZ_JBSGTG010000099.1:0-5159 GCF_053607285.1 Streptomyces sp. NPDC055140 | reverse complement strand
AGCGACACCAGCAGGCGCAGTTCCTGACCGGGCGGGGTGAGGATGACGGTCATGACGCCGTCCCCCCTGCGGCCTTGAAGCAGGACCAGACGACCTTCCCGATCGGGGTGCGGTCCTCGACTCCCCAGCCATCGGCGAGCACACTCACCAGCGTCAGGCCGCGTCCGGACAGGTCCGTATCGGCCGCCTGGCGGACCGCGGGGTGCTGGCTGCGGCTGTCATGCACTTCCAGCCGTACGACGTCGTCGTCCGCATCCAGCTTGACCAGGAAACCGTGGTCGGCGACGGTGCCGTGGACCAGGGCATTGGTGGCGAGCTCGGAGACGCAGAGCCGGATGTCGTCGGCACGACCCGGCAGGTCCCATTCGGTCAGGGCGTCCGTGGCGAACCTCCGTGCCTGGCCGATCGATTCGGGCTGGGCCTTGAAGAACCGCTGGGTCGTTTCGGTCATAGTGGCCCTCATGACTCGGTGTCCTGGACGCGGGTGGTTCCCGGGCCGCGGCGGCGGACGGGGCCGCTTCGGGCGACGGGTGGGTGCGCTGTGCGGGGGCGACGGACCAGCAACAGCCGCGAGCCGGCCGCTTCGATCTTGCGTCCGCGTTCGGTGGCTATGGCCTTCGGCCCCATGTGCGACATGGCCGGGGCAATCACGCCATAGACGTCCGGCAGGACCAGCACGTCCAGCAGCCCGGTGAACGCCGCAGAGTCCGGCCCGGAACTCACGTCACGGTCGGTGAAAACGCCGGACAGCTGCAGCTCGTGGCTGCGGCAGTACTCGGTGAGCGACGCGGCCAGCGCCGCATGCCGGGCCGCGGAGACCCGCACCAGCCGCAGGAAGCCGTAGACGACCGGGCCGCTGACCTGGCGATGTTCCGTGAGGGGTTCCATGCTGGGGACCGTCCGAAGGGCTCGACAACTGGCGACTCCTTGAGCGTGGACGCTGACCAACTCCCGGCCAATCACCGCCTGTTCCACTTCCGTTCCACTTCCGTCCCACCGGCTGCACAGACCGTGCTTCGATGACTGGCGGAAGGGAGTGACGCGTGGCGACCGTGCACCACTGGACCGGCCTGGAGGCCAAGGCCCTGCGGCTCGCCCTGCGACTGAGCGTGCGGGCCTTCGCCCAGGACCTCGGCCTGGCGATTGCGACCGTCTCCAAGTGGGAGTCCAAGCTCGCCGCCACCGCGCCCAGACCCGACACCCAGGCCATCCTCGACACCGCGCTCGGCCGCGGGGATGCCGCCGTCCACCTGCGCTTCGAGACGCTCCTGTCCGAGATGACCAGCGCCACGACCACAGCCCGGCGCCGCGTCACCGCCTCCGGACCCCGGGCCTGGGAATACGAGTCCTGGGCCGACGACCTGGACCGGGTCGTCGTCGCCTTATCCCGGCAGAACTTCACCTTCGCCGACAGCCTCCTGGCGCGCTGGCTCGGCCGGTTCAAGGCTCCCGAACTGGACGTGAAGGGCCTGTATCTGTTCGCCCGCTCCACCGCGCTGCTCGGCGACCTCAAGCGCGACCAGGGCGCCGTCCTCGGCCCGCTCACGGCCCAGCAGTCCTATGCCAGCGCCCGATCCGTGTTCACCCAGCTCGACATCCCCCGGCGCGTCGCCCAGCTCGACCTGTCCCTCGCGGTCGTCACCGAGATGTCCGGGAAGCTGGACATCGCCGCCCGCACCTACGAAACCCTCGCCGTCGACGACCGGCTCTCCCGCCGCGACCGCGCAAGGGCCCGGCTGTGGGTGGGGACCGCGCTGAGCAAGGACGGCAACCACGACTATGCGACCCGCGTCATGCAGGCTGCGACCCGCGACTTCGAAGACCTCTCTGAACTCGACGACTGGTCGGTGGCCCACCAGAAACTCGCCCTCGCCCGCCGCGGCGCCGGCGACCTCACCCAGGCCCTGCACTTCATCGACATCGCCCGCAACAGCGGGAGACCCGAATCACCGATGCAACGCGTGCGACTGGACACCGCTCATGGCCACATCCTGCTCTCCGACGCAGCGACCCGGGATGATGGACTACTCGTCCTCGACCAGGCCGCCAGGACAGCCGCGCAGTACGGCCTCGTGCACCAACTGCGCAGTATCGAGGGCATCAAGGCCATGAGCGAGGGGCCGACCGGCCCCCGGCAACGGTGACTAGGGAGAACACACGCGTGAGCGACAACCGGCAGGCCATCACCGAGGACCAGTGGGGCCAGGCCAAGCTGATCTGGGACTACCACCAGATGCAGCACGAACTGCGGCCCGTCGATGTGGCGATCGGACTGGGCAGCCACGACCTCGGCGTCGCCGCCCACTCCGCCGAGCTGTATCGCGCCGGGCTCTTCCCGACCTTGGTGTTCACCGGCGGCAACAGCCCCACCACCGCCAGGGTCTTCCCTCGCGGTGAGGCTGTCCACTTCCGCGAGCACGCGATCGAACTCGGCGTCCCCGCGGACGCGATACTGCTGGAGCCCAACGCTGGGAACACCGGGCAGAACATCACCTTCTCCCGAGAGGTCCTCGCCGATGCCGGCATCACCCCGACCACGGTGCTGCTGGTGTCCAAGCCCTATATGGAAAGGCGGTCGTTCGCGACCGCCCGCAAGCTGTGGCCCGACGTCGAGATCCTCTGCGCGTCGGAGCCGCTGGAGTTCGACGACTATCTGAAGTCCATCGGCGACGAGAAGCTCGTCCTGGACATGCTCGTCGGCGACCTCCAGCGGGTCATCGAGTATCCGAAGCTCGGATTCGCCATCGAGCAGGAGGTCCCGGAGGACGTGCATGGAGCGTACGAATCCCTCATCAACGACGGCTTTACCAGCCGCCTCATCTCTTCTTGACCTGCCGAAGCCGGGTGGGCTGTGCGCCATTCACCAGCCCAACCTGTTCCCAAGGCTGACCACGCTGGCCAAGCTGTTCGCTTCGGACTACTGGATCGTCCTGGACGACGTTCAGTTCACCCGCCGCGACTACCAGCACCGAGCCCGCCTCGCTGACCTCGCCGCCCCGGCCTGCCACCAGTGGCTCACCATCCCCACCCACCTGCCCCAGGGCCGCCCGACCCTCATCAGGGACGCGGTGATCGCCGATCCAGAGCGGGCCCGCCGCCGGACCGCGGGAATGCTGCGGCAGCACTATGGCGCCAGCCCGCACTGGCCCGTCCTCGCCCAGGCCCTGGACCCAGTGCTGGACGCCTTCACCACCAGCCGTACTGCGGCCGTCGCCGAGACCTCAACCCGCGTCCTGCTGGACCTGCTCGGCTGGAAGGGCAAGGTCCTCGCCAGCAGCCAACTGCCCTCCCGGCCAGGCCGATCCCAGCGGCTCGCCGACCTCGCTGCCGTGACCGGAGCCCGCGCGTATCTGTGCGGGACCGGAGGCATGGCCTATCTCGATGAGGCACCGTTCGCCGCCCGGAACATCGCCGTGACACCGTTCCTGCCGCCACTGATCAATATCTGGGCCTCCGGCCGCCGGCTCAGTGTCCTGTGGGCCCTCGCGGCATTGGGCCCAGAGACCGTGGCCGACCGTCTCCAGGCCCTCGCCACCGACCACACAGCCCTGCAGCCCGCCGCCTGACCGCGGCTGTCCTCCCTCCTCGAGGAGGGAGGCGTACCAATGAACGTCGCGGAGGCCCCGGCCGCCGATGCGCCAGGGGCTCCGTTGCGGCACGACAGGAGCTACCCGGCGCCGTACGCGGCTTGTAGACGGGCCAGTAGATCGCGTGCGTCCGCGGCGGAAAACGCAGCCACATCACCATTGGATGCGCCCTCGACAGCGATCTCCCACTCGCCATTCTCTGAAGCCGCAACCTGGATGGGCGGCTGGGCCATCCACATCACGTCGATGCCGCGCCGCACGACCACGGCTACGAGGCTGGGCATCAACGCCGCACCGCCGGCGCCACCGGGCCCCATGAGGAGGTCGGCGAGCGCTTCTGTGGGGTTGTCACCTCGCACGCTCTCCGTGTTGAGAGCGATCTGCCCCTCGCCCACATTCGTGAGCATCACCGCCATGTGGGTGCAGTCCTCGTTCCGCTGCCACGGTGGAATCTCCCAAGTGAACGTCATGGGCTCATCCTGCCCAGGCTGCACGTGAGTTGACGCATGCAATGGTGACGTCAATCGGCGGACGGATGGCCTCCGGCTGGATTTCGGCCTTCCGTGTACCTGAGCCTCCAGCGCTGGGGCTGGTGCCTGATGCCGCGACGAACCTGGGCTGCTGGGACGCCCTCCGTCGGTTGAGGTGCGCCGTCAGGACTGGAGCACGCCTCCCGGCTCGTCGCGGAAAATTTCCAGCCAGTACCCGTAGTCGTCCTCGTCTGTCGGAGGACGACAGGCGACGGGGTCCACTGACGAGAGGACCTCGATCATCGTGTCAGCGAGCTGCTCGTAGAAGTCTTGGGTGAAGCCGTGATCCTCGTCGAGGCGTTGCTCTCGGCTGTACATCCATATCGTGAACGCCAGCGTGGAGATGTCGGCGTTGACTGGAGTCGTCGTGTCGTCACCGTAGAGGTGGTACGAGAGGAGCCCCGTGCTGCCGTCGATCACGATCTCGAAGTCGTGGCTCAGGCTGCCAAGGCAAATCAAGTTGTCCGCACCGGCCGGCGTCTTGCAGGAGTCTTCGTCCCTGGAAGTCGCGGCGTCCGTGAGTGTCAAAAGCAGGTTTTGATCACGCCACATGCCGAACACGCCGAGCTCCACCCTCGGGAGCCCGACCTCCGCGAGAAACTGTCGGGTCGGCTCGTGAACCAGGGCCGCAGGCAGCGCAGACGGGTCGATGCGAATTATCGCTTCCGGGCCGAACTCCTCGTCCAGCAGCCTTGTTGGCAGGTCCAGGCGAAGGCCTATGCCCGGCCGGGCGACCAGAGCCAGCGGTCTGATGAGGGCGGCGATCCGCCAGAACGCAGGGAGGGGGCTCTCCCCGGCGGCCGGTGTGCCTGCGCTACCCCAGCCTTCCTTGCCCCAGTCCTCGTCAGTGAAGGCCGACATCAGCAGGGCCGAAGCCTCCGCCACTACGTCAGTACCAGTCCGCCCCGCCAGCGCGGCGAACCCGCCCCGCATCAACCGGAAGTCTTCCACGTTCTCAAGGAGCCGCACCAAAGCGTCGACCGAGGGGGCAAGAGGGATCACTTCGATCAGCCCCGGCGAGTCCTCGAAGAGGTACATGCTG
>NZ_JBSGTG010000098.1:3900-5480 GCF_053607285.1 Streptomyces sp. NPDC055140 | reverse complement strand
ACGCCCCTGCGGGACTTCGTGACCCACTTCGTGGACCACGCCACCGACGACCCCGCTAAGGCGTTGTCACCAGGCCGCATCCGCGACACCCAGCCCCTGGTCGCACGGACCGATCTCGACAGCCCGTCCAGCCATACGCACTTCTCGTACTTCGCGCTGTCGCCGATGCACACCATCGGAGCGTGGGACGGACCTGCGCCCGAGCTGCTCCTCAGCCGTGTGAGGGGCGCGGAGCGCACAGGTGTCGGCTACTTCGCTACCGGGCTGCCCGAGCTCCCCGTCGGCGCCGCCCCGGACGCTCTGCCCCCGGCCGTCATCAGCCGGGAGCGGACCGTGCACCTCGCCGAATACCTGCACGCACCGGTCGGGCAGGTACTCCACCACTGGTAGGGGCGCAGGGCTGCGCCTGATCACTGGCGCACGGGATAGGGCGGCCGGGCAGGTCCGTACGGTGCGAACCTGGACCGGCCAGCCCGGTCAACGGATGCCGGTAGGGGTGTGCCGGGGCAGTTGCGCGTAGTGCTGCTCCTCTGCAGGAGACGCCTCGGCTAGGTGCGCTTCGTCTTGGGCTTGGCGTCCTTGCTGCTTCAGCCGAAGATCTGCGGCAACCTTCCTCCTGCGGCGTTCTTCTTCCTGCTCGCGCAGCCTCGCCTGCCGCCGGTGGTCCTCGAGTCGTTCGTCTTCCATGCGGCGCGTCCTCTCTTGTGGGGATGTGTGGGTGGTGGTCAGCGCACGCCGACGCCGACGGTCTGCGGGTTCTGTTGGGCGTTGCGTTGTGCCTCGTCCACGTTGGTGGTCGTGGCGAGTTCGGTCTCGGCGGGTGCCGGATTGGCGGCGGCCCGGGCTTCCGCGCCAGCGATCACTTTCTGGCTCACTGCGTTGAGGCGGTGCTCCTGGCCTTCAAACAGCTGGGCGACTTCCTGATCGGTCGGGGCCTCGACGGTGGGTGCCGGGCGGGTGGTCAGGTTGCCCGGGTGGCGGCGGTCGGCGGAGCGGTCCCGGCGCGGAAGCTCCGGCGCACCGGCGGCAGGGGCCGAGGCTGCGGGGGCGGCCGGTGCCTGCGTCGGCTCGGGCTCGGCGGGGGCGGGGGCTTCGGCAGTAGGGGCGGCTTCCGGCTCCGCCGCCGGGGCCGGGGGAGCCGAGGATGCCGCCACGGCTGCGGTGCCCTTCTGCATTTCGAGCAGGTTCGGCAGGCGCTGCTCGAGCAACTCCAGTTGGGCGGGCAACTCCTCGCGAGAGACGGTGAGGGTTTCGCGCGGCTTGAGGCCGTTGGGCGGGCCGACCACGCTGAGGGTCTCGAGCACGGCCAGGGCCCGCTCCGCCTGCGCGTGGGTGAGGTTCAGCTCGTCGGTCTCACTCAGCACGAGCGGTGAGGCGACCGTGCCCTGCTCGACCACGTGCGCGGCCACCGCCCGGACCTGCCCGGCGCTGAGTTCGGCCTCCAGGGCCTGGGCGGTGAGCTCGGGCGGCCCGGCGATCTCCTGACCGAACCGGTCGGCGACCTTGCTGAGGAACTGCGCGTCACGGTGGAAGGAGTTGTTCTCCACCCGGCGGCGCAGCGCCTCGACGAGGGCGAGGCG
>NZ_JBSGTG010000098.1:0-3890 GCF_053607285.1 Streptomyces sp. NPDC055140 | reverse complement strand
TTGTCGGTGCGCATCCCGGCGACGAATTCATTGGGCGGGAACGTAGCCTGGGTGCCCCATTCCTGGACGCCATCGGCTCCGACGGCGGCGATCTCCTTCTGGGCGAGGAGGAAGCGGATCTGCAGGTCCGTGCGTTCTTGGGGCGTGATGTTCTTGGCGCGCAGTTCCTGGCCGACGGTGCGTGACTCCTCGAAGAGCGCGTCCATGTAGCGCTCGGGAGGGTCGGTCTCGTAGTGGCCGAAGTCGCGTTGTTCGTCGGCGCCGAGGCTTCCGCGCATGCGTTCCAGTCGCTGCTCGGCGTAGTGGAAGATCATGGCTGCGATGTTGCGGCGGCCGTCGGTGCCCCGGTCCTGGTTGTCGTAGCGCCGCATCACGGTCTGCGCGATCCCGGAGATCATCTCGAAGCCTCGGAGCTGGGTGGTCTCCACCATGCCGTGCAGGCGCACGTCGAGGGTGAGGCGGTGTCCGGAGCGGCCGGCCCGGCCTGCGAGCTCGCTCAGGGCGTTCATCAGCTGGGAGGCTTCGGCCAGTTCGGGGTCGGCGGCCGCGCCGGCGGACAGTGCGCTGTCCAGCTCCGGGTCGTCCCCGCCCGGGTCCTGCGTGGGTTCCTGGGAGGCCTCGGCCCGCCGGAGTTCCTTGGTCAGCTTGTGGACGTGGGCTTTGAGCTTGCGCGGGGTGTCCAGTGCCTGAACGGAGTCGAGGCCGGATGCCCGGGCGGCGTGGTTTTCGGTGACGCGGGTGAGTGTCCGTATGGCCTGTCCACCTGGTGTGTTGCGCTGGTCCCAGGTGTCGAGGTGGGCGCTGATCTTGGCGGCGTGCCGGGCGATGAGGCTGGCGGCCAGGGTGGTGATCTTGGCTGCGTGGATCGCTGTCTGGGGTGTGATCTCTGCTTGTTCGTTGAGGCCCGCGAGTACATCGTCGACTTGCTTGCGGATGTCAACGATGGCATGCCAGTCGGGGTTGCTGAAGTAGTAGGCCTGGTTGTTCTGGGCGATGCTCATGGCGGCGTCGATGCCGGCCAGGTCGCGGGGGCCCGCCTGGGGTGGTGCGTCCGCGCCATCCAGTGTTCGTCCGTGGCGCCAGCCCTGCTGAAGGTTCGCCAGGCGACCGTAGCGCTCGAGCTCTTCCACGTTCATGTCCGCCGGTGCTCCGGGGGACAACTTGGGTACGGGTGGGGTCGGTGCGGTCTGGAATGGGGTGGACGTTGTCATCACGATCTCCGCGTCAGGACTGGCTGGGTGCGAGTGAGGTGGTCTGACCGGTGGCGAGTGCGTTGGCCTCGGCTTCCCTGCGGGTGTTCTTGCGGGCGAGGGGCGTGGGCGCTGTCGCTTCTGCCGGTTCGGCCCCACTGCTGGGTTCGCGGCGCTTCTGCTGGTCGGCGTGGATCTTGCTGACCAGCTGGCGGATGCGGGCCTCATCGAGTTCGGCGGGGTCCGCGGCTGGGGCGTGCGCCGGTTCGGCGACCGGTTTACGCAGAGCGGGTGGGGTGGCGGGACGGGCGAGCAGCGAGTCGATGTCGGCGGGACCTGCCAGCACCGTACGAGGCGCATCGGCCCGGTAAGGGCCGAGGATCTGCTGCTCCTCCAGGCGGTGAAGGAGGCGGTCGGCCCGCTCGGCGGTGACGCTCATGGCGCGCCGGAGTGTGAGCGGGGAAGCGTTCTGGTGGGAGGTGACGGTCAGCGCAGCCTGCCGCAACTGGGCGGCAGGGATGGGGCCTTGTGGGTCCTCTCCGGTCGGGACGATCCCGATCAGGCGCTGCTCGTAGGCCCAGGCCACGCCGTTGAAAAGGTCGGCGGTGGGCTCGTAGGGATGGGACTCCTCTCCGGTGTGCGGGTCGATGTCCCGCAGATCGACGACCCGGGCGGACAGGCGCTTCACCAGAAGGTCGTGCGCGGCGATCAGATTCGGGATGGGCGGCGCCCCGGCGATCAGGCCGTTGTCGGGCAGGAAGTCCGCGCCCGGGGGCTGGCCGTGGAGTTGTTCGTAACGGGCACGCCAGCGTGCCCGGTTGATGATCCACTGCTCTTGGAGTTCACCGCGCTCGTCGAGCGTGGTGGTGGGATCGGCCATGCGGCGCTCGAGGTCGCGCTCGATATGGGCGAGGTCCTGCATGCGCCGGTCGACACGCACCGCGCGCGGTGCGGGCAGGGTGTCCGTGTCCTGGCCGCGCAGGCGGGCGACGGTGCGTTCCAGACGGGTACTCAGGCCGGTGAGCCGGATCTTGGAGGCGACCGTTGCCAGTCCTTCAAGGATCCGGATGACGGACGTCTTGGCCCGGTTCATCAGGTGCTCGCCGTCCGGGCCGTGCAGCCGGCGCAGGGCGGGCACGGTTTTGTCCAGCTGGGCCACGAGGATGGTGATCTTCTCGTAGCGGGTGTTGGGCAGGCCGATGGAGTATGGGCGGATTGCGGCGAGGGCTTCGTGGGCGCTGTGGTGGGCGACGGTGACGTCGGCCGGCATCAGCGTCTCATCGGCGGGTGGGAGCTCGTTCGCGGCCTGGGCGATCTCCTTGAGCTCGGCTGCCTCCTTACCGAATCCGGTCTCGAGTTCCTCCCAGCTCAGATCGGCGGCGGCGGCCTCTTCCTGAATCCAGGAGCCGTTGTTGCGCAGGACCCAGATATGGTCGTCGGTCGCGAGGATATTGAGGGCCAGTTCCGGCTGGCCGGCGGTGTACGCGCCAAGCGCCTGCTCGGCGCGGTGCCGGGTCCGTTCCTCGCTGCCGTCTGGGCCCTGGGCGATCGTGTCGAGGAGGTCGGCGAGCTCGGCGGGGGTCGGCCGGGCCGGGAACTGCGGGGGGAGGATGCTGCGCACCGCATCGCGCCAGGTCTGGCTCAGAGGGGCGCCGAGCAGTTCGGCGGCCTGAGCGGCGCGCCACTCGACCGCGGCAAGGAGTTCGGGGCCGGTCATCTCCACGAAGCGGCTGTACGACATGCGCAGCAATCCGGTCCCGGAGGGGCCCAACCACACCACTACGGTGGGGTCTTCGCTGGTCTGGTCGTCACCTGACGTGCTCAGATCGACGCCGTAGACGGTGCCCAGCTTGAGGGGCTGGGGCAGTCGGCCGGGCTCGGGGTTCTCGGTGGTGTGCTGGCCGAGGCGTTCGTGCACGGCAGTGTGCAGGGCGTACGCGGCGGTGGTGCGGTCGGTGTGCTCGACCGGCTTCCCGTCGACCGGGGAGGGCAGGAACATGCTCAGCATCAGTTCCCCGGATTCGGGGGCCTGTTCCTTGGCCGGCGAGCTGGTGGGGGGCACAGGGCCGCTCGCGCGGCTCCTGGCGGGCCGCTGCCCGGGCCGGGCAGTGGCGGCGTCTGCGCCGGATGCCGTCGTGGGTGGTGCCTTTGCCTCGGAGGCGGATTGACGGCTGTGGACGTGGGAGTCGTTCGCGAAGTACCCCTCGGGGTCGGCTGCGAGCAAGTCCACGGCCTGCTCGTAGACCTCGTTCTCGTAATCCTCGTGGTGCTTGCCCGGCCCGAGCAGCACCGCCGTGGCGGTCATGAACCCGGGTATGCCCCAATCCTGTTTGAGCCGCTTCGCCCAGGTGAGCGCGGCATGCTCGAGCGCGATCGTGTCGCCAGGCGCTTGAGCCTGCACCGCCTCGTGGATGTAGCGCGCGGCCTCGGCGGCGATGAACCGGGTGCGCTCGAACGTGACGGAGTCGAAGGCGTGGCTGGCGCGCTCGCTTTCGTCCGCGTGCTTCAGCAGGGCCGCCTCAACAATGGCGTCAAGCAGTGGCTGGCGCTGTTCGAGAGCGGCCAGTACCGGCGCGGTGCCGTCGCCGTCGGCTTCGATGCCCTCCTCCCACAGCTTCGCCGCGTCCTTGGCACCCCGGGCGGTGGTCACCTCCGTCGGAGCGGGCGCTCGCAGCAGTTCGTTCGACTTGGTGAGCAGGA
>NZ_JBSGTG010000097.1:708-5529 GCF_053607285.1 Streptomyces sp. NPDC055140 | reverse complement strand
GTCGTACGGGACGAGGAGGTTGGCTCGGTTGTAGGCGGCGCTGGTGCTTTGGGCCTGGCGGCGGATCTCGTCGGCGGCGCGCCGGGAGATCCCGGTCCGTGCAGCCACCTCGGTCAGCACGTCCTGGTCCGGCAGGGCTTCGGTGTCGGCGGTGATCAGAATTCCCCAGGCGCGGCCGGCCTGTTGCGCGCTGTCGAGGGACAGAGGGGTGTGGTCGCGCGGCATCCGCCGGATGAGCCACTCGGCCTGGGCGCGCACGAGAGGTTGGGCCTGTTCGCCCGGTTCGTCGTCCAGGAGATGTGTGACCTGTACGTCGAAGCGGGCTGAGTCGAGGAGTTGCCCTGGCGCCATCAGGCCTGCGGGATACTCGATGGTCTGGCGGGTGCGGGAGCGGTCCGTGGTGAACCACGCAATGGCGTCTTGGACGTTGTCTCTGGGTGGCCCGGCGGCGTCGCCGCCCGGCCATCGTGCATCGGGTTCGTCAGCAGCCACAGAGGGCTCCCCTGTCCCCGATCACGCGACGTTCGCCTGTTGCGCACCGTACGGAGTGGGCTCCGGGACGGACTGCTCGTGGTAACGGAGTGCCTCGCGGGTGGCTTGCTGGAACTGCTGGCGACTCTGGTCGATGAGCGCACGCGGGTCGAGCGTCTTCTGTGCGGCGGCTTGTACGGCGGTGCTGGCGTCGCGTGCGGTGCGACGGACCGTCATGGTGACAAGGTGGCCAGCCCCTTGGCCGGCCTCGGGCACTCGCTGCGTGCGCGCCTCGTGGCCGATGTTGCGGAGTTCCTCGAAGTCCAGTGGTGGGGCGCCGTCGTATTGGGCCAGTCGCTGCGCCTGCTTGGTCAGGAGCCAGGAGTCCTGGGCGACATTTGGGTGCTGTGACTGGAGTGACTGGAGGGCCTTGAAGAGGTACCGGTGCTCGGGTTGGGTGAAGTCCTGTTCGGCCAGGGACCGTGTCGGGCCGTTTTGGTGCAGCTGGCTTGGATTCTGCATGAGCGAGATCAGTACGCGGCGCTCGTTTGGCCGGGAGGTGTAGCTCGGCCCCTCGCTCTGTTCGGGTGCGGGCTCGGCGTTCGGGTCGGGTGTGCTGTAGCCGGCGAGGGTGCTGGGCGCGGCATCGAGGCGCTCGGAGAGTCGGTCCAGGGCGTGCTCGTTGGTGCTGAGTTCGATCGCGACCTGGCCCAGGGATGCCTCGGATAGTCCGTATTTGCGGACGCGTCCTGCCAGGTCCTCGACTGCCGCGGGAATGCTCGGCTCGAGGATGAAGGTCACCGCGTACTCGGCGGCGTTGTCGGGGTTGGGGCTGAAATCGTCAGCACTCGCTCGCGCGAGGTAGGTGGCGATGACTTGGTTGGCATTGGCGTCGAGGCGCGCCTTGGCCGCCGGGTCGCCGGTGGAGCGGTGGTGGTCGTTGTAGATCAGCCGCGTGGTGATGTGCTGGATCATCGCCGTGGCTCGCTGCTCCTGCGTGAGCATGGGGTCTCTGGCTGCCGGCAGCGCGATCGCGGGATCGGGCCCGGTGACCAGGGCATCCCAGATCTCGGCAGTCGAGGGGTCGCCGAAATCTTGGGGCAGGAGCCAATAGGGCGATGCGTCGGGCGACGATGGGGTGTACCAGAACTGCTGTGCTCGGTCTGGGTTGTTGAGGATGGCTCCGATGACGGCCAGTTCCTTCACCAGCGCGTGCCTGTCGTTGCCACGTCCGCGGGACAATTCGAAGGGGACGTTCTCGACAGTGGAGGGGTGCTGGTCTGCCCGCGTGGTGACGTAGGCGTCGTGCCGTGCGTGCTCGGGGTTGGCAGGCCAGCTGGGCTGGGCCATTTCGCGGATGGCACTGCGGACGGCCGCCCAGTACGCCGAGTCGTTCAGCTGCGCCAGCGCGCTGGGGTCGCCCACCGCAGCGCGCTTTTGGTAGGGGAGCGCCATTCTGGCCACGATGGCGTCCGCTTTGACCGTCGCGGGGTCGGCGTTGGGGTAGTCCCGCAAGCGCTGCTCAATATCGCGGAGTCCGCCGGATAGGAGCGCCATGTAGGCAGCGCCGACCCATTCGCTCTTGAAGTGCTCGTGCCTGAGCCAGTACTGGGGGCCCACCGGATGGTTCCAGTCGACGAGTTGGTTCGCCGCGTTGCTGTCGCGCAGCAGACTGCTGACGACGTTCAGCTCGTGCTGCGGGGCCCTGTAAGGATCGTTGTTCACGCGGCCCCCGCTTCGGGCCGGGCGGGCAGCTCTTCAGCGAGTTCAGTGTCCGCCTCGGAAGGTGCGGCGCCGGGTGCGGTCGCGGCGACCGCGGCACGGTAGCGCTCTGCATGTAGGTCGAGTTGGGCGGATGCGGATTCGTCGAGGGCCACCCAGCCCGGTTCGCTTGCCCGCCACCAGCGGTCGATGTAGCGCACCGGACTGCCTTCGAACCGCCCGAGAGCGTCAGCCTTTCCGTCCGCGAGGAGTTGCTCCATTGCCGCGGTGGGCATCGGTGCGTTCAGGACCCGCTGCTGCGCCGAGTCCTTGAGGAGCGCCATTCGTTCGGCCCAGGTGACCGTGGTGTTGTCGGGCTCGGCCATGGCCGGCTCCGTTTCGGACGAGGACGGTGGACTCCAGGCAGGCTGCGTCGTGATCCACCGGTCAACAAGCCGAAACCGGGGTGCGGTCCAGGGGGTGAGTGCGATGGGCGCGGAATCTTCTTTCTGCGTCCCATGGGGCGGGAATTGGGCATTCGTCAGTCGTGTGCGATGGCGTCGCGGGGCCGGATCTCGAGGGGAGCGTGGGGCCTGTGGTTTGACGGCCGGCGTGGAGGGTGTGCTTAACTACTTGCGAGACCAGTCATCTCACAGGCTCTTCCGACGAGTTGAGCATTCGTAATCCTGTGCCTTCACGGGCAGGTATGGCTGGTCTCTCTTTTTTGTTCCGGCACCACTGGACCGTGAACCCGCCAGAGGCTGTCTCGGAGTTCCTGCATGGCTCCCGGGACACGTTCTCGCTGACCAGCAGCGGTGAAGTGGAGCCGTGCAACAGCGCGATTCTTCTTCCCCGCACCCAGGCTTGACCTCGAGACTTGGCCCCTACCTCCGCCGGCCTTCCCTCCCCGCTCTTGCCATGATCCGGTCCGTCATCAGCAGCGACGGCGACGGACATCGCAGTCTCCCAGAAGCCCAGGAGTTGGCGTGACGCAGCCGTCTTTGCCCCACGGTCTTCTCGCCCGCTGGCGTGACCTACCGGGCCTGGCTCGCCTGGCCCAGCAACGGATCAGCCCGCCCCGTACTGGTCCGATCGATGCAGCCGCGGCCCGCGTCCTGTGGCTGATGACCCTTCCCGTCTACCGGGCCTCCGGCACACTGCTCGCTCACCGCGGCGCGATGATGGTGATCAGCTGTGCCCGCGTCAGTCCCGCCCGTCGTCTCGCCCAGCTCGGCGCCCTGGCCGCAACAGGGGTCGCCTTCGCGGCCGTCCTGATCGCCACCACGACCGCGACCGAACTGGTCGCGTCCCTTCTTCGCGTACCGTCCGGGCTGGGCCAGCTCACCGTGACCCTCATCGTTGTGATCCTGGTCGGGCGGGCGATCGTCCGCACCCTGCGGGACGCGCCGCCAGGCCTCGACGAGCACCGTGCCCGGTGTTCCC
This sequence comes from Streptomyces sp. NPDC055140, assembly GCF_053607285.1. NCBI lineage: Bacteria > Bacillati > Actinomycetota > Actinomycetes > Kitasatosporales > Streptomycetaceae > Streptomyces > Streptomyces sp. NPDC055140. Next base: position 1,914 of record NZ_JBSGTG010000097.1, on the reverse strand, counting down.
TCTCGGCGGCGTGGCAGATCACCGCGTTCGCCGCCGAGACGCACGCGCCCACAGCTGCCGGACGACTGGCGCGACGGCTGCTCGATCATGCCGACGCGCACGGCGTGTATCTCGTGGCCACACCCCGCACGGAGCGACTGCGGCGGGTGTACCAGGCAAGGGGAGGCTTCATCGCCTTGGACGGCAGGGGGCGGGTGCTCGTCCGCCCACCCCGCGAGCGATCGTCCCTTCACCGCTGACACGCGTCTGCTCGCTAAGCGGCGACACGTCGTTTGGCAGCCGCCGCTTGAGGCGCAGCGGAGCATCCCCGCGCCTGCGGGTGCCAGCCCGGCAGTTCGGGTCATGCGCCCCGTCATGCCGCTCCCGCATCGCCGTCAACAAGAGCTCGGACTCCCGGGCGTCCACGGCGGCAAGGGCCTCGCTGGTTGACCCCCGCCGTGCCAACCAGCGAGGCTGCGAACTCCAGGACGGCCAGCTCACTACTCGAGCACTGCAGCAGCCAGCGCTGGGTGAGAAGGATCAACCCGACCGCACTTCAGTCGACCGACGGGTGCCCTCGAGTGCGGTCGATGAGCGGCCCCACGGGGCTGATTCGCCGAGGTCGTCAGGGCTCGCTCTTCGAGGGGATGCCGCAGCCAGTACCCCTCACGGCGAGCCCTCGGCGTGCGGACTTCGCTGCCGATGGAAAAGTCCGCCTCAAGGCCCGGTCTTTGGCACAGATGTGGCGCCGAGCTGGGGTTGGCCGCGGCCTTGAGCCTGGGTCGCCCCGGGGTCGACCTCAGTGGCGTGACCACCTAAACCAGCGCCCGGTTGAAAGGCGCTCGGTGACCAGGAGCAAACCAAGGGACAGGGCGAGCCACCCGAGAGCCTGTGACAGGTCGCCCTTGTGAGTGAAGAGCATCAGGCCGCTCAGCAGCATCATGACTACGACCCAGAAGGCGAGGACAGCCTGGATGAACACCGTCAGGCGCCACATGGTCCTGCCCCTCTGTCGTCGGCTCTTGCGCGTATTGGGCTTGTTGTGCTCGCGACAGGAACTGTAGCAGTTTGATGTTGTTGCAAGGCTGTCAAGGCCCGATGAGCCCTTGGCGTGCCTCTAGTTGTTGAATTGTCCGAGCCGCTCGGCGATCTGGATGCGCATGGTTGCTGTGCGCTCAGCGGCGGCCACTTCCAAGAGCATGTTGACCAGGTCGGAGGCCATTGGGG
>NZ_JBSGTG010000097.1:0-698 GCF_053607285.1 Streptomyces sp. NPDC055140 | reverse complement strand
GGTCTAGGTGCATCCACGCTTGAGCGGCGTTCTGTGCCGCCACCTGGGTACGCCGCTTGCCCGGCCCCAGCCGGTCGTACCAGGCGAGAGCGAGCCAGGTCCATGAGGCGGTGGCGAAGGCGTACTCGCCGCTCAGATAGGCCAGGTCGGCTCTGAACTGTGCCGCCTCGAGGGTTTTGGAGGCTGTGTCGCCCTTCTCGGCGGTGAGCTGCTGCAGGATGTCGTCAGCGGCCGCTATGGCCGTGTCGTAGTCGTGGGCGCGGCCCGCGGCCTGGGCGGCGGTCAGCCGGTGAGCGAGGTTGCCCTTCTGCTTCCCTGTCTCGGGCGCCGCCGGCTCGGGAGCTGCAGTCGGAAGTCCTGCTGCCTGGGTAGTGCCATCGGGCATGACCTGCATGTCGAAGTGGGCGTTGCTGCGCTCGTCCTGGACCTGGACGAGGACCGGCAAGCCGCTGCCGGCGGCCTCGATGTGGAGGACTTGGACGACGACCTGCGAGGGGTCGACTCGGTCGGGAACGACGTGCGGCTCGTTGTCGATGTAGAGCTGGCCGTCGCGGCTGATCTGGACCTGGTAGCGCGTGCTGGTGTTCATGGCGTTCGGCCCGCGGCATGAGGCCGCGGGCACTCCTCCTTCGGGTGGTCAAAGTGAGAGTCCGTGGCTGCGGAGATAGGCGACAGGGTCGATGTCGGATCCGTAGGCG
>NZ_JBSGTG010000096.1:0-5791 GCF_053607285.1 Streptomyces sp. NPDC055140 | reverse complement strand
CCTACGGCTGCGGGTACTCCGAGCGCGTCATCGGCCAGTTCCTTCGCGAGAACCCGGAGCTGTCCCTCCAGCTGAGTAGCAAGGTCGGCCAGATACGCGGCAGCGCAGAGCATCCGTACGCTGGCCGTCACATCCACCACCAGCTCGAGCAGACCCTGGAGAACCTGTACGCCGAAGAGCTTCACCTCTACACCTTGGACAGCTTCGACTTCGGCCCTGGAGATCGCTACCTGGGCAATGCCATCGACTCGATGCGCACGCTCCGGGAAGTGAAGGCAATCAGGGCGATCGGGATGCGGGGACCATTCACGCACTACGCGGCCTCCCCAGAGGAGTGGGCGGCCCAGACCGAGCGGTTCTTGTACCTGTTCCGGCTGATCAAACCGGACGTGGTCTGGACCCGGTTCAATGCCTTCACCCCAGCCGTCTCTCTCGAAGGGCAGGATCTGTTCAGCTTCACGGCGCGGCACGGCGTCGGCCTGGTGCTGGCGGCTCCACTGGCTCACGGCGTGCTTGCTGGAAAGGGAGTTGCGGCTACCTCATCGCCTTGGCCAGCTACTCCGCAACGTGCAAGGCTGATGCCTTCCCTCAAGGAACGGGTAGATGAGCAACTGCACATTCTGCGCGGCCACTTCGGGGACACCCCGGGAACGCTGACGCGGTTGGCTCTTCGCTCGAGCTTGCAGCGCGGCGATCAGTGCGTGGTCGTTGTCGGCTTCAGCACCGAGGAACAGGTGGAGCAGAACTACAGCTGCCTGGGTGATCCGCTCACGGCGCCGGAGCTCGGCATCGTCGACAACGTCTACGCCGCCCTCCGGGCTCAAGTCCAGGAAGCGGCATCGCTCTCGCCCGTCAAGGCACTGCAGCCATGAGCGTGATCTGGGCGTTGGTCAGCGGCGCTCGGCGGAGACGACAAGCTGCTCGCCCGCACGAGTGATCCGGGCCAGGACGTAGCCGTCCGGGAGCAGTGGAACCGCCGTCATGGCCTGCGACGGCATTGGAACCGGCTGAAGGAGGGTGAGGCGGTCCACCAATGCCGCGCTGAGTAGCCGCTCACCCAGATTCGACGGCCCGACAAGCAGCACAGTTCGGGCACCGGCTTCGGTGAGCGCGGCAACCGCGTCCCCTGGCTCGTCGGGCACCGGATAGGTGGGCACCCTGAAGACGCGCCCATGACTGCCGTTCCGGCCTTCTTCGGCCGAACCGTCGATGGAGATAACCAGATCGTGTGCGTGGCGCTGAAGCTCGACCTCGGCGAGCGTCTCTGCCGCAGGGGCGATGGGATTGCCCGCAGAGTCCATCTGGATCAGCAGGTGCAGGACGGGACGCCGGTACGACAGGGAGACGCGCCAGGGCCCGAGCACGGCCAGGGCCTCCTGTTCCAAGACATGCGTCTGGACATCGACGCCGGCCTGGTGCAGCCGGGCGGCTCCACCCTCGCCCCGCGAGGTGGGGTCCATAACGGCGATCAGCACGCGCGCGATCTTGGCGTCCAGGAGTGCTTGGTGGCAGGCAGGCGTGAGGCCTTCGTGGTTGCAGGGCTCCAGCGTCACCACGGCCGTGCCTCCCGCGGCTCGAGCGCCGGCGGCCGCGAGCGCATTGACCTCGGCGTGCGCCTCGCCTTTACGCAGGTGGTACCCCTCGCTCACCGTGCGGCCCGCAGCATCAAGGATCACGCAGCCGACAGCCGGGTTCGGACTGGTGGCGCCAAGCCCGCTCGCGGAGATGACGATGGCGCGACGCATCGCCGCCAGCTCCACCGACGTGGGCATTGACCCTCCCTCAGCTCTGCGCGACGGACCGGATCAGCTCGGCTACCCCGGGGGTGTCAGGGGCGGAGCGCATCGCGTCAACAGCAGCGATCGTCTCACGGAGGGTTCGCGTCGATCCTCCGCTGTGGGCGACGACCAGCGCCTGGCGGGCATGGTCGACGCCTTGGTCCATGTCGCCGGTCCGAGCATGGGCGGTGGCGAGTCGAGCGTGCAGGAGACCGCGGTCACGCCGGTAGACCTGTGGCATCGTGGCGAGCGCGGTGGACAGGATCGGGACGGCTCGGTCCGAGCGTCCCAGGAGGAGCCAGCAGTTCGCGCGCTGCCCCTCAAGGTACGCCGGGGTCGCGAAGTCGCCGTGCCCGCTGCGGCCGTCTCCGGCACTCTCGGGTTGTGCGGCGTAAGTCTCGGCCTGATCAATGAGCCGGTGGCACGTCACTTCGTCTCCGGCGAGGGCGTAGCCGTGAGCCTCCTGCTGGAGGGCGGCGGCGCGCATCTGCGGAGTGAGGATGTGTTCGTAGCGTTGGACAGCGCGGGAGAGGCTGATGCTCGGTGCGGCGTGGCCACAGGCGGTGGCCTGTTGGGCACGCCGGAACAGTGTCCAGGCGGTCATCACGTCGTCGCCGGCTTCGACCGCCCATGCCATGGCCTGGTTCGTCCAGTGCGAGGCCAGTGCGGTGTCGGTGGTGCAGTCCTCGTGAAGCCAGGCCGCGGACTCGGCATAGCGGGCGGCAAGGACAAGGGCTTCGCCACGCAGGTGAGGACCAGTGCACTCGAGAAGATCTTGGAGCACGCCGAGGTTTTGATGGACGCCGCCGAGCGCGTGGCGAGGGCCCAAGAGGTTGTCGCTCTGGACGAGCAGGTGCCACATCTCGCGAAGATGCATGAGGAGGGCTTCTGCCTCGTCCGGCGTCATGCGGTCGAGACGACGCTGAGCGGAAGCCCCGACGTGGCCGGGAAGGAGAGGGAGTGCTGCTGCAGCGCTGCCGGCGACGAGCAGCTGGCGGCGGTCCACGTCTTCGCCTTCCTGCGGGAGGAACGGGCTTGAGGTGAGGATTCCCCCCTGCGCCAGTCCCGCCCCGAAGGAGACCTGGCGAGTGGAGAGACGCTCCGTTGCCTGGACCTCGGCGGCCCCGTTCTCGCCGCCTGCGTCCAGAGCGCCAAACAGCAGCGCGACGGGCTGCTGGAATAGGTGCTCGAGGATGGTCCGGGTGTCCTTCTGCGGCAGGCGTTTCAGTTCGCCGGCCATCCACCGGTCGAAGGTGCGGCGGGCGACGGGGATATCCGCAAGGCGGCTCTTCCCGGTCTGTTCGGCCAGTTCCCGTCCCGCTTTGGAGAAGTGGGTGCTGAACGTTTCGACCGTGGTCCAGCCCCGATCTTGAACCAACTGACGGAACAACGTCATCCGTACCATATGCGCGTCAACCTCCAGGGCGTCTGAACTGCCAGGAGTCCGCTACCTCGCCGGCTGCTGAGGCGAAGAGCTCTGAGGTCAGCCATCGATCACTGATGGTGATCGCATCAGCCACGCGGCCGCGATCCTCCTCAGCCCTTGCCATGCTGGTGGCGTCGAGCGGCGGGCCGAACAACGCAACGCAGGGGAACCCCAGAAGGTATTCCAAGGCCACCCGAGTGTCAGCCTGCGGCATGCCCTTCGATTCCCCGATCATCCACCGGTCGAACGTGCGCCGGGCAACAGAGACCCCTAAGAGACGGGGAGAGTCGGACTTAACGGCCAAGTCACGGGCTGCCTGCTCCAAGTGGCAGGCGAAGACACTCCAGTTTTCCCATCCACGCTCCAGAATCAACACGCGGAACAACGTGGGGCGGAGCACCCTTACAGCCCTCCTCGGACAACGGTGGATCCAGCAGCGGTCCGCGCAACCGGCGGCATATGCCACGACCAGCGACAGCGCCCGCACGGATCGCGACCCTGGCCAGGATGGCTCAACGTCCCACTCCAAGCAACATGGTTGAGCAAATTGCTGAAGAGATTGGTTGTCGGGAGATCGGCGAGCCGTCACACTGGCCAACATGTCGCATGGGAACGAGGCCCCCGGATCGCTGGTGCTGCGTGAAGTCGGCGTCCTCGTCCGGAAGTTGCGCGATCGACGCGATCTGACGCAGAGTGCGGTTGCAGAACTCCTCAGCAGGCACGAGCCTCCCTTCAAACTGGACGGCTCCGCAGTCAGCAGGCTCGAACAGGGCCGGCGGAAGCGCCTGTCACCGGAGCTCACGGAAGCGCTCCTTGACTGCCTTGAAGCCGGGCCGCCTGAGCGAGGCGAGGTGATGGCCCTCCTGAAGGCCGAGACGACACCCAGCAGACCTCGGCCAGCCCTATGGCGCCGAAACGCTGACCTGCTCGGCCCCATGCGCTTCGAGGGCTTCCTCGCTCTCGAACTGCGCGCCCGGGGCGAGGACAACTACGAACCCAAGATCGTGCCCGGCATTCTTCAGACGCGTGAATACGCCGAGTACGTCATCACGGCGATGCGTGAAGAACTGCGTCCTGCCGAGGTCAAGGGCCTCGTGGACATCCGCATGGATCGCCAGAACCGAATCGCCCGCGGCGCGCTGCGAGAATTCCGTGCCCTGCTCGACGAGGAGGGGCTGCGGACGACGGTCAAGAACAAGCAGATCCTGAAGGGCCAGCTCGAACGACTGGTTCTTGAGTCAGCGGAGCCCAGGAACGCCATCCGCGTCCTACCCAAATCGGTGGACTGCCACCCTGGCACATCCGGGGCGTTCGTCGTGATGCACTTCCCCGAGCCCGCACGATCTGTCGTGTGGTTGGAAAACATGGTCAGCTCGGGGTACTTCGATGAAGAGCTCTATACAGATGCGTACTCACAGGCCTTCAACAGCCTCTGGGAGCGGGCGCTGGACCCGGACGCCACCCGCGTACTGCTTAAGAAGATGATCAAGGAGCTGCAGTGACAGTGCAAAAGCCCGATCCGTCCACACTGGACCTGAGCGATGTCGAGTGGCAGGTATCGGACTTCCCGAGCGGCGGCGGAGGGAACTGCGTCAGGTTCGGGCGCAAAGGGGAGTGGATCCTCATCGGCGATTCGCACAACCCCGATGGCCTCCCACTGGTGTTCACCAGGAAGGAGCTTGAGTCCGCCATCCTCGGGGCGAAGGCAGGCCAATTCGACCAACTTGCCGGCCTCGACTGACTACAACCCGAGACCGTGATGTACAGATCGCGCGGCGATCGTGTCCTCGCCCACGCGGTCGACGGTGCAGGCGAAGGCCAACCGTGGCCCGTGCCCGACCGCGAGGCAGCTCGTTGAACCTCCGTCGCCGCCAGCTTGGTCCACCGAAACCCGGCCCGCGCTCGCGGCACGCATGCCTCCCGCTCAGGTCACCCTCTCGCGTACGCGGCGGGCGTCGTCCTCGAACGTTCGAAGGGGCGTGAGGCCTGTGACAATCGCGAGTGCAGCCGCACTCCAGAAATCGGCCATCGGCACCTGCAGGCGCAGTGGAACCGTCAGGGACGCCGGCCGGATCCACAACCTGTACGCGGACGGAGCAGTGAACTGCGCCCAAGCCCGGTCCCGTTGGAGCGGCGACGAACCGGGCGCGGATCTGCTCACAACCCAGCCCAACATGGCCTCGAGGCGGATGATCGCGGAGCCGACGATGACGGCGTCGGCGAAGGAGGCGCCACTGTTTGTTCGGGGCAGAGACGCCGATGGGCAGCGGGGTAACGGTGCGCAGACATTCCACGAGGCGTAGAGCCCGGGGCGGAGAGGGCCCCGGGATCCGGTGACTCCGGCCGTTGCTGGGGCGTAGGGCATGCCGCGAGCTGCGCCGCACACGAGGGCCAGGCCCGCGGCTAATCCCATCGCTATCTAGCGGTTTCGGATGAATTCGCAGGTCACAGGCCGACATCCGGGGAAGGTAAGTAAGGCACGTTCCGGGGGCACTGCCGGGGCGGTTGCCTGTCAGCGAGCCGGCGTGGCAGTGCGCGTTCGCACTCCTCTCAGACGTCGGGGGGCCTAGAGGAGGTCGTTCAGGGT
>NZ_JBSGTG010000095.1:0-5835 GCF_053607285.1 Streptomyces sp. NPDC055140 | reverse complement strand
CAGGCCTCGCAGTCGATCTAGGACTGCCGATGCCGCCCGCCTCCCGAACCTGGTGGGCGCGGACGGTTTCGAACCGCCGACATCTGCCTTGTAAGGGCAGCCGTGATCCGAAGCGAATGCCCCCAGGTCACTCCGGCTGTAGCGGCAGCCTAGGTGAACGGCGCGTCTCGACTGCGCCGAGCCGTCGTTGACCGTGGTTGACCGCACGATGTGGCACGGCTGTGGCACGGGGACTTCTTCGTCCCGAAGTAACTGGGGATGCTCGCTCCCTTGGGTTGCTGTGCCTGTCACCGGCTCTGATGGTCCGCTGACGTCCACGGTTGTTCGTGGTTGTACGTCGCGGTTGTCACGCAGTTAGACACTCACCGCTACTGCTGTCCGTGTGAGGCCCTAACCTGTTGTCCCGTAAATGATCTTCGACCGGTGTCGGCCGCCTCGTGCGAGGCGAAGATCGCCTGATGCCCGATCGTGATCCAAGGGTGCACAACCCCGCGTGGATCCCGGCTGTCTGAAAGGCGCCGGAAGATGAGTCTCCGGCGCCTTTCGGTGCAGAGATCGGGGATCAGGTGGGGAAGAAGGTCTGGAGAGCTGTCGTGGCCGGTGGCGCGGCGGTGGTGTTCACGGGCGTGGCCGCGGTGCCGGCCGGGGCGGCCGAGGGCGGGGTCTCGTTCACCCGTGTCCAGGTGAATGGCGGCAAGCCCATTGTGATCGGGGTGTCGAACGAGGTCGCGGCGCCCACCTCCTTCCGGATGGCGACCACCCATGAGTGGAAGTATCCGGCGGTGTTCCTGTACCGCGGCAATGCGGATCCGACGGGTGATCGGCTGTGGCACGCCATCGAGACGAGCGACTGCATCAAGGTGAGCACTGGCGTGTGCGACTTCAACGAGACGATGTACTTCGACCCGAGCGTGTGGGATATGCACAACAGCGAGGCCGGAGCCTGGAAGGTCGCGGCCGAGGTGTCCTTCAAGGGCGGCGGCGGTGACACTGACGATGAGGGCCTCACTGTCTACGTCAAGCGCAACTCCCGCCTGACTGTGAATGCCTCGCCCGAGCCGGTAGCCAAGGGTAGGACCATCACCGTGACCGGAAAGGTCACGCGGGCCAACTGGGAGACCAGGAAGTACGCCTCCTACGGAGGCCGCCTGGTGAGCCTGCAGTTCAAGCCCACCGGAGCCACCTCCTACACCACGGTGAAGAAGGTATACGCGAACGGCTCGGGTGATCTCGGGACGACCGTGAAGGCATCCCAGACCGGTACCTGGCGCTGGGCGTACTACGGCAACACCACTACCGGGCCGTCGACTTCGGCTGGCGACAACGTCGTAGTGAAGTGAGTTCCCTGGACTGCCTCTCGACCTACTCGGCACAGCTACGGGACTTCCCAATGCTGATGTCAACCCGCAGCCGCAACTGGAAGTGACGGCTGATAGCACACTCCGTCACGGATCATCGCCCACAGAACGTTGACGCGACGACGAGCCAGGGCAAGCAAAGCCTGCTTGTGGCCTTTCCCTTCCCGCCGCTTGCGTTGGTAGTACACCTTGGAGTCAGGACAGGACTTGAGGCTGGCCATCGCCGACAAGTACATGGTCCGGAGCAGACCACGGTGATAGCGGCGGGGTCTGCGCAGATTGCCGCTGACACGGCCCGAGTCTCGGGGCTGCGGGGCCAGACCGGCGAAGCCGGCCAGGCGGTCGGCACTGCCGAAGGCGTCCATGTCGCCGCCCGTTGCGGCGATGAACTCCGCGCCGAGCCTGGTGCCCATGCCGGGCAGGCTGAGGATCACGTCGGCCAGCGAATGTTCGTGAAACCGGGCTTCGATGAGGGCGTCGAGTTCCGCGATCTCCTCCTCGAGGGCCATCACTGCCCTCGCGAGGCGAACCACCATCGCTGCGGCCACCGTCTCGCCGGGCAGCGCGGCGTGCTGAGCCTGGGCGGCTTCCACCACCACGTGAGCCAGTGCAGCGGCACCTTTAACTTTGCGGTTCTTGAGCCAGGTCTCGATCCGCTTCGTGCCTGCTCGTCTGATTGCTGCCGGAGTCTGGTATCCCGTCAGCAGCATCACCGGACCTTTGTTGGTCAAATCCAGTGCCCGCTCCAACGCAGGGAAAATCTCCAGCAGTTGGGCGCGGAGCCGGTTGATCTGACGGGTGCGATCGAAGACGAGGTCCAGACGTCTGGTCGTCAGCGTGCGCAGATCGATGGCGATCTCGTCGCCGGGCCTGAGCAGTCCCAGGTCCCGGCGGATGCGTGCCTGGTCGGCGATGACGAAGGCGTCCTTCGCGTCGGTCTTTCCCTCGCCCCGGTAGGTTGCCGAGGCGCGGTGCACTGCCAGGCCGGTGAGGTAGGCGACAGACTGGCCGTGAGCGGTGAGCAGACCGATCAGCAGAGCAGCACCGCCATGGTTAAGGTCGACGGCCCACAACACGTCATCGGATATCGCCAACACGTCGCCGAGCAGTGTCAGCAGTTCGGTCTCGTCATTGCGGATCCGGCGGGACAGCAGCCGCTTGCCCTCCGCGTTGATCGCCACGGCGTGGTGATGTGTCTTGCCGATGTCCACACCGGCCCAGATGTCGGGCACGTTTCCCTCCGCCAGCTCGTCGCACATGGAACCCGCAGACGACCGCGCCGGCGTTGTCCTACAGCAGCGATCAAGTCGCGTATCCCAATTGGCGGTCGGGTCGTCGTGGGGCTTCGGGCGGCCAAGTCCCGTAAGCCATCCAGCGGCTCAACCTTTACAGCCATACCCGAAGCCCCCGGGCCCTCCGATCCTACGAACGACCAGAGCACGCCCACGCCAAGAAGGTAGGACGACCTTTAGGGTCGGCGTCGCGCGGTCGGCGGCGAGGTATCCAGCTCTGAAGTGCAGCTGCATCCCTGGTTCTGTCTGGGGGTGGTCCGGTATCCAATCCGTGGCCCAACCGACGTCCAGGCCTAGTTGATGGCTAAGAGGGGGACCTGTCAGCGCCGACCGCGCACAAGCCCTGAACAGCCTTGAAAACCGTCGTGGCAGCGATGTCACCGTGGGTTCAAATCCCACACCCACCGCAGGTGAATGGCCCCTGACCAGGTAACTCGGTCAGGGGCCGTTTACGTGAGCGTTGTCCGTCAGCGACCGCTGTTCCCCGCTGTTTCCCGACCGAACAGGCATGGGAGGGGCACGCCGACTGGCCATCTCTAGACGGCGAGCAGCCCGGCGAGCATCAAAGCGACCACCGCAGAGAAGACCCGCAGCTTCCTCCAGCCCGGTCCCGAAGCCTGGCGGGTCAGTTCCCAGACGCCTACAAGACCGCCACCTAGTAGGACTCCGTTAGGTTTCTCTGGATCTTGGGTTCTGGCTGGTGGTTGATGTTCTGGGCAGGGGGCGGTGGCAGGTGGTGCGGGTGCCGGTCCAGCAGTTCAGCAGCTCTTGGATGGTGTCGAGGATCTGGTAGAGGGTGAGTCCGCTGTATCGGCTTTTGGGGCCAGTCGCTGTTCGGTGAGGAACGCGTGGGCGGCGGTGACCAGGGTGACGTGGTGATGCCACCCGGTCCAGGAACGGCCCTCGAAGTGGTCCAGCCCGAGACCGTGTTTGAGTTCCCGGTAGTCGTGCTCGATGCGCCAGCGGATCTTCGCCAGGCGGACCAGTTCGGCAAGCGGGGTGCCGACGGGCAGGTTGGACAGCCAGTAGTCGGTGGGTGCTTCGGCGCCTTCGGGCCATTCGACCAGCAGCGTGACCTCGGGCAGGACACCGTCCCAGCAGCCCTCCCGCGCGGTGGCGGCGGCCTGGGCCAGGCGGCGGGCCCTGACCCCGGCCGGCCGCACCCGCAGAGCCAGGAAGTGTGAGCGCATCGGTCCGCGGGAGCCTTCCCGCCAGGTCACCTCGGTGAACGCCTGCCGGCCATGGCCGGCCGCCAGCGCGGCCACCGAGGACGGCTTGTCCCGGTAGCGGGGCTGCGGCTTGCGGCCGTTGCCCGGCCAGGGCGGCGTGAGGGGCATGGCATCGTGCGGGTGGACGGTCACATCCGAGCGGATGGCGACGACATACCCGATTCCCCGGCTGTCCAGGCCGTCGCGGAAGTCGGCGTTCTGCCCGTAGCCGGCGTCGGCCACCACCACCGGCGGCACCAGCCCCCACCCGGCCAGCTCATCAAGGGTGTCCAATGCCAGACGCCACTTCTCCCGGTGCCCGACCTCCTGCGGAATCCCGGTCTTGCGCCGACGTATCGGGTCGCCCGCCCACTCCCCGGGCACGAATAATCGCCACTGCAGCGGACAGGACGCGGTGTCGGAAACCGCATGCACGCTCACCGCGACCTGGCAGTTGGCCTGCTTGCCCAAAGCCCCGCAGTACTGAGGGGCGACCGCCACCGACATCTTCCCGTCCTTGGGGAACGACACATCATCGACCGCCCAGGCAGCCGGGCCGATCTGCGGCACCATCCGCTCCGCAATCCGCCGCCGCACCGGCACCGGATCCCAGGTCGACTGGTTCACGAACTGCTGCAGGTTCTGCTCGTTGCCGTCCGGCAGCCGCTCCGCCATCGGCTGGATCGAATTACGCCGCCCGTTCAGCATCAGCCCTCGCAGATAGCAGTCGCCCTTCGCCCGCTGATCCTTGCGCGGCACGGAGGCGAACACATCAGCCACGAATAACGCCAACTTCGCCCGAGCACGGTTCACTTCATGCGTGTCCATACCCTCCAACATGCCCCCGAATAGGACGGCGAGACAGACCTAACGGAGCCCTACTAGTACTCCAGCTGTAGTTCGTGATCTCGCCGCCAGGCAGGCCCTACTCGTTCGCGCCGTGCCCGAGTGGCCACCCGATGACGCCTTCCGCTTGAACGTTGCGCAAGGACGCTCCTTCGAACCGGGCACCGGTGACGTAGGTCAGCCCGAGCGGGGGCACGCCAGTGTTCACGCTTCCGAACCTGGCGTCGGTCAGATCGGTGTCGCGCAGGTCAGCACCGCGCAGATCGCATCCGGCCAGGCTGACCTCGCGCAGTGAAGCCCCGCGCAGGTCTGCGTCGTTGAAGTCACAGAACTTGAACCAACACCCGTCCAGGGTGGCGTGGCGTAGATCGGCCCCGATGAACGAGCAGCGGGTGAACCGCAGCCGCGACGTGCGAGCGGAAGCCAGGTTCTGGCCGGTGAAGTCCTCACGGTTCACGGCCGCATAGCTGTGGAGCGCGGCGAGTCGTTGTCTCGCGGTCGGTGGCGTGGTCATGTGCGCCAGCGTGTCAGCCGGGTCGGTGGCCGTCGCCCGGATTTCCGGCAGTTCGCCGTCCGTCAGCCGGTCACACAGGTCCGGGCTGGTGCGGGAGCAGGTGCGGCCACCGGTGATCATCGGTGTGTGAAGACAGAAGATCAGACGGTGGCCGCAGGTCACAGCATAGATCCCGTCCGTTGGCGGGAGGCGTTCGAGGTGGCCACGGGGCGTATCGCGGGCCGGTTCGCCCGGGTCGAACCCCGGCGGCGGGCCGGGCGATTGGTGTTGGGACTGCTGGCGGACCTGCCGCGCAAGAACTGCTGGACGATCGCGGAGTGGGCCGGGGACGCGAATCCGCATGGCATGCAGCATCTGCTGTGCCGGGCGGCCTGGGACGCTGATGCCGTCCGCGACGACGTGCGCGAGTACGTCGTGGAGCACCTGCACGACGAGGCCGCGGTGCTGGTCGTGGACGAGACCGGCGACGTGAAGAAGGGCACCCACACCGTTGGGGTCCAGCGCCAATACACTGGCACCGCCGGGGCCCGTATTTCAATAACTGTCAGCGACGGGTTTCCGCGGGGGTTGTTCGGGCGTGTAGCTGTTCCAATGTGCGGGCGGGCGATCCGGGTATG
>NZ_JBSGTG010000094.1:0-5860 GCF_053607285.1 Streptomyces sp. NPDC055140 | reverse complement strand
CTGGTGGCCCCGGTCGACAAGGCGGCGACCGCCCCGGCTTCTCGGCCTGGACGCTCCCGCGTCCGGTCACCGGCTCCGGCCGACCACCGCCCGGAGCCCCCGGGGCTCCGGTGCCGGCGCTTGCGTCGGCTGCCCCCGCAGGACCAGGCGTCAGTCGGTCGGCACGGCGGGACGCGGGACGGTCGGGAGGTTCCAGTTGACCCACTTCCCCTTCTCGATCGAGCCGAGCATCACGGTGGCCTTGTCGTGCTCCTGGAGCTTGTCGGCGATCCAGTCCTGGGCGGCCGCGACGATGGCGGGTTCGGCGAAGGTGAACGGCTGAGCGGTCATGCCGTCCATCCGGTTCCAGACGGCAAGCAGCTCGTCGAAGCCAGCGGACGGGGCCGCCCAGAAGAAGACGTGCTGACCGCTCTGGTCGGCGATGCGGGCGAAGCTGACGTCAGGGAGATTGCGGGTCACGGTTGTTCTCCTCACGGGTAAGGCGGCTGGCTACTGGGCGGCGGCGAGAGTTTCGCGGCGGCGGCGGTGCAGGAGGCTGAGGAAGGTCTCGGTGCCGTCGACAACGCGCGCCGCGTCGAGCGCGGCCTGTGCGTCCTTGCGGGCGTCCCAGGCTCCGGGTGCCTGCCGGACGATCCGGGAGGCGCGACGCTCGCGGTCCTGGCGGTCGAACTCGTCGCGCCAGACAGCCATGCGGGCGGCGAGCGTCTCGCGCTCCATGCTCTGGAGGACCTCGTCGGCGGTCGGCACGGTCCCGGCCTCGAAGACGTCGGGCTCCTGGACGTCGAGTCCCCAGGTGAGTCCCCACGTCTCGATCAGGGCGCGTACGGCGGCGGCGCCGCCTTTCTCGGCGGCGTGCAGCAGGGCGAGCGGTCGGCCGGGGTGCCGGGCGATGTACCGGTACCAGGTCGAGGCGGGGATGCGGGCGAGCGGTGTCCCGGCCGATGCCTCGTCGGAGGCGACCTTGCCGTCGGCGCGGTCGTCCAGCTCGAAGCCGATCTCCTTGAGCAGGGCGCGCAGTCCGTTGGACCAGTACAGGGCTCGGATGCCGACGGCGGCCGCCACGAACTCCTGCCAGAGCTGGACGTCGATCGGGTCGGCGTCCGGGGCGGTGGCGGCGCGGGCGATCTCGAAGGGGGTCCGGTGTCCACCCTGGCCCTGCTTGATGTCCTGCCGGGTCAGCTCGTGGGCGACGCCCCACTTCGCCTTCCCGTCCTGGCCCTTCATCAGGTAGCGGGCGAGCTTGCCGGACTCGCCCCGGTCCGGGGCGTCGATCCGCACGGCGACGGGCTTGCCGTCCTTCTCGCTGATCTCGACCGGCATCCGGGCCCCGACCTTGACCAGGGCGGCGGACCAGACCTCGAACGCGAGGTGCTGGAGCTCCTGGACCTGACCGGCCGCCAGGGGCCGGGCCAGGAACAGCAGCACGTGGTAGTGCACGTGCCAGCCGTTCGAGCCGTGGGTGACCTCCCAGGCCCGGACGAAGCCGCGGATCTCGTACGCGGCTTTCGCGTCGCGCCAGGCCCGGCCCGCGTTCTGGCCGAAGCCGCGCTTCCACGCCTCGCGCTGCTTGCCGAGCAGGTCTTCGAGCCGGTCCCGGAGGTAGTGCCGCATGGTGAGCGTCATCATCACCAGGCCGCAGGACTGGCACTCCCAGAATTCCCCGACCTGCTCCAGCTCGTCCTGCCGTACGCGGCGGATCGAGGTCGAGCAGCAGGGGCAGACGTGGACCGAGCCGCAGGTGACGACCCCGGCGAACCCCGCCCGGCCGTTGCGGATCACGGGGGTGACGCCGCCCGCGAGGACGGACAGCCCGCAGTCGGCGAGCCGCTGGAGGCCGGACAGCGGGCGCAGGGCCTCCCGGAGGATGAAGGCCGCGTCACGGGCAGCCGTGTCCGTGCCGGTCTCCGGCTTCGCGCCGGGGACGCCTCCGCTGAACGGGGCCGCGTCCCTTTTTGCCGTGCGGCTGCCCGGGTTGTCCGTTTCGCCGTTCTGATGCAGGCCGCTGACCTGCATGTCCGTAGTTTTCGCGGTAGTACCAAGGCCGCGTCCGGATTTGGTCCGGGCCGGTGCCGCCGTGGCGGTCGTGGTGGGCCGGGCCGCCAGGGCTTCGCCCTTGGCGTTGGCGCGGTTCGCGCGCTTCCTGCATGCGTCAGAGCAGTACACACGCGGCCGTTTCCCGGGCGTGTGGGTGATCGGGGCCCCGCAGTGACACTGAGGCCCGGCGGGGCTCTCAGCGGGGCGCACAGCGCCTCCGGCGGGAGCGACGGCAGCGGGGTCATCACGCGGCGCGTCGGAAGTCTGGGGTGTCGCGGACGCCGAAGCGTCCCTTACGCTGGTAGGCACAGCGTTGGGTCCGTTCTGGTTGGTCTTAGCAGCTCGGTCGGTCGGACTCACGTGGCGCGGTTCAGGGAATAGGCCCCCTGGGTCGCGCCATTTTTTTGCTCCTGATGATCCTGGCACTAGTTGAGCCATTCGTTGCCCCCGCCCCGCCCGAGGGCCCTGTGGCTGGTGTGAATTGACGGTGCGGAAGAAGCCCCGCCCGGGTCTGGGCGGGGCTCCTGTGCGTCAGGTCCTCCTCGTCGTGAGCCTCGTCGGCCTATGGACGGAGTGGGCCTGTGATCCGTTACAGGCGCGCGCGTTCGCGTAGAGCGGTCTCATCAGTTCCACGAGCGTTCCTCTTCGCAGATCAGGGACTTGGGCGGGGGTCTCACCCGGTAGTACGCCGCCGGGCGATTTCCGTTACACCCCGGCCGGTGGCCGGCCACGCGCGCGCCCGCGTTGAGCGGTCCAAAAAGTGCAGCAACTACGTCTCGACCGACCAGGTCCACGGCTCGCTGTCGGCGGCGGCGCGGGCGGCGGCGTCGGCCAGGGCGCGGGCGAGTTCGGCGACAGCAGTCTTGATGCGGCGGTTGCGGGCGATGACGAGGAGCTGCTCGGAGAGCTGGGCTGCCTCGGCCGGGGGGAAGCTCCGGGCCTCCCGGTCGGCGAGGTCCTCCAGGAGCTGGACGAGCGGCGCGATGGTCGGACGGTCGTCCCAGGGCACCGAGTTCTGGGCGTACGGGCCCAGAGCGCGTACGGCGGCGAGCGGGTGGCGGTCCTCGCCGAAGAAGTCGGCACCGTGGCTGACGAGGAGCGAGGGCGCGGCCTCGACGATGGCGTGCTTGCGGGTCATGCCTGGCCCTCCGTGTCGGTGCGGTCGGCGAAGGCGGCGGCGACGTTCATCAGGAGGACCTCGGCGTTCATCAGGTGGCCGACGAGCCGTCCGGCGTCGGTGAGGTCGGTCGGTCGGATGTTCTCGACGTAGACGCGGACTTCCTCGATGGCGGCGGCCTGCGCGGCGGCCTGGATGGGGTCGACGGTGGCGGCGACGTCGGCGGCCGACGGGCCGGGGCCGGCGGGGGTGCGGTCCATGTCAGCTCTCCTCGTATCGGGCGACGTGGCAGGTCGGGCAGAGGGTCATCTGGTCGTGCTCGGTCCGCTCCGGGTAGAGGGCGGCGGTGAACGGGTCGTCCATCTCCTCGACGTCCGGGCCGGACGTTCCGCAGGTCTGGCAGGTGGCCACGGCGGTCAACTCCAGTTCCAGAGCTGGCGGGCGGCGGCGGCCCGGGTCGCGGCGGCGGCGAGGTCGCGGGCGAGCTGGCCGGACTGGCGGTCCATGAGGCCGGAGTCGGCGGCGCGGAGCAGAAGGCCAGCGGCGGCGCGGGCGCCGTCGGGGCTGATCTGGAAGGGGTCGCCGCTCGGGCGGTGGAGGACCGGCCGGAGGAGGGCCCAGTCGCGGGCGGTGAGCGCGTGGGCGGCGGCCTGGGCCAGGGAGCCAACGGCGTTGTAGCTGCGGTGGGTCGGCTCGCCGGTCACGGTGCCGTGGGAGATCGTCCAGCCCATCAGCGGGTCACCGCCGTACGGGCGGCCTCGCGGACGAGCGCCAGGACGTCGGCCTCGGTCCGGTCGGGGCAGTCGTTCCACGCGGCGTACGTCGCGGTGCAGCCGCGTGCGCGCAGGACGGACTGGAGGCGCTGTCCGGCGGCGGCGACCGTGGACTCGTCGCCCATGCCGAGCCGGTAGAGGACGGCCTGTGCTCCGAGGATGCAGCGGCGGCCGCCGGTCGTGCGGTGGGTGCCCTGGGCCCAGCCGTAGCGCTGGATGACCAGGGCGGTCAGCTCCAGGTGCTCGGCCACCGTGATGGGCCGGGCGACGCCGTGGCGGTGACGGATCATCGGGACGCTGAGCACCCAGTCGGGCAGCAGTCGCAGGACGCGGCCGGGCAGGACGGCGGCCGGTGCGTGCAGCTGCTCGGCACCAAGCGCTTCGGCGACGAGTTCGGCGGTGGTCTTGGTGACGAGCGGGTGGGCGGTGGTGCGGGTGCGGGCGGCGAGGTAGTGCTCGATGTCGGCGACCAGGCCGTCGACGTCGATGACGGCCTCGGCGGCGGGCGCCGGAGTTGCGGGGCGGGTCAGGGTCGTGCTCATCTCTGGGTACCTCCTGCGGTCCTACGGCTGCGGGTTGGGTGGGTGGGGCGCTCCTGGTGCTGTCCAGGCGGAGGGAGCGCCCCATCGGCATGTCCAGTCAGCGGATCCCACGGAGAGCGAGGACCGCGAGGGCGATCTCGTTGTGGGTCGCGCCCTTGGCGAGGGCCTCGGCGATCTCGGGGAGGCGGCCGGTGACCGGGTCGTTGGGCGTGCCTGCGGCGATGGCGCGGGCGGCGGCGTCGACGGCGTCCTGCTTGCTGGTGTCCATCACGGGTTCTCCTTCGTCGGGTTGGGCGGGACGGGGGGCGGGGCCGGTCACCACCAGCTCGACTTCTTGCCGCGGCCGGCCTTCGCGTTGCCCGCCGTGGTGGCGGCGACCTGCGCCTCCAGCGCCTCCAGCTCGCGGCGGTCCAGGCGGCGGTTGTACTTCTGGCCCATGCCGTCGAGCGGGCCCTCGCACTGCGTGGCCTCTTCGCTCAGGAGCTTCAGGCCCTGCGGGCGGACGGTGTAGACGGTGCCCTGGTGGACCAGGTCGGCGAGCGTCCCGGCGTTGTCGACGACCCAGTCCGAGACGAGCCAGGACCGGCCGGTGACGCGGCACTCGCGGAGCTGCTTGGGGTCCTCCCACGGGGCCCCCCGGGTCTCCAGCTCCACCGTCAGGTAGAGGACGGTCCCGATGTCGACGATCTTGCGGAGCTGGCGCAGGTCCCTCTCGGTGCGGAACGCGGTCTGCTTGCCCATGACGAACTCCTCTGCGGTGCGGGGTGGGTGGCCGTGGCGCTCCGGGTGCTGTCCAGGCGGAGGGAGCGCCACGGCGGGTATGGGTGGTTTTGCGGGGTGGTCCGGGGGGTGGTTGCCCCCCGGTCCGTGTGCGGGTTTGTACCGGTTTGGCCGATGGTCGGCCGGAGCCCCGGGGTGGTCGATCGACCGGTTGAGGGTCTTCG
Source organism: Streptomyces sp. NPDC055140 (assembly GCF_053607285.1). Taxonomy (NCBI): domain Bacteria; kingdom Bacillati; phylum Actinomycetota; class Actinomycetes; order Kitasatosporales; family Streptomycetaceae; genus Streptomyces; species Streptomyces sp. NPDC055140. The sequence goes on along the minus strand of NZ_JBSGTG010000094.1, from coordinate 450 downwards.
GCGACCGGGGGACATACCGGACCATTCCGGGCGCTGACCGGGGGTGAACCACCCGGGCGACCGGGGTGGTTAGCCCTTTTTGCGGGGGATCGCGTCGGCGATCTGGGCGCGGGTGTAGCCGTTGGGGTTGGCCATGCCGTCTATGGGGCCGAGCTTCCCGGTCGTGCCTGCTCCGGCGTCGCGGAGCCGGGCCTGCAACTGGGGCTTGGTGACGTCCTCGTACCGGTCGGGGAGCGCCTGCTGAAGCAGCTCCAGGAGCCGTTCGGTGCGGGCCCGGTCAACTTCGGCCGCGTCCAGGACGCTGACGCAGTCGGTCAGCAGCCGGACGCGGGCGGCCTCTTCGGCGTCCTCCTTGCCGTACTCGACCGCGTCGCCGGTGAGCGTCCCGGCGTCCTCGCGGAGCTGGCGGCCGCGCAGGCAGATGTCCCGGAACTCGGGGAGGTCGATCAC
>NZ_JBSGTG010000093.1:0-5890 GCF_053607285.1 Streptomyces sp. NPDC055140 | reverse complement strand
CCCAACCGGCGCTGCGGAGCCGACGTCGAGCCGATCACCCGAGGCATCGGCAACGTCATCGACCCGAGCGTGCGCGGGGGCAGGTTCGGAGACGGCTACCTCGATCACTTCACCGGCGGCTACGTCCCCTACGTACAAGCCACCCGCGACCGTGTCGCCATCGGTCTCGAGAAGTACCGCGGCAAGCCGTTCATCGTCACCCTGCGCAACCACTGCTCGGCCAGCTCCCTGGATGACCCGATCGGCACCCTCACCGCGAAGGGCGGCGGCCACCACTACCTCGTACGCCCGACGGCGGACCTGAGCATCGACGACTGCGAGTACCGGCCGCTCACCATCCGCGAGAAGGCCCGAGCCCAGGGATTCCCCGACGACCACATCTTCGCCGGTGACGAGGAAGCCCAGCGCCTCCAGGTCGGCAACGCGGTCCCCGTCAACGTCGCCGCCTGGCTCGCCCGGCGCGTCAGGGCGGTCCTGCCCCACTGACCCGCCCCAGCAGGGCACCCACTCCCCGCTGCCCCCGCGCCCACCGCCCCGGGGGCGGTGGCATTGTGCCTGCCGCACCGCGTCGGACCGCCGCTGCTCCCGGCCCAACTTCCATAGCCCACCCGCTCGCCTGCCGTGGTTGCGGACCTAACCCGGCCGGGCCGCACCTTGTGGTCAGCCGGAACGCCCCGCACCAGCCGATAGGTGGACGGCGGCGACCGGCATCCGCCGGGCTCCGCACCCCGGCGCAGGCGTCCCCCCGCCACCGCACGGCCCGGCTTCACCGGCCAACTCCCGGCACAGCGCCGGGCCCCGGCCGCCAACCCCGCCCAAGCCGCGAAACCGCGCTCCCACCCTGCCGCCTGTGCCGGGCTGCGGCGCCGCCTTCGGGGCGATCCACCCGCGAACGGAGAGCAGGACCCGTGAACCACACCCGCAAAACGATCAACACCCGCGTCTGCATCGACGAATTCCTCGGCCCGCTCGACTGCACGCTGGACCCGACCAACCGGTGGAACACATGGCTGAGCCCTCACTTCGCCCTGGACGCGGTCCGCGAGCTGTCCGCGCAGACGCTCCGCCATGCCGACGAGGACGGCTACGACTGCGTGCCCACCATCCACGTCATCGAGGGACGCGCGGACAGCCAGGACACGGTCCACCTCATCGAGGGCGGCCCCAGCCACTCCGACGACGGCGAAGACGGAGGGGAGAACCAGGCCGTCGCCGTGCGCATCCCCTGGCGGGCCCTGAGCCGGGGCGCGAACACCTCGATCACCCAGGCGACTCCACAGACCCGCAAGGCAGCCCGCAAGCGCAAGATCACCGGACGCGGCGCCCGCCGCGTGGTCGTCGTACACATCCGCTGGCAGTTCCTGGACGAAGGCAGTGACACCGCCGCCACCATCGTCCGTCCCGACGCCCAGGGCCTCTACCCGATCGGCGGCGGGGAGTGGACATGGCAGTTCGCCAGCTGGTGGTGCGCGTGCGACAACGGCTCGGACTGGCACGAGACCCAGTGCCCGTGCGGCCTCACCCGCGACGACCAGCCGAAGGCACCGCTGGGGACCATGGGCGTGAAGGTCGGCCAGATCCTGCGCATCCCGGCGCCCGAGGCCACGTCCGCACTCGTCGACCTGACCGGCCTCGCCCACGTGTGCGCGGTGTTCGCCGGGAACACCGAGATTGACACGGCCGACGACACCGGCACCATCGACACGGAGACGCTCGGCTGGGCCGACGAGGTACTGCGCATGGCCATGGATGAAGCCGCCCCCGAGGACCTCGCCTCATCCGGCTGGGAGCACATCACCCACAAGAGGTCCACCGCCCTCTATCGGATCACCTTCCCGACCACGCCCACTCACTGACCAGCTTGAGGCCCGCTCCGGCCAGGTGACCGGAGCGGGCCTCAAGCGTTCCGAAACCCCACCGTCGCCATACCTGCCCCCCGGGATGCCGCCGCCTGCCCGGCTGAGGCCGCACGGTTGCGCCTCTAATTGAGCACCCTGCCATGGTGCGCACGCCGGCCCGGGGGAGCGGCGACCACTATCCCCGTCCCGGAGCCGAGCCCATTCCCACCCACCGAACGGACCCCGTCATGCCCCTTTCCCGCAAGTTCGACCCCACAACGCCCGACGGCCAGCACATCGCCGCCCTGGCTCGCCGACTCTTCGCACTCGGCACCGACTGGCCCTCGCAGGACGTAGCCACCATCCTCAACGAGTGGTTCGACCAGACCCTCGGCATCGACCCTGAAGGCCCCGAGTACCAAGTCGACGCCGTCCCGCCCCGTCTGGTCTCACCCGACGCCACCACCGCGAACGTCACCAAACTCCTACTCAATGCCGGCCCCACACTCCACAACCCTCACCGCCCCGACCACGCCGACGACTTCACCGTCACCACCGACCCCGCATGCTGCGACGGAGAATGCGTCACCGTCACCCTCCCCAACGCGCGAGCCAAGCGGGCCCGCTTCGCCCTTGCCTGGCTCCGCCAAGCCGCATTTCACGCCGAGGAACAAAGGGCCTGAACCTTCGGCGCCCGCATCATCCACGTAGGCCACGGCGTTATCCGCGATACCCCCGACGGTGCCCCCGCCACAGCGCTCGCCGCCCAGCACTTGTGGTTCCAGGGCTTCACCTCCCCGACCGCCCAGGCCCCCTACATCCATGCGGATGCGGATGTACCAGGTCCCACCCCGCCCGTACCTGTGCCCTGGCGGCCCGGCTGGCTCAGCGTCGATGTCGCCGCCCCCTCCGCCGCCACCTCAAGGCAGCGGAGGAAGGTCGCCACCGCGATCGCCGACGCCTTCCGCACCGCCAACTGGCAGGTCGACCGGCGCGGCCCCGAGGCCCTCCACATCCATCCACCCGTCCCCCAGATCTGACCCTGCCGACCCTTGCCCCGAACTTCCGGCACTGCCCGGAGGTTCGGGCGCGCCTCCGCTCCGCGCCTACTCCTGTCGTGCCGTGCCCTTCTGGCCCGCCACACTGCCCGGGTGGGCGGCCAACCCGAGCCCCACACCGCGTGCCGCGCGTCGGGCCCGGCTTCCCCGGGGCCGCGCGGCCTGGCCCGCGCTGGCCAGCGGCGGGGGTTGCCTGGGTTGCGTGCCCGCCGTCCATGGTCGGTCGGGCCGGGGACGCACCGCACCCCCTCTCACGGTGTGTTGTGAGCGACCGGGCGCCTGCCAGACCGCCGCGGCCCCCTCCCCTTCCACGCCGCCGCGCGGGCTCGGCCCCTCTCTCATCAACCCGGCTCAACCCGCCGCGATCTGAGGAGTCCCGTTCATGCCGAATCCGTCGAAATTCGTCCTGCATGTCAGGAACTACTGCCCCCAGACCGACCCGCTGCACCGCGAGCCCGCCACCTTGGAGACCTGGCACAAGCCCGCCGTGGACTCCACGACCGCCCCGACCCGGATCACCGTCTTCGCCTCCACATCCAACGGCGCCCTCGACAAGGCGAACAGCTACCTCGCGCTGCTGCACGCCCGCCGCGCCTGGGAACACCCCGACAGTGTCCCGCCGACCGCCGCCGACGTCATCTACGCCGCCGCCCGCCGCCGCTTCACCGCCCTGACCGCCCGCGAGCGCGAGTCGGAGAACAACGACCCGGCCCGCCACGAGCGCCACCCCCTTCAGGCCAGCGCCCTGTACGACGTGATGCGCGAACGCGACGAACTCTCCTGACACAAGACAGGGCCGCCCGCCCCGCACCACGGGCGGCCCCCGCGCTCCCGAGCTGCTCCCATGGTCCCCGCGCCGGTCAGCCCTGCGCGGGGACGGCGCTCGCCCTGCTTGGCGACTCCCGCCCCAAGAGCACCCACCCGGCACCGCCGCACGGCCCGATCCATCGAACGCGCCGCACGACGAACGAGCCACACCCCATAAACCAGCCCACCCGGCCTACCGCACCCTGCTCCGCGGCGAGTTGCGGCCCTAGCCCGCCGCCCAAGCACGCTGCTCCGCGAACGGCCGGACGCTTCCGCGCCGACGCACCCCACCCATCGGAGGGCAACAACCATGACCACAGCCAAGACACACCCCGTCCGAGCAGCTAGCAGCAACCTTCTCCCGGGAGAAGAGACGCCAGTGCCGAACACTGCAAGCGCAAGACACCGAATGCCCGTGCTAGCAATCGCAGGAGGCACCGCCTCGGGTAAATCAACTCTTGCGAAGGCGTTGGCGCTCCACCACGCCGGGGCTGTGGCTCTCATCCACATCGACGACTTCTACGTGCCAGCGCACGACCCACAGCGCGGGATCCGCACCCTGAACGCCACCGGTGCCGAAACACTGGATTGGAACCACCCCGGCTCCATCGATGAAGACGCCGTGGCTGCCACAGTTGACGCAGCAGCCACCGACGGCCAGCACCGAATGGTTGTTGTTGAGGGCCTGTTCGCCCTCGCTCTGCCTAAAGTCGCCGTCCATGCCACCTGGCGGGTCTACGTCGACGCCCCCGATGACATCCGGCTGGCCCGCAAGTTGCTGCGCAAGATCGAGATCCAGCGCCAGGACCCACTGGTCTCCTTGCACAATTACCTGCTCACTGGCCGCGAACGCCACGCAGAATACGTCGCCCCCTCTCGTCATCAGGCCGATCTCGTTCTAGACGGAACGATGCCGACAGCGGACCTACTCACTGCGGTCGATCACCTGGTCGGTTCGGATCTTGCACCCGCTCACTGAGCGGCGGGATACGCCTGGGCCCGGCTCCGCCGGGCCACCCCTGCCCAGGGCGGCCCTTGCACCACTAGCCGACCCCCGCCGCACAGTGCGCCCACCGGTCGAGCCATACCGACGCCCGGCCCGCAGAATCACCGCCACTCACCAACTGCCGCTGGGAGAGACACCCGTGCCCGTCACCACCACATCCACAGCCCCGCCCCCGCACCTCTTCACCACCCGTCAAGACCTCGACCACGAACTGACCACCACCGGCACCTGGAAGGCCCTGCACACCGCCGTGCACGCCTCCACCCCCAACCTGACCAGCCAGCCCCACCACAACCACGGCAGTGAACCTGTAACCGGGCTGCGCTTCACCGAAGACACACCGCACACCGGCCAGGCCCGCACCAGGGGCACCGTCGTCATCACCCCCGACGGCATCCTCACCGTCCGCGCCTACACGATCCCCGGCCACCGCTGGCTCACCGCCCTCACGCACCTCGGCACCCTCCACCCCCACTCGATCCGCCCCAGCGCACCCACCACCACGCCCGCCGGCCCCGCCACCCCCTCCTGGTCGCTGCGCCCCCACGTGAAGAACCGCAGCTTCTCCGGCCACCTTCGACTAACCGACCACGTAGAGGCCAACACCCTCACCGACCTCCCGGACAGCATCGGCGACGTCAACGCCCTGCTCACGGTGGCCCCCGGCAGCCGAGCCGAGTGCCCCGCCAGTTGGCTGCTCGCCGCCAGCTTCCTCCACGTGCTGGCCACCGGCGCTCCGGCCTGTCCGCGAGACCACTGACCACACCTCCCTGCCCCGCCCCGCACCCTCGGCCTCCGGCCCGGCAATCGCCCGGCCGGGGGCCTTTGGCGTACCCGGGACTCGCCCGCTGTTCGCGCCGGCGCCGAGTTGCCCGGCTTGCGGCCCTTGCCCGACCCGAGGCGATGGTGCGGTTCACCGGCCCGGAGCGGGCGATGGCCACCGACTCCCGCCCCCTTCGGACCGGTCCACAACCCACCACGCTGACTGGAAGGCCCTGTCATGGACAAGCCTAAATCCGCGCTCGCGGCTCGAATCCGAACCGAGCTCCTTAGACGCCCCAAGCACCACGACCAGATGATGTTCATGGAAGGCGTCGACATCCTTGCGCCGGGAGACAACCTCACTGACGGCTCCCTCCAAGGCTGTGGCACCACCCTGTGCGTCGCAGGATAGGGTGGGC
>NZ_JBSGTG010000092.1:1333-5937 GCF_053607285.1 Streptomyces sp. NPDC055140 | reverse complement strand
GCGGGATCCTGACCTCATGAGCGCACCTTCGTCCCGCACCACGGTCTTCGAGCAGCAGATTCCCGACTGCCTATCCGTTGTCGGGCCCGGCTGGCGTCCTTTGCTCATCCGGTTGCACGAACAGCTCCTCGCCCTGGCACCGGACTACCGCCTGGAGGAACTCACCCCGAAGCTCGGCGGACTCAGGATCTACGTCGCGGACCGGTTCGAGGACGACGGCGAATTCGACGGCACCTGGGCGGACACGGCCGGCCGCCTTGCCGAGGCCGTCGAGCTCGAGGCGGAGAAGACCTGCGAAGACTGTGGGGCCCCCGGCCGCACCAGCTTCCACGGCGACCGACACGGCACCTGGATCCGCACGCTCTGCGACAGCTGCAACAGCATCCCCGCCCCGCCGCAGCCATCGGACCAAGGGGACTGACCTCTCCCTACAGCAAGGTCGACGGGACTGGCTGCTGAAGAGCACCGGCCCGATGGCCTCACGTGCATCCCCGTCCACATCCTGACCGGCGACGCCGACCCGACGATCCCGCTCATCCAATCCCTGCGCCTGGCCGCCAAACTGCCCCGCGCGCCTTCACGTTGTCGCCGGTGGAGCCACTGTCGGCCCACGCAACACCCCGTAGAGACGCCTGCGGTTATTGAGCGCGGAGCGCGGACTGTGGGTGCTGGACGCTCAAGGCCTTGACGCCCCTGGCCTGCGTCGTGGGAAATCTGTGGCAACAGGCCGGGAAACGATCTATGCGTCGGGCTCATGAGGCCTGATCCTGGCGTTTCGTCGGTGTCCCAGACCACTGCCGTGACCGAGGCGGAGAAGGAAGGGCGCCCTTGTTCGCGCCGGTGCCGGGATCGACGATACCGCCCTGGCGGGACGGGGTGCCGGTGACGGTTCTGGCGCCGGCCGCCTTCGCGGGTACGGGCGGCTTCATCGTCGACGACGGGCAGCACCAGGCGCAGCACGCCGCGGGCGATCGGCTCCGCTCCCATGCGCTCGATCTTCAGGTCCGGCGCGCACGGCTCACGGTCGGAGAGCTTCCACGCACTGTCGGTGAGCCACGGGTGCGCAATGAGGATCAGGGCGCGGTCGTGCTGGACGAGGCGGGCGGCGGGCTGCATGGTCCCACCAGGCGCGGTACGGCTCAACGGTCCTGGGCCGCATGCCCACCGCGCGGCGCCGACGGACGTGGGCGGCCCGGTGACGACGGGGGAGGCGGCACCGGACCTACTCAAACCGTACTTGCATTGCGGCCACGGGCGGCGAAACTCACGGCTTCAGGCGGTGGCTGCGAGGTCCTCCTGCCGGGGCGCAGCGCCGTCGGACTCGCCCGGAACTGTGGGGAGCGCCTCGGGGTGGTGCTTGAGCGTCATCCGTGCCGAGACGAGAGCGGCGCCCTCGTACTCGGCCCAGTGCGGATGCGAGTAGACCAGGCCGGCCGCCTCGGCGAGTTCGTGCCGCAGCTTCGCGTACTCGGCCCCTTCGTCGTCGCTCCACCCTGGCGAGGCCGGGCGCGACGAGACGTAGCCCCGCAGCTTCCCGCCGTGCGGGGTTTCTGGCTCCTCCCACCCGTCCAGGGGTTCCACGGACCACGGCAGGGTGGGCCGCTTCACGAAGGAGCGGAGGTCGGCGTACAGCTCGGCCGCGAGCTTCTGGGCGGCGAGCAGATCGGGCGGGAACGAGTAGGCGTCGGAGGCGTCGGTCATGCTCTCGAGAATAGTTCGGTCGTCTGACAGTCCATGGCCGCGGCCGGGCCCGCGGGGGCGTGGGGCCGGGCTACAGGTAGTTGTGGTGCTCAGCCCAGAAGCAGCCGTTGTTCAGTGCCAGGTCGGTGAGCCAGAGCGTGACGCGGCGCCCGGCCACGACCTCCTCGACCTACTTGCCGGCCGGGGCCGCGCTGCGGAAGTCATGGCGGATCTCGATGCCGTCGAGGCGGACGATCGCCTTGTAGCGGCGGATGGTGCGCTGCGCCATGGGGTGGCCTCTCGTGCGTGGGGCGCCCCGGGCGGGCTCCCTCACCTCCTAGGCGTGGCGCACCCGGCCCGGCACAGAGCCAGCCGCCGATCCGAATACGCCAGAAGGGACGAAAGGGCATCGGGGACCTCGACGAGGTCGATTGACGCACCCTCCGGCGATGAGGTCCTGAAAGATGCGGGGGATGCGTCGGCAGCAGGAAACCTCTGGAGGATCTCCAAAAGCGTAATTGCGGGCGTTGCAAGTTCCGCGAGTTGGGCTTCGCCTGGGTGGGCGCCGAGGCCTGCTCTTCCGAGCGGGGCTGGTCCCTCGCCGGCTCGGCCCTATCTGAACAGGCCGATCACGTGGTCGACAAGCCAGAGAAGGATGCAGCCGCCAAGGACGTAGACGTAGAGCATGGGGTTGATGCGCTCGGCGTTGGACGGCAGTTCGTCGTCAGCGGGGGCACCACCCCCATGGGCTGTGTCGTGGTGGCTCTGGCGCACTGTCTCAGCTTCTTCACGGCTCATGTACGGCCACGTCAGGTTGCAGGTGCCGCACCGGTAGCGCCTGGCCATGGGTTGCCTCCGCCTGGTGGTGATGCTGTTCCAGGTGAGAGTGCCATGGGAGGCCGGGCAGTTGGGAGTCAGATGTGGATTTCGGACGGCAAGGCGACCGAGCAACCCCATTGGCAATATGTCCAATATGTATTGGTAGGCGTGGTAGCGCGTTGGTAGGAGGTAGGGGTGGGGGGTCGGGTTTTGGCGGGGGAGTGGTGCGCCTTCTGGCGCTCCCCCGGCGGGCCGCAGAATCGGGCGGCCGGCCGGGGGCTGGACGGATGTGTCAGGCCAGCTCTTCCTGCCCCTCATCCTTGACCAGGGAGAGGGTCTCCGAGGGCGCTCCCGTAGGGGTCTGGTGAGGGGTGAGATCGGGCACCAGATGGGCGGGCAATCGAGGGGTGCGACCGAGGGCCACGGAGAGGTCCTCAACGTGCACTCCGGGCTTGTTCGACTTCCGTCCGTCGATCTTGAAATACATCTGATCGCGCACGGGAATTTCGATGGACCGAAGGAGGGCGACGAGCCGCGGTTCATCCCAGTCCGGCAGGTGCCCGCGGTCCTGGAGTAGGTTCAGGAGTGCTCCGATGCGGACCCCCTTGGTTCCGTGGTGGACGGCGGTGGCGACTTCACGCTCTACGAGGGTCCACCACGCCTGGGCCTTCTCCTGCCTGGCGTCGAGGGGGTCGTCGACTCCCCTGTCAGGCTCCCCTGATTCGTGATCTTGTTCGTCGGCTGCGTCCTCGTAGTCGGGCTCCTCGGGGTCGTAGCCGCCTTCTTCCTCTTCCTTGGTCTCCAGCGGTTGTGCATCTCCGCTGCCTGTCTCGCGCTGTCGCTGGAGTTTCGGGTTGTGCAGGGCCATGCCGCCGCAGGCCAGCATCCAGCCAGGGACCGCGGTGAGCGTCCACCAGGGGTAGTGGTAGGCGAGTACGCCGCAGACGAACAGCAGGCCCATCCACGCGAAGAGCCGGTTGGTGGTCTCCCCCTTCTCTGCGGTGGTCCACCGCACCGCAGCGCCGAGGATCTGGCGTGTGGAATTCATGATCGTCACCGGATGGACTACGGCTCGCAGGTCTTCGATCTCCTCTGCCATCGTCAGACCCCCATCAACTGGAACGGGATGGAGAAGATCTGGACGATTGCCTGCCAGATAGTGCCGTCGGCTGCTTCGAACGCTGCACCCATGAGCATGCCCAGGAAAACCCCGCTGACCGGAACAATCCTGGCGAACAGGGACAGGGCGATAAGAACGAGGGCCACGCCGGTCATTTTGATGGCGCCAAGCGCCGGATTCTCGGCCAGCCCGACGACGACCGAGTGAATCGCATCCCCAATGTTGCGAGTGAATCCGGTGGAGCGCAGGAATGCGAGCTCGCCGAAAATACCGACGATCTGAGCGGGGCCGGAAGCGAGCCTCTTCCTTCCCCTGCCGATTACGCCGTAGACCATGACGATGATCAAGACGAGTGAAACGCTCCCGGCTGAAGCCACGCCGACGGCCCCAGAGAGGCTTCCCGTGGCAATAGTTAAGTCCTGCACGTGAGGTATTTCCCTTCAATAGATCAGCTGGAAAGGCCGAACTGGCCGAGAGAGAGCGCAATCGTCGTGGTGAAAATGCGTAGGGCGCAGGCGATAGGCCATGGCAGATGACTGATCCTGCGATCAATCAGCCACCAGGAGAGGCCAGCGGCAGCGAGCCCTGACCCAAAGGGCACCCAGTAGGACGGGGCGATGCCCTGTGCGGCGAGATAGCCAGTCGCGACCTCACCCCCGGGCCCGTAGAGGAAGGCGCCGGAGCCGAACGTCACGGCACCGCGAATCAGAGCGCCGTAGGGCAGGCCCGAGAGCGTCCTCGTTAGCTTCCAGACGAGGGGCATGGCTGTGAGGGCAAGGAAGCTGCCGACCATTCCTGACGGCTCCGAGACCGCAGCGCTCAAGAACGGCTGGACGTGCTGACTCAGGTGGAAAAAGTAGAAGGCCGCTACCGCAGGTGCGTAGCCGAGTCCCATCCGGCGGCGTGCGGCCAGGCCGCCAAGACTCCTGACAACCCCGGCGGCCGTGGCCGCCGGGCGCTCGCCCGTCCAAGCCCAGCTGAGGCG
>NZ_JBSGTG010000092.1:0-1323 GCF_053607285.1 Streptomyces sp. NPDC055140 | reverse complement strand
TTCGCCTTCCGGTTCGGCGTCGTCTGGAGCCAGAGCGGAGGCAGCTCGATCGTCGCCGGAGTGCTCGTCCTCGTCCAGCTCCTTGTCCACCCGCGGCCGGATGGAGTCAGTCGGGCGGGGACCCGTCCCCTCCCCTTCCGGGGGCTCCCCTCCCTGAAGAGGGGTCTCTACCACGGGCTTACCAGGACGTACCTGGCTATTTCGTCCCGCGCGTGGAGTCCCGGAATGGGTGTCCAGGTCCGCGTCCTGGTGGTGGTAGAGGTCGCCCCACCAGTCGGAGCCGGGTACGGGAGCCTGTGTCGGGGAGCTCGGCGCAGGACTGGGGTGACGCACCCGCCACCAGTCCGTGCTCGGCTCCGCTTGTGCGCTCCGGTGCTTATCGGCCCGTGCCTCGCCGCTCGATGCGCGAGGGTCGGACTCAGGCGAAGCGGCGCTGCTGCTGCCGGAGTTGCTGCCGCCCCGAGCGGTGTGATCGGTCTCAGTCACAGGTCCACCCGCTCATTTGCCTGCGACTGCTCGCGGGCGGATCCTCCCGGGTGCACACCCATCGCGAGCAGCTGCTCACGGATGCGGCGCTCGGCCGGGTCGTATTCGCTCAAGTCCGGGACAGGACGCAGCGGTCGGGCAGCCCGCACGAAGCCGTGGGGCAGGTCCCCGTCGAGGGCGCTCCGGAACGTCGTGCCGGGCTGCGCAGCCGTGCCCGGCGAGGAGGTGTGGATGGGCATGGTGGTGCTCCCTTCTTCTCTTCGTGGATGGGATGGCAGAGCTCGCGGCTGTGCCGGGCCCGTCGGCTGGGACCGATGGCTCGTCGAGGCGGCCCGGGGGCCGCAGTCGGCGCTGCGGATGAGCCAGCGCCGTCGTGCGAAGCCCGGCCGGCGTGGAGCCGGGCTCGTGAGAGGCTGGCGAGCTTCGCACGATGACTACGCTGTGTGATGGATGGTTGGGCTGGTGAGCATCTGGTCGAGCCTCAACGCCTCGGCTCGGTCCCGGAACTCAGCGTCGCGACGGAGTCGCTGCGAGGCCTCGCGGAATCGGTCGCCGCCCCAGGTCTCGGCTTGGCCGTAGAGGTCGCCGAAGTCCTTGGCGGTGGGCCGCTTGTCCGCGAGGATGAGGCTCGCGGCGTGCAGTTCGGCGACCTCGCGCCGAGCCTTCTGAGCCTCGCGGCTCGGCGTGCCCCCGCTCTGCGACGACGGTCGCGAGCCTCGCGAGGTCGCCGTGGGAAGAGGATCGGCGGGGGAGTCGCGCGTTTCGCGAGGCTGCTCCTGACCGGTTCGCGAGGCGATCCGCGCAGCCTCGCGCCGCTCCGCCTCATCGGTCGTGACC
>NZ_JBSGTG010000091.1:0-5962 GCF_053607285.1 Streptomyces sp. NPDC055140 | reverse complement strand
AAGGCGGCGTCGTATTGCTCGACGGTGACGGTTCGCACGCCAGGGTAGATCAGCCGCCGGACTGCACGGGCTCCAGTTTGATGCTGAAGTGGCGGAGGACCGGCGACTGGCCCGTGACGCGGTATCCGCTCACCGATCCAGGATCCTTGGCTATGTCCGCCAAGGTGGCGGCAACGTGGTCGTAGTGGCTTCGGGTGTAGACCCGCCGGGGAAGCGCTAGCCGTACGAGTTCGTAGGGGGCCGTCTTGATGGTGTTGCCTTGCTCGTCCTCTTCGCCCAGGTACAGCGTGCCCAGCTCCGCCGAGCGGATGCCTCCGCGTCGGTAGAGCTCACAGACCAGCGCAGTGCCGGGGTACTGATGCGGAGGAATGTGGGGCAGAAGTCGCCCGGCGTTGAGGTAGAGGGCGTGCAGGCCCGAGGGTTCCACGATGTCGACCCCGGCCTCGCGGATGCGTGCGGCGAGGTAGGCGGCTATGTCGGCGCGTTCGGCGAGGTAGGACGGTTCGGTGACTTCGAGGAGTCCGCGGGCCATCATGTCGAGGTCACGGCCGGCCAGGCCGCCGTAGGTGGTGAACCCCTCGGTGGCGATGAGCAGGCCCTCGCACCTCTCGGCGAGTTCCGGATTCGTCAGGCCGATGAAGCCGCCGATGTGGACGATGCCGTCCTTCTTGGCGCTTACCACGCAGCCGTCTGCGAGCCGGAACGCCTCCTCGGCGACCTGGCGGGGGGTGCGGTTGGCGTAGCCTGGTTCGCGTTGGGTCACCAGCCAGGCGTTCTCCGCGAACCGGGCTGCGTCCAGGATCATGGGCACGTTGTGGCGGCGGCACAGTTCGGCGGTCCGGTGCAGGTTCTCCATCGCGACCGGCTGGCCGCCGCCACCGTTGTTGGTGATGGTCATCAGGACGGCCGCCACGGGCCTTTGGTGCGCGTTCTCCAGCGCCTGTTCGAGGGCGATCAGGTCGATGTTGCCCTTGAACGGATAGTCGCTGTCGAGGTCCTTCGCCTCGGCACACGGCAGGTCGTAGGCCTGGCAGCCGGTCAGTTCGACGTTGGCGCGGGTGGTGTCGAAGTGCGTGTTGGACAGCACGCTCGTGCCGGGCTTGAGCAGCGCGGAGAACAGGATGCGCTCGGCGGCGCGACCCTGGTGGGTCGGCAGAATGTGGGGGTAGCCGGTGAGCTCGGAGACGACGTCGTGCCACCGGTAGAAGCTGCGGCTGCCGGCGTAGGACTCGTCTGCCTGCATGCCTGCGGCGAGCTGGTCCGCGGAGATGGCGCCGGTCCCGAGTCGCTCAGCAGATCGATGGTGACCTCGTCGGCCCGCAGAGCGAAGGGGTTGTAGGCGGTCCGCTTCAGCGCGGCCTCGCGCTCTGCTTGGGTGGTGAACGGGATCGGTTCTACGACTTTGATGCGGTACGGCTCCACGTTTCTTCCTTCTGTGCGATGTGCGAGATGACGTGACCTGCGGCCTCGTGCCCGAGGCTCAGGACGCCCTGAGGCGTTGTGCGGGCACAAGGTCGACCTGCGGGTGCTGCTCCTGCGGCGGCCGAACGGAATAGGCCTCGGAGGACAGATAGGTGGTTATCCGAGGCTGCTGGTTTCGCTCATACACGAGCGCGAGATAGGCGATCAGTCCCGCACCATCGGCAAGTTGTCGCTGTGTGAGAGCACGCAGGCTCCGCCGCAGGACCGTGGGATCCATGCCGAACCGGGTCAGCAGGCCCGTTGCCCGGGCGAGGGCCTCCTCGTCGTCGCGGACGTAGTCGCGTACGGGGATGTGGAGCGTGAAGCCGCTCGGGTCGTTTTCGCCGTCGGTGAAAGAATGGCAGGTGAGCGCAGGCCGCCGCAGAAGCCGCGGCGGACCGTACACACCCTGCCCGGACGGCCGGAGGGATCCCGCGGCCGCATGGAAGAAGTACCGGATGTCGGCCACTGGGGCCCCGGAGGCACGGCTCAGCGCGCAGGCGTCATCGGCCGACATGCGCCGGTGTTTCACGTACACCTTGGTGCGTGGTGACTTCCAGGCGCCAAGGTCCAGCGCGAGGAACGGATACCCCGCCGCCGGGGGAAGTTCCGCGAAGGCTTTGCCGTAGCCGAGTCGCCGCAACGCCTCTTCCACGGTGCGTGCGGCGTGCTCGGGTCCGGCGGCGGAGGGATTCACATAGACCTTGACGCCGGGGGCCTTTCCCGCGCGCAGATCGAGCGCGTACCACAGTGCCAGTGGCCCCTCGGCTGCAGCGGGGAAGAACAGGTCGTCCAGGGCGTCGAGTTGGTCAGTGGAGAAGCTCCAACGGGCAGCCATCGCGCGGATGGCCGTGCGCCCGGCGCGAGCGCTGTCGCCCATGTTGCCGTGAGCCCACCCGGGCTCCACGAGCACCCGCAGTGCCGGGGCGCCGTCCGACGTGCAGGCGAGGGAGAACTCGACGGGGGTGTGGTCATCGGAGAGGAAGCTGGGCGACGCCGGGGGCAGGGATAACTGTCGCCCGGCGGCGCCTGCAAGAGAGTCGAGAATGACCTGCCCGTACAGCGCAGTGTCCGTCTCGCTCAGCCCTACCGTGGCGCCGAGGCCCCGCAGTTGGCCGAGGACGTGATCGCCGAGCGTTGTCTCACCGGGTTCGGCCGTCGGTATGCCGGGTTCCGGCAGGGCGCTCATCGCGTCTCTCGCGCTTCGCGGCGCGGAGAGCGTTTGTACGGTGCGGGAGTACAGGGATCGGCGCCGTCGGCGGGAGAGGAGACGAAGGACGATCCGCCGAGCGAGGCGGGTATCCGTCCTTGAGGCTTGTCGGGGTCGCCGACCCCGCACGGATTCCTTCTACTGGATGTAGTGCGCCGGTGGCCCGGCCGGTTGCCTGCGGAACAGGGCGCGGAGGTTGCGAGGTCCACTGCCTCTCCTTCATCTCGTGTCACTCCAGACACTCCGCGCTGTCCTACCCGAGTCGTTGATCTTTCATGCAGGCTGCAACAACTCCCCGTGTCACCTACGTCACAGGGCGTTTGACGGCTACTGGCCCGTCAGCCACCGCCTGAAGCTGCTCCAGCGCCCCTTGCCAGCGGTGGACTGCGACGCCACGGGCTCGGGCGAGCCAGGAGCGTGCGCTTGGTCGTGCCGTGGCGCGGCCGTCGTCGGCTGCGGTTGGGCCGCAGGGCGCGGGGTGACCGCGCCGAAGCGCACGGGCAGGGAGGCCAGGGCCCGGTTGAACGGGCCGGGCCGCCAGACGAGGCTGTCCGCGGGGACCGCGAGCTCGACGTCGGGCAGTGCGTTGAACAGTGCCTCCAGACCCGTCAGGGCGATGAGCCGGGCCGGTTCCTTCGACGGGCATGCGTGCGGGCCCGCGCTCCAGGCGAGGTGCCCGCGAGTGTCGGCCCCCTGGTCCGCCAGCGCTGTGTTGGCGGCACCGAAGGACACCAGGACCAGCTCACCGGCGCGCACCTTGTCGCCGGCCACGTCTGTGTCGACGACCGGGTAATGCGGTGCGTAGTTGGACATCGGGGGGTTGCGCCACAGGGTGTCGTCAAGGGCCTTGTCGAACTGCCCGTTGCGCGCGTACTCCTCGTTGGTCAGCATCGTGTAGAAGCCGTTGCCGATGAGGTTGCCTTCCGGCTCACCGCCCGCGCCGAGAAGCAGCACCAGCGTATGCGCCAACTGCGCGTCGGTCAGCTGCGCCGGGTGCTGCATCAGGTAGGACGTGATGTCCTCCCCCGGCTGGACGCGCTTCAGCGCCACCAGTTCGCTGACTGCCTGGAGCAGGACCTGGCTGGCCTGTTCGGCGTTGACGCCGTCGAACATGCCGGCGATGCCGAAGAGCACCCGGTCGCCGATCTCCGCCGGGCAGCCGAAGAGTTCGTTGAACACGTACAGGGGGAGCTGCTGAGCGTAGTCCCTGAGCAGGTCGGCCGATCCGCGGGCGCTGAACTGGTTGATGAGGAATTGGGCGGCTTGGTTGACGATCCGGCTCAGCCTGCTGTTGCTGATGCGGGCGAAGGACTCGGTGATGGCCTGACGCAGCGGGAAGTGCTCGGCGCCGTCGGTGAACATGCAGTTGGGCCGGTAGGCCAGCAACGGCAGGACCGGGCTGTCGGGGCTGATCAGGCCGTCCTTCAACGCACGCCAGCGGCGTGAGTCCTTGCGGAAGACCGACGGGTTCTGCAGCAGGTCGAGGGCTGCGCTGTAGTCCGTCACCAGGGTCGCGTCCACACCGGGTGCGATGGTGACGGGCGTCGTCGGGCCGAACTGGCGCATGTACCGGTAGTGCGCGTGCGGGTCGGCGGCGAACTCCGGCGTGTCGAGGCGTATGCGCTGGCCGCTGCCGTGTGCGGGGCAGCCGGGCGGAGGTACGGGGGGCGTTGTCATGCGTGCTCCAGGGCGGCGCGCTCTTGCAGGTAGCGGACCATGGTGATCAGTGCGTTCACGGACGACCTTTTGTCGCGCGCGTCGATGGTGACGACCGGGGTGTCGGGCAACAGGTCGAGTGCCTCCCGGACCGCCTCGGGGGTGTGCTCCACGCCGCCGTCGAACTTGTTGATGGCCACGGCGTAGTCGAGGCCGTAGCTCTCGACCAGATCCATGACCTCGAAGCTGTCCGCCAGTCGCTCGGGGTCCACCAGGACCAGGGCCCCCAGCGATCCGCGGGCCATGTCGTCCCACAGATCGACGAACCGCTGCTGTCCGGGAGAGCCGAACAGGTACAGCACGATGCGCTCGCTGAGGGTCAGGCGGCCGAAGTCCAGGGCGACGGTGGTAGTGGTCTTCCCCCGTACTCCCTTGAGGTCGTCCACGGTCTCCGAGAGGCTTGTCATCCGCTCCTCGGTGGACAGCGGCGCGATTTCGGAGAGCGAGCCGATCAGGGTGGTCTTGCCGACGGCGAAGTGCCCGACGACCAAGATTTTCACCGCAGTCTGCTGCGCACCGCTTCGCACATATGCGTCCTCAGACAGAGAGGGCCCTGAGGCCATCGAGCACCTCCTGAAGAAGAGAATTGGTGGCGAGTTGAGCCGAGGGCACCGGTGCACGGGTGACCAGATAGCCCCCCTCGGCGAGGGAACTGAGCAAGACCCTGACGACGCCGAGAGGCAATTGGGAGTGCGCGACGATCTCAGCGACCGACAGGTAGCCGCTGGAGCACATCTCCAGGACCTGCTGCTCCTCAGGCGAGAGCCGCTGGGGGCGCTGCCGCTCATCGGTTGCCGTCGTGACGAGGGTGATGAGGGAGAACTCGTTGTCGTCTGGCAGGTCACGCCCACGGGTGATGACGTAGGGCCGGACTAATGCGCCGGCCTCGGTCTCGAACTCGGGCTCGGTACGGCCGGGATCCGTCATGAGGTGACCGGGTCGGTGCGGAGGCCGGTCGACATCTCCTTGCCGAGCGCGCTGACGAGTTGCTGCATCCGGTACGTGATGTCCCCCATGTCGACCTCGGCGGACGCCGCCACGGCGAGGTAGGAACCGCCGCCCGCCGCGTTGAGGAATACCCAGCCACCGTCGAACTCGATGAGCGTCTGGCGCCAGGCCGCTCGGTCGTCACCACAGAAGAATCCGACGGACCGGCTGAGCGACTGCAATCCGCTCACGGCGGCGGACACCTTGTCGGCATCGTCCCGGCCGATCTCCGCGGTGCGGGACATCTGCAGGCCGTCGGCAGAGATCAAGACCGCGTGGAGGGCATGGGGAATCGTCAGCGCTTCCTCAAGCATCCAGGACAGACGGTCGCTCACGGGGCATCGGTTCCTTTGTGTGAATCGGCAGGACTGGGCTCTGGTTCGACGGCCGGTACCCCCGCACTTCGGCCGCTGGCCGTGCCGCGCGCAAAGGCCCCCATCACCGCCACCCGGGCCTCCGGCGACCGGGCCTCCGGCGACCGGGCAGGCGGCGCAGACGAGTCGACGGTCTGCCCGTTCTTCACGAGTGCGATGCCGCGCTTGCTCCGTCGCTGGGGCAGCCCGTCAGATGTCGTCGTGGGAGCCGAAC
>NZ_JBSGTG010000090.1:2013-6183 GCF_053607285.1 Streptomyces sp. NPDC055140 | reverse complement strand
CACGGACCTCGTCGGCTGGCACCAGGCGGGCTTCAGCCGCCTCCTGTCGGAGCTTTGAGTCGCGCTCAGCGAGTTCCGGAATCCGCGAGAACCATCCGGCGGCACGGTCAATTCGCTCCGCCAAAGGCTGGTCATCAATGTGACGGGAGCCGGTCTCCCCCTCTGGCGGCTTCGGCTGGCGGGCCTCCTCGGCCACGGTGGTAGGGCCAGACGATGCTGGCGTGTTCGGGGCCACCGGGGCCGGGGACGCTCCCCCGCTCGCCTCATCGGGAGTCGTGGTGTCATAGGTTGTGCCCGCAGGTGGGCCGTTCTGGCCCAACGTCGGCGGTATTTCGCTCAATGACTCCACAGCTGCACGCACGTCGCCGTCGACGTCGTCCTGCCCCAATGCACCGGCCAACGGTTCCGGCCTCTGGGCCTGAGCTGTGAGCGGGGCTTGGATGACGTCTGGCCTCTCACCGTGGCTCATCGCAGCCCATCGCCCGAATCTCTGCGCCAACTCCGCCATGTCTGCATGCCGGGCGACATCCTCCGTGCTGATCTGGGGGACCTGGGACTCCTCCAGCAGCACCGGCTTCTCACGGACGGCCTGCATCACGGAACGGTCCAAGGGCGGCAGACGCCGCGTCGCCGACTTGCGGTCCTCGTTGTTCATCCACGGCCGACGCGACTGCTCGTGCCGCGCCTCAGAGGCGGCGCGTGCATCCGCGTGCAGCCCCTCCGGGTACAGCGTTGCGAGGTACAACGCTTCTCGCCCCATGTTCGAGATGCGCAAGGGCGTCGAGGTCTCATCCTCCGTATCCGTCACCAAGAACCCGGCCTCGCGCAGCATCGCGACCCGTTCAGCATCCACGTTCCGCCCCGCCACGACGCGATCGTCAGCGGTCTCCTTCAGCAGACGCGGTGTGCCGGTCTCGTCCAGCCACAGGCGCCCCTGGTACGCGTGAGCCATGTCCGCGGCAAGAGCTGGCCACCAGCCCAGTTCGGGTACCGCACTCTCGGCAAGTCGCCGAGCGCCTTCCAGCCGGTCACGGTTGGCAGCGTCCATGCGTGTCACAGCGGTCAGCACCGTGTCGTGCTCCGTCTCCAGCCTGTCGAGCTCCGCCTTCAGGCCTTCACGCAACTCCGCCTGCCGGGCCTTCTCTGCAGCCGGCTTGAGCCCATCGAGAACCGCCCTCAGGTCCTCTGCGGTTGTGGCGAGGCCAGCCGTCCGCTGGGTCTCCGCCGCAGCGCTGATCACCGCTGACGCGTGATACTCCAGGCGCGACGTCTTTCCCCCGGCGTGCGCTTCCCACGCCAAACGGTGATGGCGCTGAGCAACACGCCAGTGGGCGTGGGCGGCATGCATGACCGCCTCCAGACGCTCTTCGCTCCGGGTCGAAGAGCGAGACAGAGCTCGCTGCGCGCCATCGGCTGCTTCATCCGCGTACTGGAATGCCCGGTCGACTACGTCCGTCAAAGCTGCGATGTAGGTTGCTTGGTCGAGCTCTGTTGGCGCCGGCGCCACAGGGGCGTGCATGTCGCTCTCGTCCGTGGTGGCTGTGGCCTCAGGAGTGGTGTGCTTTGTCTGTTGGGCGTCAGATTGCTGCTTTGGCGCGGTGCCCTGCTCATCCAGCTCGGAATCTGAGGCGAGTGGTGTCTCGTCCTCATCCGTCCGGGGGTGCTGAGGCGGCTGCCCGAGAGCGGATGGGGCCTTCCCTTTCGCCCCTTCTTTCGGCGGAGTGGCTGTGGCGGTGAAGTCAGGTGGCGCCGGGCGGCTTCCCAGGATTTCGCCATCGGCACCCTCATCGGCTGAGCGAGTAGGTGCGTCTGGGTCACCGCGTGCGTCGGCGTCTGTCCCCTGGCTGGTGGTGCTGCGGGGGGTGCGCGCCGCGGTGCGGCGAGTGCCAGCGGCGGCACCACCATTCGTCGGGGCTGTCGCAGAGGTGCCGACGGTCCGGTCCTGCCCCGAAGAGTTCGGGCGTTCGGACCCGACCGGAGGCCTGTGCACCGGTCCAAGGACACGAGGAGTCATGTCGTCGTCTGCGGTCCAACCGGGGGCTGACGCGGTAGCCAACCCTGACGGCGGTTCCTCCTCCGCCGTCCATCCGGATCCGTTCGCAATCACGGAATCGGGCTCTACCGGGGATGTGTCCAACACGCGAGGTAGGTCGTCGTCGCTCGCCCACCCCGCGGCTACGGCATCGAGCGCCGCCGGAGCATCCTCATCATCCCAAGCGCTCCCCGTGCTGCTCGTGGCCACGGAGCCGTCTGCTTCCCTGACATCCTGCCCGGGCGCTAGGCCGCGGGTGACATCGGCCGATGCGGACCAGGCCGGATCCGCATCGGGAACGGCCAAGCCCGAGGGCGGTTCCTCGTTCGATGCCCAACCAGAGTCAGGTGCGGTCGGGGACGTCGACTCCGCCGCGGACATACCCAGGACACGAGGTATGTCGTCGTCGCTCGCCCACCCTGCCGCTACCGCATCGAGCGCCGCCGGAGCATCCTCACTCCACGCCTCGTCCGCGCTGGTGGCAACAGCTGAACCGTCCGTTCGCCCAGCCTCCCGTTCAGGTGCAAGGACGCGCGGGACGTCGTCCGCTGCGAACCACCCCGGAGCCCGTGCTGGGAGCGTCAACCCAGAGGGAGAATCCTGTGCCCAAGCAGAATCGGGCGAAGTCGCGGGGGCACGCTCCACTGCGGAAGCCCTAAGGACACGTGGCGCATCTGCTTCGCTCGCCCAGCCAGCGGGAACTGCATCGAGCGCCGAGGCCGCGTCCTCCTCGCGCCAAGCGCCATCCGCATTGGTGGTGACGGCTGGATCCACTATTTGCCCGGCGTCGGGTGCGAGGACGCGCGGGACATCGTCCGCTGCGGACCTGCCAGCCGCCGCGTCTTGCGGCATCAGACCTGACGGAGGCTCCACCTCCGACGCCCAACCCGAGTCAGGAGCCAAGGCACGGGACGCGTCCTCATCGCTCGCCCACCCCTCGGCCACACCGCCGGGTTCCGACGGTGCATCCTCCTCCGCCCACGCGTCATCTGGGTCGCTGGGCTGGAGCGGGAACTCTTCGGGAGCGGTGGCCATATGTCACCTCGCTGACGATCACGGGTGGCGGCCAGGCCGCCTGCATTCCCTGGGGCAAATCAAGTGCCTTTCGACGCTAGGGATCACCGCAGCGCGCGTGCCCTCCAGCACTGCGGGGCTCCCGCCTGAGGGGAAACGCGGCCCAGAAGATTGGTGGCCGATCCCCCCGGGCGGTCCGCGTCCTTCATCACCGGCCCGGGGAAGCCTGTGCACCCTGTGGTTGGAGATCGTCCGGGCGCGGCTGACGGCTTCGTCCGGAAGGCACGGCAGGTGAGGGCGACTGGGGCAGCTGCCGTTGCTGAGCAGCGGCCTGGACGCGTTCGCGGACACGGCGCGCGCGGCCGGCATCGATGCGACCTTGGACGAAGGCTTCGCCGTAGCGCTCCACGATCTGGACGACCTTGTCGCTGGTAGCGCCTTGGAGGTCGTCCCGGGTGAAGAGGCCGGCCGGTGCGGACTTGGCATCGAATCCGAAGCGCAGCACGCTCCCGTACTCCGGGTGTCCGGTGACGGCCACGTACAGGTCGAGAGCGTTCATCTTGCTCTGCAGGGTGGGCACGCTGGGCGCGGCCGGGTTGTCCATGAGGTTCAGGAGTTCCTCGCGCAGCCGGTCGGGTGTGACCGGTCCGGGATCCGCCGGGAGCGGCTGAGGTTGTGGGCGCCTTGCCAGCACGCCGTGCAGCACCTGTTCTCCGGTGGCGCCTTCGAGTTCCGCAGCAGTGAACTGGGCTGCGGCGCGGGGTGAGTTGGGATCGAATCCGAACTGGACGACGTGCCCGTGCCGGGGGCTTCGGGCCACCCGAACATAGAGCGGCATGTCGTCGAGGACGGTGTGTTCGGTGGGTGTGGTCGGAGCGTCCGGGGCGTGAAGCAGGCGCAACAGGCTCCGGCGCAGTTCCTCTCCCTCAGACAGCCGGGGCGGGAGGGCCGTCAAATTCCGCGGTTCTTCCTCCAGCTGCGGCTCGGGGGCCGACTCAGCGTTTGCCTCGTTCGCGGATTCCGGCTCGGTGTCTGCCTCGAGTTCCGGAGGGCCGTCCGGCTCCGGCTCGAGGTCGTAGTCCAACTCGTCGCCGTCTTCGAACTGTTCAGGCTCGTGCTCGAGA
>NZ_JBSGTG010000090.1:0-2003 GCF_053607285.1 Streptomyces sp. NPDC055140 | reverse complement strand
GTCCCGCTCGCCGGCGGCTTCGAGCTCGGCTGCCAGCCCGAGCGTCGCTGCGAGCTCTGCTGCAACGTCCACATCTGGGGCGGCAGCGTCTGCCTCCAGTTCCGCTTTGAACTCTCTTTCGATCTCTGCTTCGAGCTCCGCGGAGAGTTGAAGCTCGTTGGCAAAGTGGATCGGGAACCGGATGCCCAGATCCTCCACGAACTCGGCATCCGCCTCCTCCCTCGACGCGATGCCCGGTCGGGCCAAGGACGAAGGCTGTGGTTGCGCTTCTTGGTGTGCGAGAGGCGCCCGCAGGGAGAGCCGGTAGACGTGCTCGGGCAGCGCAAAGGCGGTGGCAACCAATTCGACCGAGGCCGGTTGAATGCCCGCACTGTTCACGATCGTGGCATCCATCAGGTACGTACGCTCACCGCCGCCGTGCGGGTGCTGGTGGGTCACCATGGCGCGGCCGCGGATCCGGATGGTGTCGGCCGCGGCTGTTCCGGCGGCGCCGGTCGGGGCAAGGGGCGTGCCGTCGGGAGCGAGGTCGAATTCGATGACGTCGTCGTTGAGGACGTACTCGGCGTCCAGTCGCAGGCCGATGGGCTCACCGGCGTCGTCAAAGACGATGTCGTCGCCCGGGTGCTGAACGGACAGGTTGCGGGGCAGGTGCCAGGTGCTGTCGTCGTCCAGGGTGATCGCGACGGTGCCGAACTCGGTGTCGGCGCGGTGGATGACCTCCCAGGCCCTGTCCTCGTCGTTGATCCGCAGCCAGACCCAGTCGCCGGGGGTGAGAGTGTCCGCCCAGCGCATGGTGTCGGTGCTCTGGTCGGGGCGCTCGGGCTGGTCCTCGAAGAGCCGCCACATGGCGTCGCTGGAGGAGTTGGCGTTCTCGCTAGCCCGGTCAAAATGGGCGCGCTCCTCCAGGACCGTGTGGTTGAGGTTCACGAGTTCCGCGCTGCTCAGGCGGGTGCCGAGCTGCGGGTCGCTCCAGTCGATCGGCTCCCCGCCGGTGGTGCGCAGCTCGGTGAGTCGGCCGGCGAACTCGCGTGCTGCCTCCAGGGACGGCAGGCCCTCCAGCGGCTGAGGGGGGACGGCGAGGTCTTGGGCGGCGTCGGGGGTGAGGTAGAGGTCGGGCAGGAGTCCGTCGAAGGGCAGGCCGCTGCCGGCGGGGAGCACTTCGAAGGTCTCGTCAGTCTGGCGGATGACGAACTGGCCGTCGTCGGTGAGGTCCACCAGCTCGCGGTCTTCGGCGAGCTTGCGTACGTCGGTGCGGCGTTCCGGGGTCAGTCCGGGGATTTTCGCGGCCATCAGGTGGTAGCGGACCTGGCCGAGGGAGGCGAAGCGCCGCTGCAGCGGGGCGGTCTCCCCCGCTGGTGTCGCCGGCGTGAGGGGTGTGGCGACCAGGATGTGGCTGGTGGAGCGGACGCTCAGGGGTTTGCCGGTGGTCGCGTTCAGCAGCGGCTCGCCGGTAGCCGCCTCCAGGACCCGGACCCAGCCGCGAAGCGCGCCCTTCTCATCGGGGGATTCCTCGATCCGCACCAGGACCGGAACCGCAAGAGGTTCGAGTTTCGTGAGCAGTTGGGTTGCCTGGGGGTTGTTGACTTCGCCCTTCCACCAGAAGGTGCCGTCCGCTGCGGCCACCTCGCCGAGGACCTTTTTGACGTTGGTGATCACGAAGGCGTCCGGGTGCGGCATGGAGGGGTCGGTCAGCTGAGGGGCGGGCCGCAGCGTGGCCTGGGGAGCAGGGGCAGCCAGGTGGCGGCCGGTGCTCTCGTGGTACTCCTTGGCGTAGCGCCGGTCGCGCTCGTCCAGGCCCTGGGTGACCAGGGCATGCAGGATGGCCTGCCTGATGTCGTGGCCGTGCTGGTCCCTCCACTGGAGGGCCTTCAAGGGCAGAGCCCGGCGGGTGGGATTGGGCATGTCCCAGGGGAAGGGGTGGCCCTGTTCGTCGCGGATGCTCTCCAGAGCGTCCGCGATCCGGTTGGCCCGCTCACGGGTCTTGATCTTCTCGCCCCAGGGAC
>NZ_JBSGTG010000089.1:0-6241 GCF_053607285.1 Streptomyces sp. NPDC055140 | reverse complement strand
TGCGACGCTGCCGCTACCGCGGACAGGGAAAAGCCCACATCCAGCACGTCCTGACGGCCATCGCCGTCAACATCGAACGCCTTAGCGGACTGCCAGCAACCGAAGAAGCCCTCACACCCCGCCGACCGACTGCCTTCCAGAACTACCTCGACCAGCGCGAGATACCCCGGCCGAAGTCCTGGCGAACCCTGGGCAGCTGACCTCGGCGGTTCCAAGATCCCCGACAGAGTCAAGCTAAGACGTCATCTCAAGGGGCAGTGCCCGTCTACTTGTGTGACTGAGCGCTTCAGTTGGCCGCTGAGCGTTCCAGTTGGCCGGCCTGGTGCTCAAAGCTGGCGTTGCTGTGTCGATTCCGCCGCCACGGCACAAGCTGGACAATGCCCCACGCGACCTCGACGGTGAAGAACAGCCACAGTATCCGCGAGGCACCCTGGGCCAGTGCGTACGCCATCCACGCTGAGAACAGCATGCGCGCGATGCCGTCGAACAGTCCATGCACCGGCAGCGGCCGGACGATGCGCAGGGTGGCCCAGACGACCACGACCGAACCCATCAGATTCGCGTACAGGGTCTGCCACGGGTCGAGTTCGGGCAGGACGCCCCACCCGAGTGCGTCGCCCAATGAGGACAGCACGTCGTGCACCAGCGCGTACGTCCACGGTGTCACGAACCCCGCGGTGACCGCGAGGTCGTACCAGGCGCTCGCGCGTACGACATGAAGATAGGCGGGACGTGCGGGGGCGGAGAGACGGATCATGATGAGGCTCCAGCTGGTCTGGTGTCAGTGACGCCTCACGCTAAACAGTGGAGTACGGTCCAAGGTCAAGTTCATCATCCGAAGGGGGTGGCGCTGGGGTATGCGCATCGGAGAGCTGGCCGCGCAGACGGGGATGACCAGGGACACGATTCGGTTCTACGAGAAGGTCGGCCTCATCGCAGGTCGGCGCCTGGCCAACGGCTATCGCGACTTCCCACCCGAGGCAGTGGCCTGGCTGCACTATGTCCGCACGGCACAGACACTCGGATTCTCTCTGGCGGAGATCGCGCGGACCGGCGAGGAACTGCGTGGGGCGCCGGACGTCGCGGAAGCGCTGTCCGCGCTGTTCGAGGAAAAGATCCAGCTCGTCGACGCACGCATGGCCGAACTCGCCACCCTGCGCGCCGAACTTACCGAGCGCGTCGGCACCGGATGCCCGTTGCGGGCAGCTGGCCGACCCGGATGAGGGCGGAGTCGGGAGCGTAACGGGCCCGACCGCTGACCAAGGCAGTCGACGAGGCAGCCGCCCACCGACCCGAGGCTGACATCGCGCTCAGGCCGGCCAACTGAAGCGCTCAGTCACAACTTGAATGCGGGTGACACTGGACTGGACTCTGGCGCATGATCACGTCATGACGAGTCCTGCTGCCTTTCGGGACCGGACCAACTGGTCCGATGGTTTCTACGAGCTGGGTATAGAGGTTGGATCGAGTGACGACGACCAACTTCAGGCCGTCCTGAGTGCTCTGTGGTCCGCCGCGGACGTCCACGGGTGCTTTGGGCACAGAGACCGTGAGCCTGAAGAGCAGGATTTTGTGCTGTGCACGGTTGGCTCTCTGGCCCAGTTCGGCCACCTTCACGGACAGGTCCGTCTGCCGACGGGCCAACTGGTCGTGTGCGGTTGCGTGGCGATCCGCGGCGGTGATGAAGGCGGTGACTGGCTGGACTTTTACGTCCCCGTAGGCGCGCTGGACCACGCGGGACTTGCGTACTGGGACGGTCAGCCGTTCTTCAGCGTGCTCTTGCGAGGAACCCCGAGGGTTCACCCCCGGGAGGAATCGCATCCTGTGGTGGCGATGCGGAGCATCGCCGCGGTAACGGGCGCGGAGCGCACGCAAGAAACCGGGCCGCAGCGCCCGGCGAGGAATGTGCGCTGTTCGAATGCCGGTACGTCAGGCGGCAGGTAGCGTCACGGTCGTGAAGTTAACCGTGCAGGTGAAACTCCTGCCGACGCCCGTGCAGGCGGCGGCACTTGAGGAAACCCTGCACGCCTGCAATCAGGCCGCGACCTGGGTCTCCCAGATGGCGTTCGAGAAGGACATCAAGCGCAACTTCCCCCTGCGTGAGCACACCTACACGGCGGTCAAGGACCGGTGGGGGCTCGGAGCGCAGGCGGCCCAGCACGTCATCAAGAAGACCTGCGACGCCTACACCACGCTCAAGGCGAACCTGACGGCAGGAAACCTCGGCAAGCCCACCTCCAAGCGCTACCGGCGCGCAGTCGAGAAACCGATCGCCTTCCGCCCGGAGGGTGCGCAGCCGTATGACGACCGGATGCTGTCCTGGCAGTACACGCAGTGCACGGTGTCGATCTGGACGCTGTCGGGCCGGATGAAGGGGGTGGCGTTCACCGCTGCCCCCGAGCATGTGGCGCGCCTGGCCCTGTGCCGCAGGGGCGAGTCCGATCTGTTGTTCCGTGACGGCATGTGGTTCCTGATCGCGACCTGCGAGGTCCCCGAGGCCGAACTCAACACCAGCGTGGTGGAGTTCCTGGGGGTCGATCTGGGAATTGTGAACATCGCGACCACCTCGGACGGTCAGATCATGGCCGGACGCCGGCTGAATCGCGGGCGTCTGCGCGAGCGCGTCCTGCGTCAGAAGCTCCAGCGTAAGAACACCCCGTCCGCCAAACGGCGCCTGAAGAGGCGGCGTCGTAAGGAGGCGCGGCGGGCGCGGGACATCAACCACAAGATCGCGAAGCATGTGGTGGCCGAGGCAGAACGCACCGGTCGCGGTATCGCTCTGGAAGACCTCACGGGCATCCGCGCACGGGTACGGCTTCGCAAGCCCCAACGGGCCACCCACTCCTCCTGGGCCTTTGCCCAGCTCGGAGATTTCATTACGTACAAGGCCCGCAAGGCAGGGGTACCGGTGGTGCAGGTCGATGCGGCGTACACCTCCCGCACCTGCGCCGAATGCGGGCACATCGACAAGGCGAACCGGGCCTCCCAGGCCCGCTTCGCATGCCGGTCCTGCGGATTCGTTGATCACGCAGACCGCAACGGCTCCCGCAACATCCGCCACCGTGCGGAAGAGTTGTGGCGACGCGGGGCGCAGTCAACCGCCCCAGACCCACCCCCGAACAGAGGGCGTGGGACAGGACGCAAACCCAGCACCACAGCCAGTGGCGCCCGTTGCGCAAGCCCAGGACTTTCAGTCCCGGGTGGTTGACGTGATCTGAGCGCCATAGTTGCGGAGGCTCGCCAACCTGGCCAATTAAAGGAGCTCGTCGGCTCGCATGGTAGCGCTCGTCACGTTCCAACGCCCCGGTCGCAGCCACTCGTTGATGGCCGCGACGAGGACCGTCGCCTCATAGCGTGGTTGTAATCCCCCGGTCTGCCCGGCCCGGTGCGTCCGAGGCATCGAGCAGTTCGGACCAGGTCGATGACCAGCTCCGGCTGGCCCACAAACGGAGAGTGCCCCTTCTCCGACTCGCGAACGGAGTCGCAGCGCGCGGCCATGACCTGTTGGAGAGCCGGCGCGATAGCTCGGTCCCTCGTGCACACGACGTACACGGAAGGGGCATGTTTCCAGCTTCGGCGTTCCGGTACTCCTTGTCCGCAGCCGGCCGCCTGGGCTCGTAGCAGTCCCGCTGCCCAAGCGGCCAGGCGCCCAGGGCGGTCTGCATAGAGAGCATCCACTGCCCGGCTTGCGTCAAGGCGCGTAGAACCGTCGGTCTGCGGCTCGATGGCGGCCTTCAACTCGGCAGAGGCGCCGCCCTAGCCCTCCGCACTCTCACCCGTATCCGGCACGTAGGCCGCCAGATACACCAGACGCCCGACTCCGCTCAGACCAGTGATCACCGATCCTCCGCAGGAGTGGCCCAGAACCAAGGCAGGCTCCGCCAGCGCGTCAACGGCGGCCTGCACCGCGGCCGTGTCCGCAGTCAAAGAGCCCCGATGCAGTTCGGAAGCAACCAAGTCGACGCCTGCCGCTCGCAGGCCCTCAGCAACCCGGATGTAGTGCTCAGGCTGGTGATACAGGCCGTGAACCAAAACCGCGCTGGTCACTCGGCCCGCCTCCCCGGATCGACTTGCCGAAGAAAGCGATCTTAGACGTCACGCCTCGCCAGTGATCCACTTCCGATACGCTCTAGTCCGGCGGGCACCGGCGAGGTGTTGGCCATACGGTCGCCATGAGCGCTCCTGACAGGAACGGCGTTCCTTGCGTGGCCCCGCGCTCCATCGCACGTGCGCGGGGCGGTGCAACGTTGGGGAGGAAGCCCTGGGAGGGGCATCCCGGTGTACGCAGCGGGAACTCTTCCCAGCGCCCTGCTGACGACAGGAGATGCGAGGAAGCTGAGGAGCGAGCCTCCCCAACGCCGGAGCCTGCCGGGATCAGGTGCTCCGCCTGCGGCTACGTCCTCAAGACGCGTGGCGAGCTGGGCGGACTCGATGGCGTCATTCTCCGGCAGCTCCAGGACCGGTGCGGCCTGGCGCGGCATCGCCATCCACTACCACAGGACCCCGCAGAGCTACCTCGCAGGCATGCATCTCCGCGCGTCCATGATCTGGGTCCACGGCCTCACGCGAACCACCCGTTGATCAAGGCCAGTTACAGGCCTGGCCGGAGGTCAGGCGGTCAGCGCCGCAAGCTCCGCGTTGGCGCGCTCGGTGACCAGGGCGAGGACGCGGCCGGCGGCGGCCAGGTCCTCGGCGGGTATCCCGCCCCAGATGCGGGCGCTGATAGGGGTGCTCTCCGCGCCGACGGCGGTAAGCAGCTCGCGCCCTGCGTCCGTGGGGCGAAGGTGCTCGCCGTCCGTATCGAGCAGCTGCTTGGCGAGCAGCTCGTCGAGAGTGGCGCGGATGTCGGCCGGATCGGCCTTGAGGGAGCCCTGGACCTGGGCGACGAGGTCGTCCGGCGCCTGCGGGGCGTCGGCGGTGAGCGCGGCGCGCAGAGCGACCTGCTGCTGAAACGTGCTGCCGTGCCGGGCCAGGACGTGCTCCAGGACGCCGCGGGCGGCGTAGTGGGCCAGGCCGAGGGCGCGGGCGTCGGCGACGGATGCGTTGGTGGGTGCAGTGGTGGTCATGGTGTTGTCCCCTGAGTGCTCTCGTCGTTCGGTACGGATGGAGCGAGAGGTGCGTCGAGCAGGGTCGTCAGCTCGTCGGTGAACGCGCGGGTCCGCAGGGCGTCGCGGCCGCCGAGCGGCTCCAGCAACTGCTGGTGCAGCTCTTGGACCACCGTGATGGCCTGCCGCGCGACGGACTGGCCCTGTTCTGTGAGGGCGAGCTGCACGGCGCGCGGGTCGCGGGGGTTGCGGGTGCGTTCGATCAGGCCGGCCGACTCCAGGGCGCGCGCCAGCTTCGAGACGTACAGCGCCTCCAGGCCGGTGTGGTCAGCGAGTTGGCGCTGGCTGGGCCGCTCGCCGACGCGCTGCATGCCGTGCAGTGACGCGACCAGTGCGTACTGCGCGTGGGTGAGGCCCAGCGGAGCCATCGCGCGATCGACCGCGACGCGCCACTTGTTGGCGAGCCGCCATACCAGGAAGCCGGGCGTGGGGCCCGGCAGAACCTTGCTCATGACAAATAGAGTACATAGCTACTATGTCCATGACTACTATTTTCGGCGGATGCGACGATGCACCCGTCGCGGCGCCGCGACGGGCTGACGGAACGCCTCCAGCGGGACCGCCGCCTTGTTTGCGTGATGAAAACAGCGAGACGTTCCTGCCCGATCGCTCCGTGCTGGCGGTACCACACGCGTCCGTCGTTCACGCTCTCGGACACCACGTTCCACTTCGTCGACAGCGATGTGGCCACGGTCCTCGAACGGGCACGGAAAGCGGCACAGGGCAAGGATGTCCGGCTCGGCGGCGGGGTCACCACCTCCGGCAGTTCCTCGACGCCGACCTCGTCGACACCATGCATGTGGCGGTCTCGCCAGTAAAGCTCGGGTCCGGACTACGACTCTGGGTGTCCCCAGATGAGCTGCTCGACCGGTTTCACCTGGAGGTCGTGCCCAGCCCGAGCGGCGTGACGCACCACCTGTTCTGGCGAAGGTGACGCAAGGGCCCACTCGGGGCGGGCTGAAAAGGCTGGCCAGGCACTCAACGAGGACCAGCCGTTCAGCCGATTCGCCCTGATCAAGGGTTCAAAGACGGATTCTGGCACGGTTGCGTCCAGGGAAGTGGTGTACGGGTTCGACCTGATCCGGGGGTTTGCTCCGGCATCGGGATGGTGCCCGCATAGATGAACGGCCACCGGC
>NZ_JBSGTG010000088.1:2057-6459 GCF_053607285.1 Streptomyces sp. NPDC055140 | reverse complement strand
GCCCGCGACGGCATCGCTCCGCCAGCTGCCCCACCGGTGCCCCGGCTGCCGGATCTTGTCTGGGACGAGGATCGGCGCACGGCACACGGCAAAGCCCTCGCCGCACGGGATGGGGACCTTCCCCCGCTGTCCGACCGGCGCCGTGCGCTGGATCCGGATGACCCCTACGCCCAGTTCACCGACAACCTCGCCCACCAACTGCAGCAGCTCGAGAATCAGCCCGACGCACACGCGGCAGTGGCGAGAGCCGCCCAGTCGATGCGCGATGAGGTCACCGACCTTGCGACACGGGCCCGTGCCTACAGCACCGAGCGGCTGCGCACCGCGGAGCACGATCCGGCCGAGCTTCTCCAGCTCACCCTGGAACCCTCGCGGACCGACCCGTTCATCCGGGTCGCGATGAACGCCATCATGCACGCCATCGACACGGCCGAGGACGCGGTGACCGGCGCACGCGCGAAGCAGCGGGTGCGTGACGCGCTGACCGCCATCGTCTGCTCCTCCCCTCCGATCAACCCGCAGGGCGACAGTGCGCGTGACTTCGCCGATGTGCTGGTCGAGTTCGCGGCGGTGGCTTCCGATGAGCTGGACACGGTCGCCGAGCTGCTGGCAGGCCCCGCCCAGTGGGCGCACTTCGCTGACATGGCCGCGCGCGTAGAGGCCGCCACCGCCACTCCCGATCCGCACCCGCCCGCCCCCCGCTTAGCCAGCATCGACGAGGTCCGCGCACACCAGGTCGACCAGGCGGGGCGCCCCCTGCCCGACACGGGAGACGACCCAGCCGGGATCGACCGACATGAGCTGCGAGGCCGGGCCCGCTACGCCGGAGAGCTTGCGACCGATCCGAGCCTGGAAATCGTGCCGAGCGGACGCTTGCTGATCCACGGATCGGCGGGGCGGGGCTGGCATGTGGTCGCACCCGGCTCCGCTGACGCGATCGTGCCCTGGGAAGTAAAGTCGCGCCGCCACGCACTGCGCTACGCCGCGCTGCTGGAGCGCCTCACCGATGAGAACGGCACGGCATTCCCCTGGGATGACGACGACTTCCCCAGCGCCGAGCACCCCTACCGGCACCCGGGAGGCGACCTCTTCTACAACTGGATCACGAGCAACCAGACCCATGAATCCCTCGGCTTCCACCACCGGCTACGGACTCTGCGGGAGACGTCTGAGGCGTACGGGTGGATGGAAGACCTCGCCTCGTACCGGTTCTCGGAATTCGACTTCATCCACCCCACGAACCGGACGGACCTCCAGCCCGGCGACGAGGTGATGTTCACCTTCGATCAGGACGAGCTGGACTACGCGCCGGACGTGGCCGGCTACTTTCCGCCGCTCCGAGGCGGAAGCCAGGCCATCGGAACCGCCTTTGTCGGCGCGAGCGGTGAGCTGATCCCGGGCTTCTGGTGGCCGGAGGATCACCAGGACCAGGCCCAGCGACTCACCCACCCAGTCAAGTTGCGTGACGGCGTACGCCGGGCCCACCCCGGCGAGTACACCCTGCACGCCGGAATCACCGCCCATCTCCCCGAGCTCGCGGCCCACCAAGTCGACGCCACAACTGCAACCGCGACCAACGGCGTCGAACTCGCAGCCCCGCGCCTCCAACAACCGGGTGCACCAACCGCTCCCGAGGGCACGCCCGCAGAAGCCGCAGGCCGAGAGCGCGGCGCTGAACCGCTCGCACCGCAGGCATCGGCGCAGGAGGAGCCCGCCGAGCTCCCGAACACCCCGTCCACCGATCCCAGGCCGTCTGACGCGGTCCCGGTCCCGTTCGCCGCGCCCCCATCACAGGCCGAGGCCCGCACGGACGCCACGCCCGCCGAAACCGCGTCACCGGACGATGCGGGCACCGGCATGCCCCCGGATCCAAGCCAGGAACAGGGGGAGCTGTTCACTGTCCTCGAGCCGAACACGACGGCTGCGGCCGCCGAGCCCGACGCGCACCCCGGCGCCGCGGTCCCAGCGGGTCCTGCAGAGGGGGAGCCGAAGTTCCCCAAGCTCACCCAGGCAGCAAGCCGCGCCCTCTTCGACATCGCCCGAGGCGACATCACCGAGGCCAACGGCGTATTCATGAAGCGGACCCCCACCCGTTGCACCATCGCGAAGGCCCCGTCTCAGAAGGCCGTCACCGACCTCCTGGACCTCGGGCTGGCTGAACGTGTAGGCCAGCACCTTTCCTTGTCCGAGCGCGGCACCCGCTGGCTCTCCCACCACAACATCAAGCTGCCGGCTACCGGACTCAGGGACACCTCGACGCTCGACCCCGCAGTGCTTCCACCGATCGACTACACCCCCCTGGACCACCTTCCCGTCGCCGACGAGCAGCCGGAACACCTGCAGCCGCCCGCAGCGGGCCCTCTGCCCGCCAACTGGGACAGCCGATCCCGTGCGGCTACCGAGGCAGAGGTCCAAGCGACCAAGGACAAGGCAAGCGCGGCCCGGGCCAGAGCCGCCCAGTCCACCGCCCGTGACCTGGAAGAACTGGCAGCGGGCCCAGAGGACAACAACCGGCGGGTGTGGCGCAGCCAGTACCCGCTTGCCCAGTACGACGAGAATGCCGCCGCCGCACTGGAACGCCTCACCGACCCCGTCGCCCACGCCTACGCGACCCAGGCAGTGCACCAGTTGCGCGCCGCCATCGAGGCCGTGGGCCGCGCGGCGACAGCGGACTACGTGCAGCGCATCCGCGGTGCCGGAACCGACCCGATGGCCATGGACAAGGTCTGGCGCACCACCGCCGGAATCCAGGCCGATGACACCTATCGCCACCGCGTCCGGGGCATCGTCATCACCTATCTCGAGGCCATCGGTGCGCACGCCGAGGAGATCGGCCTCGACTGGCAGGCCATCGTCCACATCCTGGAGGACGCCGCAGGCTGGAAGGGCGGCATGCAGCCGCTCACCCTGCGTCATCAATACGCGCACGCGTACTTCCCCGAAGCCGAGGAGGTCGCTGATGCAGCCGGCTTCGTGGCACGGGCCCTGCACAAGTACACGCTGGGCGAGAGCGACGAGGTCGATGCCTGGGCCCATCTGCGGGACACCTGGCGGACCATCGAGCCCCGTCCCTCCGCGGTCGAAGCCTCTCCCACCGCCGCACACGGCGCCGGAAGGGCCGTCGACGCTCCGCCGGCGCAGGACGCGCCCACACCTGCCCCAGACCCCACCCCGCACGGGCCGGTTCGCTCCGCGCGGCGCTTTGAACGTGACTACCGGGTCGGCGAGTTCGTCGACTACACCGACGACGAGGGCCACACCGTCACGACCCGCGTGATCGGCGAGGGCCCCGATCCAATCCTGCGCGGTGAGGATGGCCACGAGGTCCGCGCTCTCTTCGCGTTCCGGCAGAGCCGTTTCGTGTCCGTACGCGAGGACGACGGATCCGCCCTGCCGCCTGCGGCCTGGACGGCCAATCTGCCCGACGGCCTCCGAGCCGTAGCGCCACGCCAGGTCAACCCCGGCGACGTGGTCCACGACTACCGCGAGAACGGGACGCTCGGGACGTCCCGGTTGGTCATCGAGGTCACGGAGGAGCACGGCAGGACGGTCCTGACGACCGTGGCACTGGAGAAGTTCTCCGGCCTCTGGCTCCACTACGACCACCGCGACGTTGTTGTCCTCGATCAGAGGGAACACGCACGCCGGCTCGCCGAAGCAGCACTGCGCAACGAGGAAGTCCGCGCCTTCGCCGAGGCGTTCACCATCTCGCTCGCGGATGTCCGCATCGCTCCCGCCACCGACGCCGAAGCGCGCCGCCTTCCCCAGGTACAGCAGGAGGCCCCCGATCAGCCTGCCGCAGCCTCAGACGCACCGGCTCCCGCAGCGGACGCACCCGGCGACCGGGCATCGGGACCAAACGCGTCGAAGGCGTCCAAGGGCCGGGCAGTGGTGGCTCACACCGCGGAGGGCGACGCCCCCGCCCCGCACGATGAGCGCCCGACTCCGGTCCGGGACATGTCGACACCCACCCCGCCCGGCGCCTTGGAGCAGACGGCTGGCGAGGCTGCGGCGACACAGCCTGCTGCCGCGCCCACAAGCCCGCGCGAGTCCATCGCCCCGCGCAAACAAGTTCCGGCTCCCGCGCCACAAGACGGCCCCAAGCCCGCCGGGCTCAGCGAGATACCAACCCCTTCGGGGCAGGAGGTCCGCACTGTGCCGACAGCCGACGACTCGGTCACGCCGCGCGGCGGCTCGCCGGAACCTGCCGCCCCGGCGAGCGAGAACGTGTCGATGCCCAACACAGCGGCTACACCACAGGAGGAGGGCAGCGTGGCGATCAGCGAACCGTCCGACGCGGACGCCGGTGGGCAACCGGCCGCCCCCGTCTCATCCCAAAATGCCGAAGTCCTGCTGGCCACACCGCCGGTGGAGCCCTACCCGGACGCGGACTCATACGCCG
>NZ_JBSGTG010000088.1:0-2047 GCF_053607285.1 Streptomyces sp. NPDC055140 | reverse complement strand
AGCCGCCCACGAAATCCTGCTGAGGGAACTCGACGAGCAAGAGCAGTGGCTCGCCCAGAGCCCTGCAGCCGCAGAGGCCGCCGCCACCCTGGGCGCAGCGAACACTCTCAGCCTGCCCGCACTGACGAACCTGCTCGACTTGCAGACCCGCGTCGACGACGACTCCTCTCGCGCCCTCCTTGCTCAAACCCTTGGCCACCACATCAGTTGCACGCAACTGACTCTGGCCGCACGCATCCGTGACCAGGCCGCCCACAGCACCGACCGCGGGCACCTGCGCGAGCTCCGCACCAAGGCATTCCAGGGCCAGTTCATCGCCCTCGTCCTGACGACCGAGGCCGGCGAGATGAAGCTCGGCCAGTACCTGCAGCACCGCAACATCCAGATCACTCAGCAACCCGCCCCGGCAGAAGGCGCCGCGGTCGAGGTGGCCGCGACGGGAGAGGAGGCCGCCACCATGGCGGTGGACGCGGACGACGACATCCAACTGCCCGTCCTCGAGCTAGCCGGCGAGGTCTATCTGACGGACAAGCAAGCCTCTCCGCGCTTGCTCGCCCACGCCCAGACCCACCTGGCAAGCGGGGGCGCCACCATCGAGCAGTTCGCACACGTCCACGGCCGCCCGGTGTACGCGATGGTCACCCAGGGAGAGGCGCCTGCGCTCCACCTCGGTCTCACCCCGCCCGACACGGATGGTGACACCCGGGCCGTCTCCATCCGCGGGGATGAGCTGGCGACGGTCACCGCAGAAACCCTGCTGACGGCAGTGAACGGGTGGCTGAACGGGAGCGACACCGGCAATCGCCCACTCCTCGACTACGCGTCCGGCACCATACCGACACCCGCGCCGGCCCCGGCGGAGCAGGAACATCCGGCCCCGGTTCCGACGCACTCGCCAGCCCCTGCGGCCGAGCCCGCCCAGCCTGCTTTGCCGAATGACACCGTGGCGAAACCGAACACCTCACAAGTTCCCGCACCTGACGGGACCGCTGAAGGACCGCAGGCCGTGGATACTCAGGCCACCACACCACCGGCGCCGGAGCCGGTACCTGCTCAACCCTCTGAACAGGAGGTTCAAACGACGCCCCCGGCCCGGACGGCAGCCACCTCCGCACCGGCAGCCTCCTCCCCAAATACGGAAGCCAACGAGCAAGCAAGGGCCGAAGACACCAGTCAGCCGACCATCGCGGTGCCTGACGCGGATCCGAATGCTGCGGCTCCGGCGGACCCCGTCGCTCAGATCACGGCACTGGTCCGCACCGCCCTGTCCGATGGCGGCGTCACGCTGGATGCCACGGGCGTGCTCACCGCTCCACGCACCATCGTGATCACTCTGGAGACCAGCGGCACCCCCGAGCGTGACCGCGAACTCGCGGGCATGGTCCGTACCTCCCTCAACGACGCACTCCGGCGGCACCCCGAGCGGCAACTGAGCGCCTATCGCGTTGATTTCGAGCACACCTCCAAGGCCGGTCAGGGCCCACTGCCGGGGTCCGCGAGCACCACGGTTCTACCTGTCCCGCGTGATCGGCTGATCGCCGCCAACAATGCGGCAGCCAAGATCTTCGCCGAGCGGCTGCACAGCGACCCGAACGCGGAACGGGCCCGCACCTACCTGAGCGAGGAGCGCAAGCTGCCCGCCGAGGTACAGCAGGAATGGGGCCTGGGCTACGCGCCCTCCGACCGCGGTGCCCGCCGGTGGGACCTGCTGGTCGTCGAGCTCACAGCCCAGGGCTTCACCGAGGACGAACTCCTCCACGCAGGCCTCGCCACACGCAGCAAGCGCGACACGTTCATCGACGCCTTCGACGACCGCATCGTGTTCCCGATCCACGACGAGCACGGCGACATCGTCGGCTTCAGCGGGCGTCGCATCGACCGGCCCGGCGAGACCGAAGAACAGGCCAAGGAACGCCAGAGCCAGAAGTACTACAACACCTCGAACGACGCGGCCCTGTTCAGCAAGGGCGAGCTGCTCTTCGGGCTCCACCACCCTGCCCAGGCAGAGGCCCTGGCCGGGAGCGGCGGGCCTCGGGTCAGCGTCGAG
>NZ_JBSGTG010000087.1:0-6792 GCF_053607285.1 Streptomyces sp. NPDC055140 | reverse complement strand
CGCAGGCGGGGCAGGTCCACTCCCTGACGTGCAGGGGTTTGGGTCCGTCGTGGTGTCCGCAGGTGGAGCACACCTGGCTGGTGGGCTCGAACCGATCGATCTTGATAAAGGTCCGCCCGTAGCGGGCTGCCTTGTAGGCGAGCATGGTCACGAACTGTGACCAGCCAGCGTCATGGACGGACTTGGCCAGCTTGGCGCGCGCGAGGCCCCTGACCGACAGGTCTTCCACGGCGATCGCTTGGTTCTCGCGGATCAACCGGGTGGAGAGCTGATGGTGGAACTCCTTGCGTGCATCGGCGACCTGCGCATGCGCGCGGGCGACCTTGAGCCGGGCCCTGGCCCGGTTCTTCGAGCCCTTCTGCTTGCGGGACAGCTCCCGTCCGGCCTTCCTGAGTTTCTTCTCGGCCCGACGCAGGAAGCGCGGGGAGTCGATTTTCGTGCCGTCGGACAGGACCGCGAAGTGGGTCAGGCCCAAGTCGATGCCGATGGCCTGATCGGTGGCGGGCATCCGGCTGGCGTCGGCGGCCGGGGCGGTGGCGGCGGCCGGGGCGGTGGCGATGACAAAACTCGCGAAATACCGCCCCGCACTGTCCTTGATCACCGTGACCGAGGACGGCACCACGGCCAGGGTGCGCGACCACTTCACCCGCACCTCACCGATCTTCGGCAGATTCAGCCGGCCTGTTGGGGTGATGGACCAGCGGGCGTTGGCCGTGAACCGGACCGACTGCCTCGAATCCTTCCGCGACTTGAACCGCGGCGCACCCACCCTCGCACCCTTACGCTCGCCCTTGAGGGAGGCGAAGAACGCCCGGTAGGCGGCCTCCACATCACGCAGGGACTGCTGGAGCACCACCGAGGACACCTCGCCCAGCCAAGACCGCTCCACGGTCCGCTTGGCCTGGGTGATCAGGGTCTGGGACAGCTCGGCGGCTTTCGGATACGGCAGATTCGCCGCGTGGGCGTCCTTCCGGGCACGCACCGCGTCGTTGAACACGACCCGCGCGCACCCGAACGCCCGGCCCAACGCGGAGCGTTGACCCGGTTCCGGGTAGAGCCGGAACGCGTACCGAAGCTGCATGAACGTCACCCTAGGCGCGCCCTCCCGGGGCACCGCCCCAGAAGATCGGAACTGATCGCGATCGTCCTCCCGTTTGATGCTCGCGCTCAAGTTCGGCCTATCGCGCCCGCCGATGATCGTTGGACGCGTGGGGCGGAGGCCGGGCGGGAGACGAGCCATGATGCTCCGCACCGGCAGTCCACAGGACCACACCTGCCTGCTCCGCAGGGAGGGACGCCGCGACGCCCCGCGTCGCGATCTCCAGAGCGCTCCACCACCGGGCTGAAGCCCGATGCACTGCAAATCAATCCCGGTAGCGAGGTGGCACGCTTGCCTCCTTTGGTGAAAGACGATCATGCGGGCGCCCTGAGGCCGTGAGCCGTGCGGCGCTACATGGCAGTCGGCTGCTTCACCGTGGCGATGGAGTCCCTTCATCGGTCCGGCCGGGGAGGGTCTGCTGCGACCAGACCGTCTTGCCTCGTGCGGCGTAGCGCGTGCCCCAGCGGTGGCTCATGCTCATCACGAGATACAGCCCTCGGCCGCCCTCTTCGGTGTCGTGGGCGCGGCGCATATGTGGCGAGGTGTTGCTTCCGTCGGTGACCTCGCACGTGAGGTGCCGGTCGCGGATGAGCCGGAGACTCACCGGTCCCTCGCCGTACCGGATGGCGTTCGTCACCAGCTCACTGATGATCAGTTCCGTTTCGAACGCGATGTCCTCCAGCCCCCAGGCAGCCAGCTGTCGTCCGGCGAGAGACCTCGCCGCGGCGACCACCCAGGGGTAGGACGGCAGGTCCCAGTGAACCGCCTGGTCATCCGAGAGGCCGCGGGCGCGTGCCAGGAGCAGGACGGCGTCGTCCTCGGCCTGATCGTCGGCCAGGGCATAGGCGATGGCATCGGCCGTCTCGGATAGTGCGCGGTCCTGGAGGGTGAGAACGCGTCGGAGCGTATCGGCCGCCTCGTCACTGCCCGCGAGCAGTCCGTTGGTGTACAGGCAGAGGACAGCGCCGTCGTCGAGGCTGTACGTGGCTGTCTCGTACGTGCCGTGGGCCGTGCCGAGCGCGGGGCCCGTGTCGACCTCCACGGTGGCGACCTCTCCTTCCGGCGAGACGAGCAGCGGGGCGGGGTGCCCGGCGGAGGCGAGGGTCAGCCGGCGCTTCACCGGGTCGTAGACGGCGTACGCGCACGTGGCGACCCGTCCGCCGGTAGGGATGTCGTCATCGTGGCCCAACTCATCGCCGTCGACGTTCTCACTGGCCAGCCGGGCAGCGATCTCGTCGAGATGTGTCAACAACTCGTCCGGCTCCAGGTCCAGTTCGGCGAGCGTGCGCAGGGCGGTACGGAGGCGCCCCATCATGGCCGCGACCTCGATCCCGTGTCCGACGACGTCGCCGACGACGAGTCCGACCCGGGCTCCGGACAGTTCGATCACGTCGAACCAGTCCCCGCCCGCCCTCACAGGCAGGTACAGATGCGCCGTCTCCACGGTCGTCAGTTCCGGCGTACGGCTCGGCAGCAAATGCCGTTGGAGGGCCGTTGCCGTGTTTCGCTCCCGTGCGTAGCTCGACGCGTGATCGATGCCGAGGGCAGCCCGGGAGGCGACCTGCACCGCCAGATCGAGATCCTGCTGCGTGTACGGCTGGGGCCGCTCCGAGCGGTAGAGCGTGACGACGCCGAGCACGGCATCGTGTACGACGAGGGGCACCACCATCAGCGAGTGGATGCCCGCGGTGGCGAGTGCGTGGGCGTGCTCGGACAGCTCGGGGGGCCAGACTCCCTCGGCGTCCAGCCGGGAGACCAGGCGGGGCGTGGCTTCCTCGAGGCTCCGTGTGAAGGCGGTGGCGAGGGGCAGCGTCTCGAGGATCGTGTCCCGTTCGTCGGCGTGTGTGTCGGGCCCGTTCAGGAAGGCCGCCCGGCGCAGCGGCTCTCCGGCGTCGAGCGGTCCCCGACGGTGAGGCTCACCTCGCAGTACCTCATCCAGGATGTGCACCGACACCGCGTCGGCGAGGGCCGGCACCAGCACACTTGCCAGTTCGCGGGCCGTCGTCGTCGCATCCAGTGTCGTTCCGACGGTCCGGCGAGTGTCGTAGAGGAGGTCGAGCCGCGCCCGGGCCGCCTCGCGTTCGGTCACGTCCTCGACCGCCATGAGCACACCGGGCTGCCCGTCGGCCGCGTCGTCCACCTGGAAAATCGATACCGAGACCGTCAGGTCCTCGTCCGGTCGAGCGGCCGGCGTGCCCTTCAGGGTGTGCCGCAGCACGGGCTGACCCGTGCGGAGGGTTTCCCGAGCGAGGACGGCGAGCTTCGTGGTGTCGAGGCCCGAACTGATCTCTCCGAACGTCCGCCCGAGTACCCGCTCGGCGGTGATGCCGCGCAGGCCATGGGCCGATGTGTTGTAGCGACGCACGCGCAGCTGTTCGTCGAGAAGGAAGAGGCCGAGCGGTGCCTGTGTGAACAAGGCTTCCAGTACGGCCGAGTCCGATGCTCTCGTGCCGAGGTAGGGGTCGGCGTCAACCACGTGCGTCCCTCCTGTCCGGTTGTTTCAGGCCGGTTGAGCGGTGTTGAGGGGCGGCAGGTGTACGTGCCCGGCGAGGGCTTCGGGGCGCGATCGGTACATGCCCAGGATGGGCAGGAACGCGCCTGCTCCTGCTCCGGCTCCGGCTCCGGCTCCGGCTCCGGTGACTCGTAGGCCGAGGTTGACGGAGCAGATCGTGTCGTTGTTGACGCTGACGAAAGTGTCCCGCGTTCCGGCCGGCGCGCCCGCGTGGCTCAAGACGCTGAACGGGGCCGCGGGCAGCGCTGAGATCCCCTCGCAGGTGAAGCACGCGGCCTGTCCCAGGTCGAAGGCGATCGGGAAGCCGCCCAGGAACGCCCCGCCCGCCGTCCCTCCGACTTCTTCCGCCATGCGCGCACTGCCTTCCTGGGACTCCCGTCCGCGCCATCCTCACCCCACCGGCTTCGCCCCGCCACCCGCGAGCGGCCCCTCTCGACACGGTCGAGCGCGGGGCATCCGCCAGGACACCGATGCGGGCCCGGTTCCTGGAGACCGTGTCGTGAGGGGTGTACACAGGGACCCTCACCCGCCGCTCCCTCTCCCTACGCCGACCGATCACCGAGTCCCCCACGAACGCCGACGCCGCCACGTGACCGAACTATGCGGTGACTCTGTGTGAAGCCATATCGCCCGACAGTGCATTCACACTCATGACGATCCTGGGTCGATCCTGTGCATCTTTGCAGGCCGCGGCAGAGATTTCGGACGAGGCCACCCATCTCGCTGTCCAGCCCATCCCGACCCCGTGATAACACGTAGTAATCACATTCGAGGAGGCTACGACCGCATGGGTATCTTCAGCCGTCGCCAGGGCGCGACCATCGAGCCGACGCCTGCTGCCGGCCCCCGTACGCCCTTCCCGGGCGCCGACACCACCGGCGCCGCGCTCGACCCGGCCCTTCGCGCACTGACCGGGCAATGGACCATCGACCGCCCGCACAGCCGCATCGGCTTCTCCGTACGACACGCGATGGTCACGACCGTGCGCGGCGCCTTCGCCGACTACGACAGCACCCTGTACTTCGACGGAGCCCGCCCCTCCCAATCCCGGGCCGAAATCACCATCCGGGTCGGCAGCGTAGACACCGGCGTCGAACAGCGCGACGCCCACCTCATCGGCACCGACTTCTTCGACGCCCGCCGCTACCCGGAAATGACCTTCCGCAGCACTTCCACCACCCACGAGGGCGGAGAGACCTTCCGCATGACGGGCGACCTGACCATCCGCCAAGTCACCCGCCCCGTCGAACTCCAACTGGACTACCTCGGCTCCGTACTCGACCCCTTCGGCTACGAACGAGCCGGCTTCGACGCCACCACCACCATCGACCGCACCCAATGGGGCCTCGTCTACAACCAACGTCTCGAAGCCGGCGGCACCATGGTGAGTGAGAAAGTCCGGCTGCAGTTCGACATCTCCGCGATCCGCTCCACCCCCATCGCATAGCTGCACCACGCTGCACGAATGCCCCCGCTCCCCCACCACCACAGGTGGGAGGGCGACAGGCCTGAGAACCGTGGGCCCGACCGGCGGCGAGGCGGTCGCGCCTTCCTGCACGGCTGCTCAGTCACCGACTGAACCCGACGCACCGTACACGGATCCGCCCGACGACCGCGGTGGGACCAAACCCCTTCCCGCCGCCTTTCGACCCA
The DNA here is from genome assembly GCF_053607285.1 of Streptomyces sp. NPDC055140. NCBI lineage: Bacteria > Bacillati > Actinomycetota > Actinomycetes > Kitasatosporales > Streptomycetaceae > Streptomyces > Streptomyces sp. NPDC055140. The sequence continues at coordinate 1,528 of NZ_JBSGTG010000087.1, read as the reverse complement.
CGGCTTTTCATCCGACCCGGTCATCGGCACTGGAGGCGCGCAGGGCTTCGTGGAGGATGAGTGGCTGGACGGTCAACTACGGTTGTGTGAGGCGCTGTTGAAGCGACGGTTGGCCGCGAGCGCCGGATCCCTGTGATGGACGGGGACGGCTTGCCTGCCTCGGGCACTACGTGGATGTGCGACCCGGTCCAGGTCCGGGTCAGTGCGGTGTCCGGACTCACGGCGAGCAGACTCGGCGTCAGGTGAGGTCTTCCTGGTCGGCGATGATGTCGGTCTCGTACTGGTCGATGATCTGTTGTGGGGTGCGGCCGGTGTGGTGGGCGAGGTCGTTGATGGCAGTGGTGGCCCAGTTCGCCACCGACAGCGCCAGGGCCATCAACTGGTCATCGCCGTAGGTGCTTTTGACGCCCAGCAGGTAGGCGAGGTTGAGGTACGGAACCAGTTGGGGGTCGCTCGCGTGGCCGGTGCCGGCGCGGAGCATCTCGATGGTGGTCTGCGTTGCTTGCTCATGTTCCGGCAGCAATCGCTGTCGCTCGACCTGCACGTGGGCGATCATCTGGCGGCGTGCGAGCGGGTCCATCCTGCGCCCCTTCCTGTGGGAGATGTCGCTGCCGCGGTCACGGGGTGGCGCGCAGCAGGACAAGGGACCCGTTGTAGCTCGGGCGGTTGCGCAGGTGACCGAACGCTTCGTCCCAGGTGCCCGAGCCGAGGGCGCGGCGCAGCGAGGTGTCGAAGTCCTGGCGAGTCCGGTCGTCGACGAAGCTCCAGGCCGAGCAGGCTTGACGGGCGGCGGGGTCGAGAAGCATTTCGGGGCGGCCGTAGTACGCCTCGTTGAAGCCGTCGGTGCAGTCCAGCGGGATGGGGACGGTGGATCGTGGTGGTGCCGCCGAGCGCGGCCGTGAGCTGGTCCAGCGGCGGGTAGCGGCGCGCTTCGGTATCCAGGACATCGGGGGCGTACTCGTAGAGCCAGAAGTCGCGTACGCGCGCGGGGTCGCAGGTCAGGACGGCGACCGGGCCGCGGGTGACGCGTCGCATCTCGCGCAGCCCGGCCTCGACGTCGGACCACTGGTGGACGCTGAAGAGGGTCATCGCCGCGTCGAACTGCCCTTCGGCGAAGGGGAGGCCCTCCGCCACGGCGTCGATGGCCGTGGCGAGTTCGGCCGGGCGCTGGGCGCGCATCGCCAGGGAGGGCTCGACCGCGGTGATCGTGTGCGCGGCACTCTCGTAGGAGCCAGTACCCGCGCCGACATTGAGTTGTCGGCACGTATGCGGTTTTCGATACGCCGACGATATGTGCCGACTCGTAGCATCAATAGCATGCGTGTGTTGATTGTCGAGGACGAGCCCTTCATGGCAGAAGCCATCCGCGATGGCCTACGCCTGGAAGCGATCGCGGCCGACATCGCAGGCGACGGCGACACCGCTCTGGAACTGGTCAACCACCCGGGACTGAAAGTCCCGGGCTTGCACAACGGGCGCCACTGGCTGTGGTGCTGCGTTTGCGTCCTGTCCCACGCCCGGTGTTCGG
>NZ_JBSGTG010000086.1:0-7184 GCF_053607285.1 Streptomyces sp. NPDC055140 | reverse complement strand
GGCCCAGGACGGCGCTGCCGTAGGCGAGCAGATAGTCCACGTAGGTGTTGCCGTCCACGTCCCTGATGCGCGCGACCCCCCAGCCGTTGGCGAACGCGGAGATCAGGTACAGGCCCCGGCCCGTCTCGGGCAGGTCCTCTCCGCCGATAGTGGCCGCCGCCTCGTCCTGCAGGCCGGCAAGAAAACTGACGGGAGCGGTCGGAATGGCAGTGGTATCCCTTCCGCGGTCAACGACGCCCACGGTGACGCCCTTCTCGTAGAGGTCGAGGGTGAGAGATACAGGCCCGCCCGCGTGCCGGATTGCGTTGGTGAGGAGTTCAGTGACGACCAGCACCGTGTCGTCTATCCGGCCCTGGTCGGTCCGGTCTCTGAGTAGCTTGCGGACCGTCTCGCGGGCCCACGTCAGTGGTTCCGCCTTCGAGGCGAGTGCGAAGGCGTGGTGGTCGACCAGTTGCCCCAGGGTGAGTTCCCGGATCAGTTCGGCTGCTGTCGGCGGCACCTTCGTCTCCTTGCGTTTCGAGACGCCTTGTGGCGCGGGCCGGAATTCCGGCCCGCCACCAACCCTGGCCGACGGGCCGTTCCACCGGTACGCCAAACCCTGGCCACGTTGTGGCCATCTCGCCTGTGCAGATCCGGCTCGTGGGCCCCGGGAGAGCTGAGGCGTCCCGTCGACCACGCACCGCGGCTGGAACTGCCAGGGGGAAGAGATCTGCCTTCCGTGGGATAGGGGCTTGCCGCGACACGGGCCGTCACCGGCGTGGAGGTGGCGGAACGTCGATCAGGCACGTACGGAGGGGAGTTCACCGGGATCGGTTTCGCGGGGGGCTCGATCGGGACCCGGGTCGAAGCCAGGAGTGTCTTCGACGACGCTTCCGGCAGTCCTTGTCCGCGTAGTCGTCGATGCCACCGAATCGCCTTCGGAAATCGTGCTCGGGTCCACTGCGGCGCATGGTCTGGAGGCGGGGACGCCTCGGATGAGGCAAAAGTCGGAAGCGACATGACGCCTGAAACCCCACAAACTCCTCTCTGGGTCGACGCAGTTGGGTCGATGCTGTCAAGCGGTTCAGGGAAGGTGGCTACGAGATGGCCAAGCCCTGAGCACGCCGCGCAGGGACTCAACGATGGGCGTTTTCTACCTATTCGCACCCCGGGTGAACGTGACAAGGAGGGCAGGGAGCACGTCGAAGGGCCCCCGACATGGCCATGAGGTGGCCACGCTTTGGCGTACCGCTGCGACGACGAGGCGATCACGCTTAGTTCCAGATGCGTTCCGCATCCGAAACAGCTGCCCCGTCCCCCGGGAGTTCCGATGACCCTCACCACCTCCGCCCCTCGGCGCGCTCGGCCCGCCACGGTGGCCTACTCCTGGTGGTGGACGCGCACGGCGGGCAAAGAGTCCGTCCTGAACGCCCGCTCGCTCGTCATCAACGCGGAGCGCGACGTCCACCTGGTACTCGGCGACGACCGGCCGCTCCCGGCCCAGCAGTCCGAGGTCGATCAGCTCCTCATTCGGTTCTCCGACCATCTCGAGGGCCTTCTCCGGGCTGTCAGCGCCGACGCCGAGGCGGATGTGAGGTTCAGCCGGGCGCGGCGTGTGGGCCGGCTGCCCCGCCCCCTTGGCCACATGGAATCGCGGATCCACCTGGTGATGGCCGCCGAGAGCGTCCAGGACCTACTCGTCCATGTCCGCTCCGAAGGCGCTCGCCCTGCAAAGCTGCGGATGCCGCGCGGCTGGTGGCCCCTCGCCCACCGATTCCCCCTGCCACCCGCCGACGCCCGCTGGGCGCGCAGCCGTGAGGTAGCGCATGTCTGACCACCGCCGCCCGACTCAACTCCGGCGCCGCGCAGCCGGATCGGCGCCGTTGACTCAGGCTTCGCTTCGAGGGCTGGCCCTGCGACCGATGCTGGGAACCGGCGTCGCGGCGTGCGCCGCCTGGGCTGCACACCAGGCCGCGCACGTCCCTCTCTCCGTGGCCGTGCCCAGCGCCGCTGTGGCCTGGATCGGGTTCACGTGGGACGGCGTTCGTCGCGCCGATGCCGCCCTTGAGGGCTCCGACGCAGGGCTGGAGAACGCAGTGAGCGGCGTCGCAGACCTGCGCACCGCGATCAGTGCAGCCCTGGAGCGGGTGGAGAAGGGCGTCCTCAACGACGTGCCGGCAGCCCTTCCGGAGTTCACAGGTTCGCTGAGCGCCGACCCGGCACTCGCCGTGGAGCAGCAGCTTTGCCTCGCTCGCGCCGAGGTGGACCAGGCCATCGGCCGTGCAGCACATCTCCAGCAGCAGGGCGTGCTCGGGCAGCGCGCGCAGACGGATCTGCTGCGGACCATTGCCCAGCGGCAGAACACACTGGTGAGCCGAGCTCTGGAGGCCCTCGACGAGGCGGAGAACAGCGTCGAGGACCCCGACATCCTCGACGGCTTGTTCCGTGTCGACCATCTGGTAACCCAATTGCGGAGGTCGACGGAGAACATTGCGATCCTCGGTGGTCAAGGCCTCGCCGGTCGCCCTCGCGAGCCCCTGTCGGTGGCCACCGCGCTCCGTCAGGCGGTCGAGGAGGTCGAGCGGTACGACCGGGTTCGGGTCACAACACCACCGGACACGCTCGCCTTCCCCAGGCATGTGGGCCCCAGCGTCGTCCACCTGCTGGCCGAACTGCTGGAGAACGCGATCCGGTTCTCCGACTCCCGGACCAAGGTGCAGTTGATTGCCACCGAGCAGCAGGACGGCCTGCTGATTGCCGTCCGCGACCAGGGCATGTCCATAGAGCCCGCGCGGATGTACCAGCTGAACGAGCAGTTGGCCGCGCCGCACACCGTGGACGTATACGCCCACCTACGAGCAGGACGTATCGGGTTGGTTGTCACCGGTCAGCTCGCCCAGCGCTGGGGTCTCCGGGTCCAGTTGCAGGTGAACGATGATGGCCCCGGAGTGACCGCCTTTACGCTCATCCCCCGCACCGTCCTGATGACCGCTCCCCTTCCGCCGGACCAGAGTGGGCCCGCGCCGACGAAGTGCTCGGTGCCACACGAGGGGCAACCACCCTTCTCCCTCCAAAACGGCCATTACGGGAGGTCGCAGGCTGCGGGAGCACCGCAGCCGGTCTCGGGTGACGCACCTGCCGCGCGTCCGCATGCCGCGGAGACTCCGACCGAGGGTCGGACCCCCCTGCCCCGCCGCCCGGCCAAGACGCCCCCCGGTGAAACAACTGGCCGCCCCGCCGCTGCGCCCGTGCCAAGCAGAGGTCCCTCGGCCGGATTCCTGGCGCAGTATCGCGCGGGAGCCCAGCAGGCGGCCCCGCATCGCCGGGCCGGCGAGTGACCGCCCCTCCCCCCTTCATCTGGAGATCTCCATGCCACAGCACACCAACAAGTTGAGCGCCCTGGGTCAGATGCTGGCGGACTTCGTCGACCGCGTCCCCGGCGTAGTCGCGTCTGTCCTCGTCACGTCCGACGGCTTGGTCACCGAGTTCCATGGGCTCTCGGTGACGGACGCCGACACGCTGGCCGCGGGGGTCAGCGGGCTCGCGTCCCTGGCGAGCGGGGTCTTCCTGAAAGCGCCGGGCCAGGTGCAGCAGACTGCCATCGAACACGACTCCGGCGCCCTGTTCATCATGCGGGCGGACGGCCCGGAGCAGGTCCCCAACATGGTCGGTGCGCTGCTGGCCGTGCGCACCAGCACGGCGGCCGATGCGGGCTTGGTCGGCTACGAGATGATCCAGTGGATCGAGAGGATGCGCGCACATCTGCTCAACCCTGTCCGCACCGCACCAAGCGCTTCGGACCCCGTTACTCACCGGCCGGTCCAGTGACGTGGCCCGACCTCACCAGGACGCGGCCGTCCCGGCGGGCAGTTCACTGCTTCGGCCCTACACGCTCACGGGCGGGCGCACCCACTCCGAGTACCCGCTGCAGCTGGACACTCTGCTGGCCGCCCGCCCGGCTCCGGCCGACGTCGAGCTCGGCCCGGAGGGCGAGCGGATCCGCCTGCTGTGTGCGACGCCCCGGGCGGTCGCTGAGCTCGCCGCACACTTGGGCCAGCCCGTCCAGGTCGCCAAGATCCTCGCCTCCGATCTGCTGCATGTCCGTGCCCTGGCCATCGCCGAACGCGACGCCGGCCGTCGCCCTGACCGAGAACTCATGGAGGCCGTCCTTGTCGGTCTACGCGCCCTCTGAGCCCCCGACCCCAGGCCTGCGCAAAGTCAAGATCGTTGTGGCCGGAGGCTTCGGCACCGGCAAGACGACCCTGGTCGGTGCGGTCAGCGAGGTACAGCCCCTCTCCACTGAGGAAGCGATAACCCAGGCTAGCGAGGGCATCGACGCCTTGGAGGGGGTGGAGTCCAAGAAGACCACGACCGTAGCCATGGATTTCGGGAGGCTCACCCTCCCCGCCCCGGGACGCGCAGACATCGTGCTGATGCTGTTCGGCACTCCCGGACAGGACCGCTTCAACACCATCTGGGACGACCTCTCCCATCGCGCGGTCGGCGCCGTGGTTCTGGTCGACACCCGCCGCCTGGAAGACGCCTTCGCCGTGGTCGCTTACTTCGAGGCCCAGCAACTGCCCTTCCTCGTCGCCGTGAACCTGTTCGACCGCGCTCCCCGTTACCTGCTCGACGAGGTCCGCGACGCCTTGGACCTGGATAGCAGCGTTCCGGTCGTCGCCTGCGACGCCCGCGATCGGCAGTCTGTGCTCGACGTCCTCAAGGACCTCGTCCGCCATGCGCTGTTCCGCCTGCCCGCCTCCCCGCCCCCCGTCCTCGGAGCCCGCCCGTGATCCCCGACCCCCACACCCTGCAGCCGACGCCCGCTTCCATCTACTGCAACGCCTCGGCCTGGACACTCCGGAGACCGCTCCATGCCCTCCGTCTCTGCGAGGGGGCCGAGGTGATCCCTCGCCGGGCTCGCGGCTTATCGCTCGAGTCCGGACTCGCCGACCTTCTGCAGCTGCACAGTGGCGGCAGCTTCCCCGTCGGCCACGGCCTCGATGCCGTCGTCGTGCCCGAATCCCTGGCTCACGACGCCATCGCCACCATCGGCCGGCATCCGGTCGACCCGGTGGGCGCCGTCGCCGCGCTCGCGGACGGCTGGGTGTTCTTCGTTCCCCAGGAGTCGGGCGACCTGAGCTGGCCCGCCCATGTCCGATACCTGAGCGGCGGCTCCACGATCACGCTCCCGCCGCCGCCCGGCACACCCCCGGCCGACGACAAAGCCCGGTGGATCCGCTGGCACTCCTACGAACGCGTCATCACCGCTCCCCTGCTCCTTCAGCTCACCCTGCATGCCCTCGGCAAGCGGATCCTCGCTTCCTGACCCAGGAGAGTCCCGTGCAACCCCCCAGCCTTCCGCCCGCCTCAGGCGGTACCGCCACCACTGCGTTGCAGGTGGCCCAGCGGAGCCGTCTCTACATTGCCCCCCGCGGGGATGAGTTCATGTGCGACGTCGACGTGTTCTTCAACGAACAAGGGCACGTCTACTACGCAGACGAACGTCCCAAGGACCGCGACAGCGACGGTGTCCTGTGGGAGCGATGGGGCGGATCACCGACCGGCCCTGTCCAAATGGCCCAGCACCATCCCGCGCGGCAGCGCGAGGTGATGGAAGCAAGCCCGAAGTGCGGGGTGTGCGAGGGCGAGCCGGACCGCGATGAGCGGGGCGTGCTGTGGCTGCTGCACGTGGACGCCGAAACTCGCGCGACCCTGACCTTCCCCAGGGACATCGCAACCGCCACCCCTGCGGTGTGCCGCACGGACGCCTTCCGCGCCTTGGACGCCTGCCACGTCCTGCAGCGGGGGTTCATCGCAGTACGGGTACGGCAGGCGAAGATCATCGGCGTCCGTGGCACGGTGTACTCGCCCACCGAGCCGCCCCTGCTCGACCAGGTCGTGCGGCTTGAAGAGGACGCCATCCACCGGGTCGTCGCCCGCCACCTGATGCGGGAACTGCGCGACGTCACCCTCGACGAAACCACGCTGTCGACGGCCAAACTGCGGACCCGCGTGGGCCCCACCGTACTCGCGGGAGACGTCCCGGGTCCGGTGTGCGGATGACCGCGATGCGAAGGACGCCCAAGACGCCGCCGTTCGACTTGAGCAACACCCCCACCGTGCACAACATGGTGAGGGCCGCCAACTGGCCGTGCACTGACCTCTTCTCCCCGCTCGACGTCGGCCGTGAGCCTGTGAGGATGCCATGACTGGCAAGAACCTCGCCAGGGTGGCGACCTTCGTACTCGCCATGACGGTGGTCATCCTGGCTGCCCAACTCCCCGGCCCTCACTGAGCCTCGACCGTGCTGAAGCACTGACCCGGCCTTCGCAGGGTTCTTCTCAAGACCGCAGCACCAGCGGCCACCCCCGCGTGCACCGACCTGCACCGCAACCACATATCCAACACGGTCCATCCGGCCCTAGCAGGCCGGGACCTAATCTCGCAGAACGGACTTTCATGGCTGGTCGCATTGAGGACTATGCACTCGTCGGCGACTTACAAACGGCTGCACTGGTCGGCCGGGACGGAGCCATCGACTGGCTCTGCCTGCCCCGGTTCGACTCCAGTGCTGTCTTCGCCGGTCTCCTCGGCACCTCCGACAACGGCTTCTGGCGCATCGGCCCGACGACGGGAACAGACGCGAGCCCTCCGCCCGCCGACCGGCGCCACTACCGTGGCGACTCGCTGATCCTGGAATCGGAGTGGGACACCCAGACCGGCACACTCAGGGTCACCGACTTCATGCCCCCGCGCGGTGGAACGCCGCGACTGCTCCGGATTGTTGAAGCTGTCACGGGCAGCGTTACCGCCGCCTCCACTCTGTGTCTGCGCTTCAGCTACGGCAAGGTCGTGCCCTGGGTCTACAAGACCGACGACGGGCGGACCCGCGCGGCCGCCGGCCCCGACTCCGTGTGGCTGGACACCAACGCCGAGACCCACGGCGAGGCACTCACCACCCGCTCGGACATCACCCTCACCGCAGGCGAACGCGTCGCGTTCACGCTGAGCTGGCAGCCCTCCTACGACGCCGCACCCGCCCTACTCGACCCTGACCAGGCACTGCAGACCACCGAGAAGTTCTGGACGGACTGGGTCGCCCAGTGCACCTACAGCGGCCCATACCGCGACGCCGTGATCCGCTCACTGATCACGCTCAAGGCGCTGACGAACCCGGTGACTGGTGGAATCGTCGCCGCCCC
>NZ_JBSGTG010000085.1:0-7223 GCF_053607285.1 Streptomyces sp. NPDC055140 | reverse complement strand
AGGTCCTCGGTTGGCGGACGCCGGCCGAGGTCTTCGAAGAGCAGCTACGCTCGCTGCAACAGCCCGGTGTTGCAACGACTGGTTGAACTCGCCCAATATACGAGTCGGGCCTTCGCCGACGCCTGCCGCGAGGCGGGCGTGCTCCAGAGCATGAGCGCGGTGGGCAGCTCGGCGGACAACGCCGCCGCGGAGAGCTTCAACGCGACCTTCAAAAGGGAGACATTGAAGGGCCGAAAGGGCTGGTCAAGCGAGCGTGAGGCCCGTCTCGACGCGTTCCGCTGGCTCCACCGATACAACACCCGACGGCGACACTCCCGCCTCGGACACCGCAGTCCCATCACCTACGAGACGGCCAGCGCAACAACATCAACTACGCTGGCCGAAGCCGCATAAGCCCGTGTCCAGGACGCGGGGTCAAGGCCCAAGGCCGGGTAGTTAGCGTTTTCGCAGGTCACGCAAGTGAGGCTGGGGACCATGGTGTTGCGGCGTAGAGGCCGGGGCCGAGCTTGTGGATGAGTCGACTGGCGGCCCACCGATTCAGTTGTCTGTACATGGTCTCCAGGGTGATGTCGCCGAAGTGGGCAGCGATTTCACGGGGTTGCCAGAGACGCGTGGGGTCTTCCTGGAGCAGTGCCAGGATGCGGTGTCGGCGCCGCGCCGCAGGGGTAGCGTGCCGGTCGTCCCGGGAGGCCGTGGGCAGCGCGGGTGACTGATCCACGGGTTCGAGGACGGTGACGTCGAGGCGGGTAACGGTGCGGCTGGTGTCGGGGCGGCTGTCGGCGTGGCGCTCGCTGTAGCGCGACATCGGTGACTTGACCTTGCGGGTGCTGACCCGTTGCCGGCGGGGCGGGAGCAGGCCAGTGAGGATCCGGCGGCCGATCGTCCCGAGGAGGGTGTCCCGATTCGTGTCCGCGGGGATGATGCCGGTGGCCTGGATCACCTGGTCGCGGGCGGTGTGGAGCGCGATGCTGAAACAGCAGCGGTCCGGGTCGGTGCCGGGGAGGGACTCGGCGGCGTCGACCATCACGGTGCGTAGGGCCTGATAGAGCGTGAGCAGGGACCACATCTCCTGCTCGATGCCTGCCGGGTCGCCCGAGCGCAGGTTGCGGCCGTTCATGATCGTGTGGCGGAGCGCGTAGTACGCCGATTCATGTTCCCACCGCTGGTGATAGAGACCCACCAGCGCGGTGGCCGGGTAGCGGCGGGCGTCGGTCAGGGTCGTGACCAGTCGGTAGGACCCGGTGAAGGATGTGCCGTCCGCGCAGGTCACAGCGATCTGTGCGTCGATGACCCGCACTTTCACGGTGCCGATCACCGACAGGTAGGAGCCGTCGACGAGGAGGGTGAGGACCGGCGTGCGCCGGTTGCTGCGGAGCCGGCCCAGGACCTGGGCGCCGGTGTCGGTGACCGCCGCGAGGAAGGCGTTGCCGTCGAATCCCTTGTCCCACAGCACCAGCATGTCCGGCCGCAGCAGGTGCAGCAGCCGGCTGGCGTAACTCGTCTCGCCCTCGGCGGTGGGGCCGAACACCGCGCCGACCAGGGCCCGGGTGCCGGTCTCGATCAGAGTCATCAACTCCAGCGTCGGATAGCCATGATGCGAAGTCCTGCCCAGCCAGGCCCGGTTCCGCTCGGAATCGGGGACTCTCAGCGAACTGCAGCCGTCGAACGACACCAACCGGTAGGGGCCGAAACGCGCCCCTGGCGTCGTCGGCCGAGCCAGCAACCCGGCCAGCACCTCGAACAACGCCCGCACCGGGGCGCTGCCGATCCGCCGGCGCAGGTCGCGCAACGCCTTCGCCGACGGACAGACCACCGGCATCCCGGACAGACCCGCGGTCAGCTTGTCCCAGACGAGGCGGTAGCCGACCTCGGGGAACAGGCACATCGCCAGCAGGAAGTAGACCCCGACCCGCGACGGCAGATCACGCAGCCGTCGCTGTACCGCCCTCGTCTCCGCAAGGACCGTGTCCACGAGCTCGAACGGCACGACGGCAGTCAACTCGCCCAGATGCCCGGGAGCGAACCGGCCCGCGGCCACAGTGACCGTACGGGTGATAGTCGTCAGCGCAGACGGCAGGACACAATGACGGGGCAACGGAGCTCCTTCGGGACAAGCTGTCTTGGTCGACTGCCTGTACCAACGAGCTCCGTTGCTCTGCGTCGAGAATCCTGCAACTCCCTTGCATAACCTGCGAAAACGCTAAGTACCCGGCCTTGGGTCAAGGCCCCACCTCACACCAGAGGAGAACCCGCAGTGGTCCGGCGGGCCGCGAACCGCCGGAGTCTTCGGGCCACTGGGCCGCGGAACCCCAGTGCCGGATCACGCGCCAGCTGTGATGAGACCGCGATGCGGGACCGGACGAGTCAGAACGATGAGGAGGCGGTCGGCGATGTGGGGGCGCGCTGGAGCGCGATCATGGCGGCATCGTCGCCCAGGCTGCCGCCGCTGTGAGCGAGCAGGTCGTCCCGGATCCACCGGACGAGGGTCTCGGGGTCGCCCGCAGCCGACGAGGTGATCCGTTCGGCGAGCGGGTAGAAAGTACCTTCCTGGTCACGGGCCTCGATGACGCCGTCGGTGTAGAGGAGGACGATGTCGTCGGCCGCCAGCGGGAACACGTCGGGGGTGTAACTGGGCGTCGAGAACTCGCCCAGGCCCAATGGGGTTTCGGGCTGGTCGGCCATGAGGGGCGTGACGTGCTGACCGCGTACGAGCAGTGGCGGTGGGTGGCCACAGTTGATCACATGGATCACGGGCTCATGGTCAGGGATCTCCAGGACGGCAGCGGTGATGAAGTCCTCTTCGGCGCGTTGGTCGGTCTCGGTGAGTTCGGCCAGGTCACGGGTGACGCTTCCCTCCAGATACTGCGTGAGTCCGGCCAGATCGGCGTGATGGTGGGCTGCTTCACGGAAAGCACCGAGCAGGAGGGCTGCGTCGCTGATAGAGCTCAGGCCCTTGCCTCGCACATCGCCGATGATCATCCGAGTCACCTCGCCGACGCGGGCGGCGGCAAAAAGGTCGCCTCCGATATGGGCCTCGGCCTCAGCGGCCAGGTAGACGGAGGCCACTTTCAGCGGGCCGAGGCGGCGGGGAAGAGGACGCAGCACGACACGCTGCGCCGCCTCGGAGACCGAACGTACCTGCGCCAGTTCGCGCTGCCGACGCTCGCGCAGGTAGCAGAAGGTCGCGATGACCGCCGTGACGATGGCCAGAGAGAGGATCTGCATCTCGTGGTTGAGTGTGAGCGGCCACCCCTGGCGGACCACGCCGATCACCAGTTGCGTCACCACCGCGAGGGCACCGACCGCCGCCACGAGCCGGGCACCACCGATAGCAGCCGTGACCGCCGGGGCGGCGACCAGCAAGGGGCCAAGGTGCACGTCGGGCGGCGCCAGGGTGTCGACCACCGTGACGACCGCGATCAGGCAGAGCGGAAGCGCCAGCAGCGCATGGCGCGGCTGCCACCGCCGCCGGAGCTCCGACTTAAAACGCATCGTTTACGAGTACCCGGGTGCTGTAGGCCCGTCACAGCTGTCCCCTGCTGCGCCCGCTGAATCAGCCATGTGCACTGAGCACGTTGCGCTGTACGGGCGCCGAGGAGCGCGCGAATCCGGCGGCGGTCACCCGTGCCGACTCCAACGCTCCCGCAGCCCCAGTACGACGGGCTCTGACGCGGTGAGCACTATGCGCTCCCGGGCCTGAACCAGTCCCGTGTCTCGGAACGCGGCTCTTGCTGCCAGACCGCGGGAGACCTCCGGTGGATGATCACCCAACGAGACCATACGCAAAGCCTGATTGGCCTCGTGCAGGGCGGCCAACCGGCGCGGCCACTCACCCTGTGCGTGTGGTCGGTGGGCTTCGCCCTGTACGGGATCGCGCTCTGCCTCATGCACGTGTTCCGCACCGCCGACATCCACGAGGTGCTGCCGCCGACCCTCGCCACCTTGCTGGTGTGGGTGACGGCCGCCGTCGACGTGATCAGCAACGCGAACGCCGAGGTTCCCGTCGTTGCCCGGATCGTGCCTGCTCGGCGCCCCGGTGTCGGTGACGGTGTTGTCGTGCTGGGAGCTGTACCGGCTGCGGAAGTACAGAACCTGACGGTGCGACAGGCCCTCGGCCGCTAGATCACCTCCGCGTCACTTACGCCGTCCTCCCCAACGACCGGGGAACGGTCACGGGAGACGGTGTTCCCGACCGTTCGGCACGGGCCCGGCGAAGGGCGGCGGCCTCGGTCGCCGCGCCCTGGCGGCGGCGCTGGACGCGGGCCGCCTCGATCGCGGCCGGCGCATCGTCTGGCACGGTTTCGGGTTCGGGGAACGCTCGACGGCTGAGCTCGCGCATCGCGGTGGTCTGCCGCTCGACTGCCTCCGCGATGGCCGGGTCCACCCGGGACGGCGGCGCGGCCCGGCGATGCGCTTCGAGGGCTCGGCGGTAGCCGTCCGATGGGCGGGGCACACACTGGGCGCGGTCCGGTCGCGGGGCCGGGGCAGCGGCCGTGGCCGGACATGCCTTCACGGGGGCGGACGCCAGGACGTGCACGACGCCCAGCCCACGGTCAACCCGACTCCGAACCCGACCCCGGACGACCAGCCCGCCATCGACCCGATCCCGATCTCCCCGCCCCACGGGCGACGCGGTGACCGCGGTCACCCAGGATGCCGGTACGCAGTGAGACGGTTACGCGGAGCACGACCAGGTACTCGGCTCCAGACAGCGCACAGCCCAGGCAACCCAGAGAAATCGGAATGAGGAGGGATCGACGTGCACTCGATCAGGATGAGAAGGATTGCGGTCCTCTTGGGCGCCGCCGTCTTCTGCCTCGCCGCTCCGGCCCAGTCGTTCGCCGATTCCGGCACGGCCCCCAAGGCCGCCTACTGCGGGACGGATGGGGCCACCGGGCTCGCGGTGTCGGCGACCGGGAACGTGCCCTGCCGCGCCGCGCTGCAGGCGGCGGCCGCCTACACCAAGGCCTGGCACGGCACAGCGGCCCAACCCGTCCAGGTCCGCAGGGCAGGCACCACGTGGCAGTGCCAGGAGCGGCCGGGCGACCCCAACCCCTACCAGGCGTGCGTCGACGCACAGGACCACACCCGGCTGGTCACGCTGTCATCCTGACCCGACCGGCTCCGCCACCGAAAGGCCCTCCCCCATGATGTCCCCGCGACTGCCGTCGATCACGGCCAGCGCCCTGATGGTGCTCGCGCTCTCCCCGATGGCCCATGCCGCTCCCGCCGGCCACACCACTCCCATCGCAACGCGCGACGTGTGCACCACGGCGATGACCGCCGCCGACAGCGCCGAGAACGACTACAACGCCCTCAAGAAGAACCTGGAGCGCCGCATCGCCGACGACTCTCACCCGGACAAGTCCGAGCTGCAGGCACTCCAGGACGCCCACGCGAAGCGCGTCATGACCGCCTCCCAGGCCCAACGCGCCTGCGGGCCCTGACTGGCTTCGTCCACGAGAACGGACAGCGCTTCGGGAGGCATTCGGCCGTCTCCGTCTGGTGAGGTGTTCACGGGTTTCAACAGCGTTGGGCTCCGTCGCAGCGGTGCTGTCGAGTTGCGGACCCGCGTTGTCGAGCACGAGCTCAATCGGACGGCGTGACCGACCTCCACACGCCGAACCACTGCTCGGCGCCGTAGTCCTCGTACCGCTCCACCTCGGTGAACCCCAGCTTTGCCGCCAGGCGCATCGAGCGCTCGTTGGCGGTCTGGGTGCGCAGCACCACCGCCTCGCCGGGAAGCGCGTCGGCGAACCAGTCGAGTGCCGCTGCGCACGCCTCGGTGGCGTACCCGTGTCCCCACGCCTGCGGCAGAAGCAGGTAACCGAGCTCGGTCTTCCCGACGTCCGCACGGACGTGCCCCAAACCCTCTGCGTGCGGACCGAGCATGATCGTGCCGATCATCACCCCGTCAAGATCGATCACGAAAAAGCCAGGGCGCTGCCCGGGTACCTCGGGCACCGTGCGTTCGAGCTCGGCACGCGGTTGAGGGCCACCGAGGTAGGTGCCCACCTCTGGCGAGGCGTTGAGCTCGATGACCGCCGGACGATCCCGGGCTTCGCACTCGCGCAGTACGAGCCGCTCGGTCTTGATCGGAGCAGGTGGCCAAGCGAGGGCTCTGGGGTCAGTCATGCCGGCCAACCTAGCCAGCAGGCTCAGAAGTGATCAACACTCGCCGAGCGATACTCACCCGCCCAGGGACCGTCACCTCAGGCGGGGGGCTCCTCGTCGGCATGGCCGCCGGCTCCGAGGGTTCGCCGCGGGGCCGGCGCTGTCTCTGTGGGGCCTGCGACCACGCCCCGGGCGCGCAGCTCGGCAACGTCCGGGAGGCGGATGCCTGGCAGGGCGTCGATCAGGTCGGCCTGCCAGGCGCGGATGGTGCGCGCGGCCTGGGGGCCGGAGCCAAGAGCACGCGGGTTGTCACGTGATCATCGTACGGGCGGCGTCACGGCCGGCCGGAGCAGCCCGAAGTGAGCAGCCCGAAGTGCCCCGGCCGTGCGCCTCAGCAAGTGCGGTCCGCACGGTCAGAGCTTCAGCGCGAGCGCGGCTGCCGCAAAGACGGTCGCCGCGACGCCGATGGGGACGACCAGCGACGGCCGGACGGTGACAGCGATCCCCGCCACAGCAGCACAGAGCAGAGCCAGGATCAGGATGGACGTGCGGTCGGTCGACATAAGTCCTCCGGTCTCGACAGTCGCGGCCTGGCGGCCGACGACGGTGTCTGGCGGGGCGGTGGGCTCGGTCCCACCGCCTGACTGACGGGGTTCTCCCGAGGCTGTGGCCACCGGAGATGTAGGTTCGTCGAGACGCGCCTCAAGCTCCCTGGCGGCCGTGGCGTGCGGTCCCGCCATGGCTGCGAAAGCGGGCAGAAAAGACGAAATCCATGGCCGTAAACCCTCCGTGGAGACACTCCGCGCGCGATCCGGCTCACGCAGAAGAGCGACGCCTTCCCCATACGCCGGTAGGCGACCGCCAAATGGTCCAAGGCGAGCATCAGCGCGCGGGCCGTCTCGCCGCGCGTCCCGTCCGAGAGCAGCTCCCGCCGCACACCGTCGCCGAATTCCAGCTCGACGCCCGGCCCGGCACTCTCGCCCGGCTCGGCCTCCGTGCGCCGCAGCAGCCCGCTGCTGTTGGGGGACGCGGGGCGCGGGCTGGTCAGCATGAGGCTGCTGGTCTGCGTGCCCGCCCTCGCCCAGACGTGCTCCGGCAGCACATGGACG
>NZ_JBSGTG010000084.1:0-7454 GCF_053607285.1 Streptomyces sp. NPDC055140 | reverse complement strand
GCCAGGAATAGTTGCTCGCGCCACAGCTCGGTGCGGCCGGTCACCGTCGGCGTCGGCGTCGGAGCGATGCGCTGTACCTCGGGCGGTCGGTCCAGGTGATGTTCATCGTTTTTCCTTCGTGGATACCCCCGGCTTTAGCCGGGGGAGGAAATGAACCTCCCGCGTGAGCGGCGCAGGGAAAGCGGATTCGCCGCCAGGGCGGATCGGCGTACACCGAAACCGCTGGCGAGGGACACCGCAAAGAGCAAGCGGGCTCAACTGTCAGTCCTCCCAGGTAGGTTCCGATGCATGACGACAGAAGCGACCATGCAGGCGGCCGGCCATTGCCGGTACACCCGCCCGTCGGTGACCGAGACGTTACTGTTGTCGTGGTAGAGCCCGAGGTCGAGCGAGCGGGCCGGGGCCTCGCCGCCATCGACGCCGAGCGGCACGTTCAGCTCGTACGGCGACTGGATCCACAGCGTGTCGGAGGCCGCTGCAGTCCCAGCTCCCAGGCCGATCACGAACAGGCCCGCGACCGCGGCACCGCACGCTCCCAGCCACAGGGCGCGGCCGACGGAGACTCTGTGCATTGCATCCCCCAAGAATGTCGGGGAGCCGGACGGTCCAACTCCTCGACAAGCAGACGATCTTGAAGGGGACAGGGTTGTACCGCTGTTGATCACGGCCGGGTCGACCGGCGACGACCGCGGTGGCCGCCCGCCCTCAACCCGCAGGACTGGAACCCGCAGGGACTGTCCGTCGTCTGGCTCGGGTTCGGCGGGCGAGAAGACGCTGTACGAGCAGTACGACGGCCGCCGGACAAACCGCGGAACGGGCCGAGGACGTTCATGCCGATCCCGAATTCTGGCTCTGCTCGGAGTTCCTGACGTGAAACGACTCGGTGCCAACTGGGGCGACCACGATCGAATGTCATACGGACCGGCTCAGGAACCGTTCCCCCAGATCTCGCGTGTCCTCCTTTGCTGCCGACTGTTGCCGAGGGGGACTGGATGCGAGTTCGGACACTGGTGAGCGTGGCGGTATCGACTTGCGTGGCGCTGGCGGCGTGCGCGTGCGGTCCGGAGAAGTCGGAAGAAGACACCTCCACGGCCGCGAAGCCTTCGCAGTCGTCCGAATCGGCACGGCCCGAAGAACCGTCGGCCACGCCGTCCTCGTCCCCTCGGACCGAGAAGCCGTCGGCCGAGCCGACCGGGGACCAGCCCGCGCCCAGGACGAAGGAGGGCGCGATCCAGCGGTACGAGCAGTACCTCCATGCTGTGGGCCGTGAGGACATCAACACCGTCTGCGAAGTGGCCGGGCCCGCCGCGAAGCAAGCAGAGGACCAGGGGTTCGGCCCGTGCACGTCTACGTTCGTCGTCACGTTCCAGATGATCTCGCCTGCGCAGAAGAAGGCCCTGCGAACCGCGACGGTCGACCCGCAGCGCGTCGCTGTGCTGGCCCCCGACAAGGTCGAGATCCCAACCGAAGCGATCAGGGCCTCCGTCACCTTCTCCGAGAGCGAGCTCGGCAGCAGCACCCTGGAGTACCTTAAGAGCAATTGGTACATCACCGACTAAAACCCGATCCGCCGTCCACAGAGCCCGATCCAGACTGACGGCCGCTGGGTGGTAGAGCGCACGAACTCGTGGATGAACAACTTCGGCAGACTCCGCCGCAACACCGAACGCCGCCGCGCATGCGTGGAGCGACCGGATCGGAGTCTCCAGTCAAGATACGACGGGCAGCGTCACCAACCCGCGTATAACGGTCAACATCGGGGGCGCCCAGGTGGAGGGCCTGTTCGAGTCGAACGTCTGCGCTCTAGGCGGCGACAGCGGAGGGCCAGCACTCAACGGTTCAACGGCCCTGGGCCTGCTCTCCGGCGGCACTGACGAGACGGTGTGCAACTCCTCCTCCGGCGGTACGTACTTGAACTACTTCATGCCGGTGCAAAAGGGGGTAGACGCGGTCGAGCGGCCGACTCGGCCATTCCGCCATGCCGTCCATCACCTTGCCGGTGATCGCGGTGATGGTCGTCTTGGACACGTTCGCGCCGTAGACCTCGGCCAGATGCGCGGAGATCTCGCCGTGCGTGAGGCCCTTCGCGGACAGCGAGAGGATCATCTCGTCTACGCCGGTCAGGTGCTGCCGCGATCATCAATTACACCGGAGACCGTACGGGCCCGTAACCCGCACCCGCCCAGGGCTCACTCCTCCGGCAGGCTCCCCACCATCCGCCCGACCAGGGCCGCCCGCTCCGCCATGCAGCTCACGTCGACCCACTCGTGCTCAGCGTGCGGTCCGCCGCCCACGGCGCCGAGGCCGTCCAGGGTGGGGGTGCCCGCCGCCGCGCACAGGTTGCCGTCGGAGATGCCGCCCACCGCCGCCGAGCCGGGCCAGTCCAGGCCCAGGTCGTCGGCGCAGATACGGGCCGTCTCCAGCAGGTCCGTGGCTGAGGCCTCCTCCAGGGGCGGGCGGTTGGGGCCGCCCGTGATCTCGTACGGGAGCTGCGCTGTTTCGGCCACGAGACGGCGCAGTTCGGCGTCGATCTCTTTCTGGGCCACGACATCGGGGACGCGGACGTCGACGGTGACGTAAGCGCGGTCGGGAACGGTGTTCTGTGTCGTGCCCGCGTGGGCCATCGTCGGTGTGACGGTGATCCGGTCGTCGTCCGCGGCGAGGGACTCCAGCGCGACGACGATCCGGGCGAGGTCGGTCAGGGCGTTGCGGCCCTTGCTGGGTTCCAGGCCCGCGTGCGCGGCGACACCCTCAACGCGGATGTCGTAGAACGACCAGCCCTTGCGGGCGTGCTTCAGCGCGCCGTCGTCCGCCGCGCCCTCCAGCACCAGCGCCGCACGGGACTTGCGCGCCCACTCGGTCACGACGCGGCCGCCGGCCGGGGAGCCGATCTCCTCGTCGGCGGTCACCAGGAACGCGACGGAGGGGTCCTCGCCGGACATCTCGCGCAGCCGCGCCACACCGTACAGGCCCTGGATCAGGCCGGCCTTCATGTCGAAGACGCCGGGGCCCGTCGCCCGGGCGCCGTCAACCCGGAACGGGCGGCGCTGCAGTGTATTGCGCGGCCACACCGTGTCGAAGTGCCCCACCAGCAGTACGGGTTGCGCGTCGGCCGGGCCCAAGCGCCACAGCAGCCCGCCGGGGCGCCCGTCGGTGGGGTCGTCCGGCAGGACCGAGGGGGCGGTGCCGAGGAGACGGGTGCCGATCTCGGCCAGGACGTCACGGCACGCACTCAGGGCATCCCCGTCCGAGGACGGCGACTCGGCGGCCACCAGCCGTTCCAGATCCGCGATCATGGACGGGGTCTCGGCGGTGAGCCGGTGGAGCAGATCACGCGGATCGAGGGCATGGGGTGCGGGCACGGCGGGACTCCTTTGGCGCGGCTTCCGTGGGGATACGCCTCTGCATGATTGCCCCGCCGCGGCATGCGATGGTTTGTGCGACCCCCCAAGTTTTGGAGCTGATCGGCCGTGTCTGACCACAACCCGGAGAACTCCGGCGCTGCCGGGCAGACGAGTGCCGACGCCCCTGTGACCCTGGCCACCGTGGTGGACTGCCTGGGCCCCGGAACCGTCGCCATGTGGGCCGCCCCGCACGGTCTGGGAGTACCCGTCCGCACCCTGGCCGTACACGAGGGCCCGGCTGGTCCGGGCCACAGCGGACCGGACCGGCCCGGGGGACTGCTGCTGGGCATCGGGACCGGCGGCGAGGCGCGGGAACTGATCCGCGCGGCGGCCGGGAGCGGCGCGAGCGCGGTGATCGTCAAGAACGGCGGGGACGGTACGGGGCTCCGCGACGCGGGCGCTCTCGGTACGGAGCACGGGGTGGCAGTCCTGGCCCTGGCGGCCGACCAGGACTGGACCGACCTGATCGGACGGCTGCGCGCCCTGCTGGCCGTACGCATGGGCCCCGGGACCGGGCGGGCCGCGATGTTCGGCCGCCGGCACGACCTGGTGAGCCTCGCCAACTCCCTCTCCCGGCTCGTCAACGGCTCGGTGATGATCTTCACGCCCGGTCAGGAACTGCTCGCCGCCTCCCGCCTGGGCCCCGGGGACGACGAGATGCGCCGGGCGGCCGTGCTCGACCAGCACGGCCCGGTCGGGTACCGGGCCCGGCTGGTCGAACTCGGTGTCTACCGGCGTCTCTGGTCCGGCTCCGAGGTGGTCGACGTGGCGGCCGTGCCCGAGATGGGCGCGGGACGCAGGCTCGCGGCGGCGGTGCGCGCCGGGACGGAGAACCTCGGCTCGATCTGGGTGGCCGAGGGCGCCGAACCGCTGGCCGGGAACGCCACTGTGCTGCTCGCGGAAGCCGCGACGGTCGCTGTCGGTGTGCTGCTCGGCCTCGACCAGGAAGAGGTGGCCCGGCGCCGGCTGGACGAGGAACTGTTCGGCCGGGCCCTGCTCGGGGACGTCGACCCGCGCCTGGCCGCGTCCCATCTGGCCGTCGAACCCGGCACGCCGGTCTCCGTGATGATCGCGGACCTGTCCTCGCACGACGCCCGTCTCGGTGCCGCCGACCTGTACCGGGCCCGCGAGGAGGCGCTGCGCCATCTCGCCGGCTACCGGTGGCGCGCGCTGGCCACCACCGGGCCCTCCCGGGTCGTCCTCGCCCTGGTGGGTCCGGCCGACCGGGACGGGATGCGGCGGGCGGCGGACGGGGTCGGCGCCGCCGTCGCGGAGGCCGTCGGGGCCCGGCCGCGTATCGGGATCGGGCCCTGCGTGCCCCACCTGGGGGAGCTGCCCGCCAGCCGGATGGAGGCGGAGCTGGTGGTACGGGCCCTGGCCAGGCGCGGCGAGGTCCGCAGCGCCTGCCTGGAGGACGTACGCGGCACGGCCAACCTGCTGCTGCTGGGCGAGGCCGTCACCGCCGACCGGCGGCTCCAGGACGGTCCCGTGCACCGGCTGCGCGCGCACGATCAGCGGCGCGGCACCGCGTACACCGAGACCCTGGCGGTGTACCTGGACGCCTTCGGGGACACCGCCAGGGTCTCGCGGGAGCTGAACGTCCACACCAACACCCTGCGTTACCGGTTGGGTCGTATCCGTGAGCTGACCGGGCTCGATCTGGGCGATCCTTACGAGCGCTTGAACGCCGCCGTACAGCTCTTCGCCCTCGGACCGGACGTACTTGTTGTCAAGCACGAGAAAATCCCGAAAACCTCTTCGCCCTCCACAAGCCATGGGGGTACGCCGGGTTTGCACACTACTGACCACGACCCGGCGACCGGTACCGGGTTGTGAACGACCGGAATCTGCGTGGAGGTGGAAGATGACAGAGGGCAAGAGCTCCAGGGCACGCTCAGCCAAGCGAGTGGCCGTGGCCGCCGTCGCCGTGCTTTTCATGACCTGGCTGATCGATTACATCGACCGGCTGGTGATTACCCTTGCCCTGCCTGACATCGGTGACGAGTTCGGCCTCAGCACCACGATGCAGGGCCTGATCCTCACCGCCTTCTTCATCACCTACGCGCTGATGCAGATCCCCGGCGGCATCCTCGCCGACACCAAGGGGGCCCGCCGCACCATGCTGCTGGCCGCCGGCGGCTGGACGATCTTTACCGCCACCAGCGGACTGGCCGTGGGCCTGACGTCGATGATCGCGATCCGGGCCGTCTTCGGCATCTTCCAGGGCATGTACCCGGCCGCATCCATCAAGGCGCTGAGCGAGCGCACCACCCCAAAGCAGCGGCTGACCGCCAACGGCATCATGTCCGCGTCCAACCCGCTGGGCTCCGCGATCGCCCCCATCGTCGCCGCGCCGCTCATCGTCGCCTTCGGCTGGCGCGGGGCGTTCTGGGCGGTGTCCATCCTCGGCCTGATGATCGTGTTCGTGCTGTGGAAGGGGATGCCCAAGCCGCTGACGACCGAGGAGCTGGCCGCCGCGTCCGGGAAGAAGACCGCCCCGGAGCCGGTCGCCCAGGTGTCGCTGCGGCAGGCGATGGGACTGCTCAAGTCCTCGATGATGTGGCGCTTCACCCTGATGTTCTGCGGGTTCAACATCATCGGCTGGGGCCTGGTCTCCTGGGTGCCGTCCTACCTGCGCGAGAACAAGCACGTCTCGCTCACCGGCGTCGGCCTGATGTCCGGTGTCCCGTGGGTCGCCGCGGCGATCAGCATGATGGTCGGCGGCTACCTCTTCGACCGCTTCTTCCAGGGCAACCACCGTCGCGTGGTCATCCCCGTCATGCTGGTCACGGCCGGTCTGCTCGTGATGATGGTGCGCGCCGGGTCGGCCACCGAATTCATCGCGTGGGAGACCTGCGGGACTCTCGTGATGTACCTCGCCTACATGCAGATCTTCGGTCTGCCGCTACGCATGCTGCCGCCCGAGTACGCGGGTGTCGGCGGCGGCATGGTGAACTTCGGCGGCCAACTGGCCGGGGCCATCTCCCCGTTCGTGATGGGCTTCCTCGCCGAGCACTTCTCCTACGGTGTGGCCTTCTCCTTCCTCGGTGTCGGCTGCGTCTTGGCAATCGTCGGCGCGCTGGTCACCCCGCAGACCCCGGAGGCGTTCCGGGCCGGCCTCGGCCGTCATCTGGACCTGTCGGAGAAGAAGTCCGCCCCGGCCGTCGCGGTGACTGCCGCGTGACTGCCTCCGTACCCGGCCCCGTACCGGCCGTGCAGCTCAAGGAGCGGGCGCGCGCGGCGATCGAGGCCTGCCGGGAACGGTTGCTGGACCTCAGTGAGGACCTGCAGCGCCACCCGGAGACCGGTTTCCGTGAGCACCGGGCCGCCGCGACGGTGGCTGGCTGGTTCGCAGAGCTCGGGCTCCCCTTCGAGAGCGGCCTCTCCCTCACCGGGGTGAAGGCGCGCATGTCGGGGCGTACGCCGGGGCCCACCGTCGCCGTGCTCGGTGAACTGGACGCCCTGGTGCTGCCCCGGCACCCGCTCGCCGACCCGGAGACCGGTGCCGCCCACGCCTGCGGCCACCACGCCCAGGTGGCGTCGATGATCGGTGCGGCGGTCGGCCTGGCCGCCGTCCGGCAGCACCTGGACGGGGACATGGTGTTCCTCGCGGTGCCGGCCGAGGAGAGCGTGGAGCTGGAATGGCGACGCGAGCGGGTACGGGCCGGTGAGCTGAAGCACCTGGTCGGCAAGGCTGACCTGCTCGCCCGGGGCGCCTTCGATGATGTGGACATGGCGATGCTGTGCCACACGTCGGGGCAGCCCGCCCGCCTCAGCGTCGGGGACAGCCACAACGGCTCGGTGGTGAAGCGGATCGTCTTCACCGGCCGGGCCAGCCACGCCGGTTCATCCCCCTGGCACGGGGTGAACGCCCTGAAGTCGGCGACGCTGGCGATCAGCGCGATCGACGCCCAGCGGGACACCTTCCGCGACGAGGACGCGGTACGCGTCAACGCCGTGCTGCTGCACGGGGGTGACGCGCCCACCGCAGTACCGGACCGCGCCGAACTCGAAGTCGTGATCCGGGCGCGCACGCTGGACGCCCTGCGC
>NZ_JBSGTG010000083.1:0-8015 GCF_053607285.1 Streptomyces sp. NPDC055140 | reverse complement strand
TGGTGTCGTTGCACATGCGGACTGGAACGGCTCCCGCAACATCCGTCACCGTGCGGAAGAGTTGTGGCGACGCGGGGCGCAGTCAACCGCCCCAGACCCACCCCCGAACAGCGGGCGTGGGTCAGGACGCAAACGCAGCACCACAGCCAGTGGCGCCCGTTGCGCAAGCCCGGGACTTTCAGTCCCGGGTCGTTGACGAACTGGCGAAACCCTGCGTCGCACCCGCACCTGTGCGGGGACTGCCAGGGCCGGGCCGTCGCAGTCGAGCGGCAGGCCGAAGCCGATGAACGCGACCGGCAGGAGCAGGAGCGCCTTCGCCGGGAGCTGGAGCAGGGACAGGATGTGCCGGAGGCCGACGGCTGGCTCTCCCGCTTTCGCACCTGATCCCGGCAATCCGTGGCGACTGGCCAGGAGGCGAGCGAGCCCTAGGTGGTCCTGGGGAAGCCGGCGTTGTCGGTGGTGACTGGAACGCTGGATGGATGAACGGCGATGAGCAACTGATGCGCGGCCGGGTCTACGGCCACGACCACGACGACCCCAACCCGGGCCCGCTCCCGCACCGGACCTACGCCACGCTCATCGGCGGGCCGTTGGACGGGCTGCTCTTGGACGTCACCGACTGGCGGCCGGAGGAGATCGACGGCGGGGTCGCCCTGTCCACCGAGCTCGGGCGGTGGCCCGGCGGCCGCGCGCTGTACGACCCGCGCCGGGAAGAACTGCGTACACCCGGCCCGGGTGTGATGTGCGGCTTCTACTACTCAGGCGACACGCCCTGATGGCTGCTCACGACGCCCGGCCCGGCCCCCTCTCACCGGAGGACCCGGCCCGGAGCGCGTGCCCGGTCGTCAGCGGGCGCTCTGTCGGCGTCCATATGAACGCCCCCGCCCGCGTACGGATGAACGCGGCAGTCTCTGATGGAGTGATGAGCGGGCCGCTATGGCCCTTGAGACGGGCCGTTTGGCGTGGTCGGTCTCCGGGCGCGGCGGGCATCCCTCAAGGCGAGGTAGGTAGTTAGCGCCGCAGCTCCCAGGGGCAGCAGCGGATAGAGAACTGCCGTGCCCCACGACGTGAAACTCGTGTCGATCACCTCAAGGTTTCCCCACGGCGCCCTGCCCGTGGACACCACCTCTCCCGACCTGCCGTCGTAGGCCACCTTCACAGTTCCCGTGCTCTTGTCACCCACAGGTCGGCCGGAGCACTCGACGTAGCCTCCCCCTCGGCCTCCGCCTTCGAACTGGCACTGTGAAAGGTGGACCCGGACTTCGTCTCCAGCCAGTCCCAGTCGCACGAGACCCAGAGCCACGGACCAGGCGGTTGCCCCCATAAACAGCAAGGCGATCACGCTCCAGGCCGCAGCCGCTACACCCCACCCCTTGCGCGTCATCGAGTCAGCATGGCGCACCAGGATCAGAAGCAGGTACACAGCTGCGGACGTTCGTCTCTACACGTCGCCGAATCTTGCAGCTTGTGCCCCCGGGAGATGGTGGCCCCGCGTTGCGCACGGGACGCGGGGCCACCGAAGGCACGCCGTCCGCGGCGCCCACACCGACCGTATAGCCGCCCGATCACAGGTGCCCGCCGGGCTACTCCAGTCGCCGGTCCCCTTGAGCTCAGAACTCCGCGGGCAGCGCGGCGTTGAAGGGAGTTGGGGTCGAGCTCTGGTGAGCTCGCCGCGCGCCTGAGAGCGCGGACAGCGTCTGGCCCCCTCCTGGTCCTGCGTGTGGCTCCTTACCGCGTCGATCACCCCCGATTGCGTGGAAGGACAGACGAAGAGCCCCGGTGACCGCGTGAACGGCCCCGGGGTGTGGCCGACTACGAGGGGTCGACGTGATCGAGCGTAGTGAGCAAAGCGGGCCCGGGGAACTGAGGGACAGGCCCGCGGACTTGGCGTACCGCGCCCTCCTGGACTACGCCACGACATGCCGCCGATGCGCGGCCAACTGGCGAGAGTGCCCCACTCGCCGCGTGCTGTCCGAGATGCTGAGGCAGGTCCGCTGATGAGTGAGTGCCGCCGGCTCAGGTAGTCGTTGGGGGGAGGTCGCCCCGCGGAATGCGGTCCGTGGTTGGGGATGGCTGGCTGCTGTCGTCGATGTTGGTGTCGGCCTCCTCTGGCTTCAGGGTGTCGGGTGTGGGGTTTCGGTTTTCGCAGTTCAGGTCGTGTTGTCAGTGATGGCGATCATGAGCGGAGCCTGATGACCAGGGCTGCGACGTGACCGTGCCGAGGAAGATATAGGGATCCGATCGCGGTGCTGCCGGTGCTGTTTCACCTGCTCTGGCGCAGCATCCTGGCAGCTGATCTGGAGGCTGACCTGATATCGGCGGGCACGCGGGTCCGGCTGGGCCCGGTCTCGGAGGGAGGCCGGATGCCGTCGTGTCCGTGGTTGTTGCGAGCGGGTGATCAGGTCGTCTCTTACGGATCACTCTGCGGCCTGGATGCTGCACAAAGGCTGTTGCGTGGATGCCAGCCGTACACCGAAGATCCCCGGATGAGGAACACCACGTTCGCTGGCTTCGCCCACAAACCCGTTCTCACTGGTGAGAAGGCTCTGTTGCGTCCCTTCACGGAGGCAGACGCGATCGCCATGGCCGACGTCATCGAAGATCCTGAGGTCATCCGCTACACCTTCGAACCGTCGGCTGAGCTCACCTTGGAGCGACTGCGTGCCTGGTACGGATCACGCGGTGAGCAAGCCGACCGGCTTGATCTCGCAGTTACCGACCGTGCAACGGGAGTCGTAGTCGGTGAGGTCGTCCTCTACGACTGGAATCCGGCCAACCGCAGCTGCACCTTCCGGACCCTGATCGGCCCTCACGGGCGGGGCAGGGGATTGGGCACCGAAGCCACTCGTCTCATCGTGGGGTACGGCTTCGAACAGGTCGCACTGCACAGAATCCAGCTGGACGTGTACTCCCACAACCACAGAGCCCGCCGGGTGTACGAGAAGGTGGGCTTTGTTGAGGAGGGCATGCGACGGCAGTCACAGCTGCGTGACGGTGTCTGGCTCGACGAGGTGGTGATGTCGATCCTTTCCTACCAATGGGACGCTCGCGGCAGATGAAACACAGAGGCTGCGATGCCTTCCCACAGCCCTCAGCCGGACTCGCTGCAGCGGCAGCTTGACGCATAGATGATCCGTAAGGGACGGCCTAGTACTCCAGCCGGACTTCTCCATTACTGCTGGTCAACGGCCTGGGCCGGGGGAGTGTAGCGGGGTGGGGTTGGGTGCGGGGCGGTCCTGGCGGACCGTCCCGCGAACGTGTGACCGCGCCGCATGTAGTGACAGTGCCGGGCGCGTGCTTGGTGGCGGCGTCTCCAGTGCGACCAGCTCACTGCGTGCTCGCGCCGCGGAGGGCGGCGGTGGGGTTTAACTGCCAGCAGACGGCGGATTTCTGCCGGGGTGAGGTCCACGAGGTCGGGTGTGTCGGCCGTATCACCCCTTTTTCGCGCTCCTGGACGGCCATCGCGGCGAGAAAGATGTGCGCGAGCATGACGAGTGTGATGTGCCGGTACCAGCCGACGTATCGGCGGACTTCGTACTGGTCCAGGCCGCTGGACGAGACGTGACGGGCGTCGCGGCCACGTGCCGCAGCGGCCGCTCAGAGGTGGCCGTCCAGGAAGTTCCGTACCTCGGCGATGGTCATAGGCCCCGTGCCGTGCGCCACCGCCTCTCCCTCCTTCAGCAGGACGTAGGACGGGGCTCCGGTGATCCCGTATCGCTCGGTTGCGGCCGGACAACGCGTGATGTCGGCGCGGACGGCCGTCAGGCGGCCCGTGTAGTCGTCGGCGATGCCACCCACGACGAGGTCCATCACCCGGCAGGGCTCGATTGCCTTGGGCCATGTCCCGGTGAAGTATGCGAGGACCGGAACTCCGCTCATCTCGAGGATGAAATTGAACTCCGCGTCCTCACGGGGTCGGTGAACCCGCTTCGCCATGGAAGCTCCTACCTTACGTTCCGTCATTCCATCCCAATCATCCCTCGCGCGGTGTGCCAGGCCGGCCCGGTCGGTCGTCCGGTTGACCTGTCGGAAGGCAGGCACGGAGCCGTCGCAGAACCACGGTGGTCCCCGGCACGAGCGGCCCGGCCCCCCGCCCCAGGTGACCCGGCCTGGCCGCCCCGCCGGTCACCCAGCTGCAGCCCGCCGCGCGCCCGTGGGTCAGCTCGTGCCAGGACAGCGCCCTCCACGACGACATGAAAGCCGTTTTCCAGGGCATAGCTGCCCAGATCACCGACCAGATGCTCGATGAGCGCGTCGACGAGCGGGCCGGTGCGCATCGTCCACCGGATCCAGTCGAGCCGTAATCGCCACCCCGCTTCTCAGAGACAGCGCCCCCGACGGGCTTCCCGAGGCCTTATCTGGTCTTCACATCAACCCCCGGTCTCAGCTGGCTGATACCGCTCTTACCGGGCCGCATGAGCCAGCTGATGGCACCGAGAACGAGGCACGATTCCTGGACCGCTCGTGGACGCGGTCGTGGACGGTCGAAGTACGCGTCAGCTGACCCGAAGACCGACCGCCAACGTCAGTTCAAGGACCCGGTGTGGCGATGCGAGATCCGGAAACAGCTTCCGCAGTTGCGACATCCGGTACCGGACTGTCTGGGGATGGACGAACAACGCCGCCGCCACCTCGTCCCGTCTGCCCTGGTGCAACAGCCACTCCCGCAACGTCTCCTCCAGCCGCCGTGCGGTCGCGACAGGCAAGGTCCGCAAAGGTGCGAGAGCCCGGGCACGCAGGTCTGCGAACGCGTCCGCGTCGGCGCTCAGCACCAGCTCGGGCAGGTGGTCCTCGGTGTCGCGAATATCAGAGGAGAGGGAGCGCGCGCGTGCGGCTCGTGCGTACGAGGCGGACGCACGAGTCCATGGCCGGGCCGGGCCGACCACGGCGGTGCGGTCGGTCAGCTGCCGCAAGAGATGTGATCGGTCGGCATCGGGGACGAGCAGCACACCGGTAGCGTCCGGCAGATCGTCGAGGACGAGGGTGCTCGGGTCGAGCGCGCGGTAGGCAGGCCGGGCCTGAGCGGCGGGCAGCAGGACCGCGGTCAGCGAAACCGGAGGCTGCCACCCGGCCCGTTGAACAGAGGCCAGCAGCACGTCCGGGCTCGCGCCGGCGAGGAGGTCGCGGGCCAGGTGTTCCAGGTGGCGCTCGTGGTCCCTGCCCTGGGCGGCCAGTTCGTCGGCGTGGCCCGCGGCGCTCGCGGCGGAGAGCTCGTCGATGTAGGCGAAGGTCAGCTCGGCGAACTTGGCGACCTCGGCGGCGGGCAGACCCGCGGGTACGGCACCCGCTGCCAGGCATCGCCAGGCCACGCGGGCGCCGACGCGGTAGGCGCTGAGCAGGGCGTCCATCGAGCGGCCGTCGCGGACCTCGCCGCGGCCCAGCTCGTAGGCTGCGTCACCGCCGTCGCCGCCCGTGGCGTTCCCGCTCGCGAGGTCCAGGTAGTGCCCCAGGGCGGTGCGGACGGCTCGGCGGATGGTGGCGCCCATGTGGCCCGAGAGGGCGTTGGCGTAGGGAGGGACCTCGTCGATGATCGCCTGGACGACCTCGTCGGCGGTGGCCTTCAGCGCGGCCCGAAGTGCGGTGACCGTCGTCTCATCCAGGGCCAGTTCGCTGGCCCTCCGGATCACATGGCTCACGTTTTATTCCCTGCGAACAATTCAGCCGACCAGATTTACGTCCTGCGGTCAGGACTTTACGCCCTGAGGCGCAGCAAGCTGGAGCCATGACGAGTACAGCCCTCCGCAGCAGGGCGTGGAAACTGCTGGAGATGGTCACGACGCCGCTGCTGCCGTCGGACTACCTCGACCTGGTCAGCCCGCTGCGTGCGGGCGCTGACCTGCGGGGGCGCATCGAGGCCGTGCACCCCGAGACGGGTGACGCCGCGACCATCGTGATCAGGCCGGGACGGGGCTGGCGCGGCCACACAGCCGGTCAGTACGTGCGGATCGGGGTCGACGTCGACGGGGTGCGCCTGTGGCGTGCCTACTCCATCACCTCGCCGACGAACCGCCACGACGGCCGCGTCACGATCACCGTGAAAGCGATCCCGGACGGCAAGGTCAGCAACCACCTGGTCCGCCGGGCGAAACCGGGCACGCTGATCCAGCTCGACCAGGCGACCGGTGACTTCGTGCTGCCGCAGGCCAAGCCCGCCAAGGTGCTCTACCTGACGGCCGGCAGCGGCATCACGCCCGTGATGGGCATGCTGCGCGATACCGAGTTCGACGACGTCGTCATGGTCCACTGCGCGCCGCGGCCGCAGGACGTGATCTTCCGCGACGAACTGCACGACCTGGTCGCGGACAAGAAGCTGCGGCTCACCGAGGTGCACACCGACACGGACGGCACGCTCGACATCGCCCGTCTCGACGAACTCGTGCCCGACTGGGCCGAGCGCGAGACCTGGGCCTGCGGGCCCGCGGGTCTGCTCGACGCCGCCGAAGAGCACTGGAGCGAGCACGGCGTACAAGAGCGCCTGCACACCGAACGCTTCCGCCCCGGCATCGTCGTCACCGGCGACGGGGGCGGCGAGGTCACGTTCAGCGCCACCGGCAAGAGTGTCGACGCGGACGGCGCCACGCCGTTGCTGGACGTCGGCGAGGAGGCCGGCGTGCTTATGCCCTCCGGGTGCCGCATGGGCATCTGCTTCGGCTGCGTCACGCCGCTCAAGGCGGGCGCCGTCCGCGATCTGCGCACCGGCGAGATCACCGAGGCCGAGCCGGGCGTCCTCATCCAGACCTGCGTGTCCGCCGCGGCGGGCCCTTGCGACATCGAACGGTAGGAGCACCTTGACCGCCATCGACCCCACCGCCCACCTGACCGCGGAGCAGATCGAGGAGCTCGGCCGCGAGCTGGACGCGATCCGCGACGAGGTGATCGCCAGCCGTGGCGAGAAAGACGCCGCCTACATCCGCAAGGTCATCTCGGCGCAGCGCAAGCTCGAACTGGTCAGCAGGGGCGTGCTGCTGTTCTCGATCTTCCCGCCCGCGTGGCTGATCGGCACCGCCGGTCTGTCCGTGGCGAAGATCATGGACAACATGGAGATCGGCCACAACATCCTGCACGGCCAGTGGGACTGGATGCGGGACCCGAAGATCCACTCCACCACCTGGGAGTGGGATCACGTCTCGCCGTCCGAGCAGTGGAAGCACTCACACAACGAGCTGCACCACACGTACACCAACGTGATCGGCAAGGACAACGACCTCGGCTACGGCATCATGCGCGTCGACGAGGACCAGAGGTGGCACCCGTTCCACCTCGGCCAGCCGCTGTGGAACTTCCTCAACGCCTGCTTCTTCGAGTACGGCATCGCGGCGTACGACCTGGAGCTCGGCAAGAACCTGAACAAGCGCCGCCGCAAGAACCCGGAGTTCCGCGCGCGGGCCAGGGCCGTGGGCCGCAAGATCCGCAAGCAGGTGCTCAAGGACTACGTGATCCACCCGCTGCTGTCGGGCCCGTCGTTCCTCACCACGCTCGCCGCCACGTTCACCGCGAACCTGGTGCGCAACATCTGGACCCACTCGGTGATCATGTGCGGGCACTTCCCCGAGGGTGTGCAGGTCTTCGAGCGCCGGTCGATCAAGGGCGAGACGCGCGGCCAGTGGTACCTGCGCCAGATGCTGGGCTCGGCGAACATCAGCGGCAGCAAGGCCATGCACTTCATGACCGGCAACCTGTCGCACCAGATCGAACACCACCTGTTCCCGGACCTGCCGAGCAATCGGTACGCCGAGGTCGCGGTGAAGGTGCGCGCGCTGTTCGAGAAGTACGAGCTGGAGTACGTCACCGGACCGCTGCCCAAGCAGGTGTTCTCCGCGTGGCACAAGGTCTTCCGGCTCTCGCTGCCGAACAAGAAGCCCAAGGTCAAGACACCGGACCGCGAGCAGGAACTCGTCGCGGCCTGACCCCCGGTATTGGTTCAGCGTGCTCTTGCGAGGAACCCCGGGGGTTCACCCCCGGGAGGAATCGCATCCTGTGGTGGCGATGCGGAGCATCGCCGCGGCAACGGGCGC
>NZ_JBSGTG010000082.1:0-8041 GCF_053607285.1 Streptomyces sp. NPDC055140 | reverse complement strand
CACACCGCCGCCGGGGCACCCCCTCCGGGTGTATCAACCCCGCGTTTGGCCGGCGGCTGGTTTGCATTGGCAAAATGGGGGTGGGGGTTCTTTGTTGCCCGGCCAAAACCCGCCCCCGGAACCGGGCGGCACGTCCACGGGCTCCGGGGCTGCATCCGCGGGGAGTCCGGCGCCCGTGGAGGGTTTGTTGTCCGCGGACATCAAGTCCGCCGACGAGCGGGGCAGCGATCAGCCGGGAGATCTCCCGGCGGGACGCCTCCCGGCCAAGGTCGGTGTCGCCGTCAACGGCTGTTCGCGGATGCCTTGTTCGACGTGGTGACCGCATCTGGATCGGTGGGACGTTGCGGCGCCGCGGAGCCTTCCGCGGGCTTGGACCTCGCCAGCCACAGGCCGGTGAAAACGGCGGTGGCCAAAGTGACGGCTCCGGCAGCGAGGAAGGCGCTGTTCAGGCCGGACCCGAAGGAGGCGCCGCCGGACTGCCGGGTGCGGACGATGGCTCCGAGTACCGCCACGCCGAGCACCGCGCCGATCTGCCGGGTGGTGCTGCTGATGCCTGATGCGAGGCCGCCTTCCTGCGGGCTGACTGCTTGGATGGCGGCTCCCGTCAGTGGGGACATGGTCAGGGCGAAGCCGATGCCGACGACTCCCAGCCGCCACCACACGTTTCCGTAGCCGGTGTCGGCGTGCACCATGCCGAGCGCAAGCAGTCCCAGGCCGGCCAGGGCCAGGCCGGTGGTGACCACGATGCGGAAGCCGTGCCGAGCGGCGAGCCGGCCCGCGTACGGGCTGACGATCACCATGCCGAGGGATACCGGCAGGGTCTGCAGGCCGGCGCGCAGGATCGAGCTGCCCTGGACGTACACGAAGAACTGGGAGAAGAAGAACGACGAACCCATGAGCGCGAACCCCACCACGACCATGGCGGTGTTGGACACGGTGAACAGGCGCTGCCGGAACAGCCGCAGCGGCAGCATCGGAGCGGAACGACGCGCTTCGACGGCGACGAAGGCTGCGAGGAGGATCACCCCGGCGGTGAAGCTGCCCAGGATCACCGGCGACGTCCAGCCGCGGGCGCCACCCTCGATCAGCCCGTAGGTCAGCGCCCCCACCCCCAGAACGGACAGCATCGTCCCCGGGACATCGATCGCGGGGGCGCTCGGATTGCGGGCCTCTTCAAGGCTGCGCAGACCGACCGCCAGAAGGACCACGCCGATGGGCAGATTGACCAAAAAGATGGCGGGCCAGCCGAAGACATCCGTCAGCACGCCACCGGCCACGGGGCCTGCGGCCAGACCGAGTCCGCTGAATCCGGCCCACAGCCCGATCGCCTTGATTCGTTCTTGCGGCACGGGATAGGCGGCGGCGAGCAGGGCCAGCGAGGCAGGGCTCAGCGCCGCGGCCCCGATGCCCTGCAGCACCCGGCCGGCGACCAGCCAGCCGACCGAGGGCGCGAGGCTGCACAGCACCGACGCGGCGGTGAACACCGCCACGCCGGTCAGGTACACCCGCTTGCGGCCGAACCGGTCGGCGAAGACACCGCCGGACAGCAGCAGCATGGCGACCAGCAGTACGTACGCGTCGACGATCCATTGCAGACCGGTCAGCTGGGTGTGCAGCCGGTGCTCCATATCGGGCAGCGCTGCTCCAACAATCGTGTTGTCGAGCAGGACCATGAATTGGCCTAGGCAGGTCACCGTGAGCAGCACGGCCCGGTTGGGTCGACTGCCTACGGCCGCAGGCGATGAAGCCAAGGGGATTCCTCTCAATTGTCAGTTGCGCCTCTCCACGGCCGACGTGGTCAGCTTCTGGGCGCGCTAACGCAGTCTGTGACTGCGTTAGGTGACTATAGGGAGGGTGGCCTCGCAAACGCAAGTCTCGACTGCGTTAAGGTGGGGGTATGAACGAGCGACAGCGAGCCCGGCGGCCCGGCGGGCGCAGCGCCCGCGTCGGCGCGGAGGTGCACCAGGCCGTCACCGACCTGATCAGCGAGCGCGGCTACGGCAACTTCACCATCGGCGAGGTCGCAGCCCGCGCGGGCGTGGCCGACAGCAGCATCTACCGCCGGTGGGGCAGCCTGGAAACCCTGCTCACCGACGTGGCGCTCACCCGCCTCAACGCGCGGTCGCCGATGCCCGACACCGGGAGCTTGGCCGGTGACCTGCGCACTTACGCGGCCAACGTGGCCCGCGAGATCACCGGACCCGACGG
Organism: Streptomyces sp. NPDC055140; assembly: GCF_053607285.1. NCBI lineage: Bacteria > Bacillati > Actinomycetota > Actinomycetes > Kitasatosporales > Streptomycetaceae > Streptomyces > Streptomyces sp. NPDC055140. The sequence continues at coordinate 5,833 of NZ_JBSGTG010000082.1, read as the reverse complement.
TCTGGCGTTGGTGCGCCTGGCCGTCGCCCTGTCGAGCAACGGTCAGCAGGGCCTGCAGGCGCGTGACGACCTCCTCGCCGAACGTGCCCGGCAACTGCAGTCCATGCTCGATCGCGCCAGCGAACGCGGCGAGCACGCACCCGACGCGCTCGGCGTGCTGGACCACATCATGGCCCCGATGTATATCCGCGTCTTGTTCGGCATGGAGCTCACCCCGGACTACGTCGACGGGCTGGTCGACCGAATGCTGTGACCTCAGCTCGGTCCCCGGGATCAGCTTTCGGAGGTGGTGCCAGGGGTCCGTGTTTTGGACGGGCGGCCGAATGCCCGGCACGAGCGCCTGGTCGCCGCCCTCATGGGCGAGGTCTGAACTGCCGGGCCGTCAGTCCTGGGGTTGGAGCTCTCCGTGTGGTAACAGCTGTTACCATCGTGGTATGGCGAAGAAACCACAGCTGGGCGCGCGGGTGGACGGGGAAGTCGCGGAACTCGCGAAGAAGCGTGCCGCCGACCTGGGACTAAGTGTGGGTGACTACCTCGCCCGCCTGGTGCGGGACGATGCCAGTGGCCTGCGCGCCCGCGCGGTGGACGCGGCTGCCCGCTTCCTGGCCGAACATCAAGAGGTCTTCGACGACGCCGAACGAGCCCAGGAGACAGCTCGGGGAGCGCGCGCGGCCTGATGGAACTGCACATCGACGTTCCCTGGATCCTGCAGGTCACCGAGGTCGCCGGAGCGAACGATCCAGCCCCCGACGACTACGGTGTTCCCGTTTCGGCAGTGGCCCGTCACCGGGCCGAGCTGCTCGAGCAGCCCGTCTACGACGGCCCGTACGCCAAAGCCGCCGCCCTGGTGCACAGCCTGGGCCGGTGCCGCTGGCTGGAGCGCTCCAATCTGGCCGTCGCCGCCGCTACCGGCGTCATGTACCTCGACGCCGCCGGCATTCCCGTCAAGCCCGCCCGCGAGGACGCCATCGCCCTCAAAGACCTGCTCCTCGACCCCGCCTGCACCGCCGGGAAAATCGCCGCTTTGCTACGGACCTGGCCCACCGCCACCTGACGCCCGCATACCCGGCGCCGCCTCCTCAGAGCAATACCGCTCGCGCGGGCTGGCCCCGGACCGTGCACTGACATGCCCGGCAGCCGTCGCCAAGTCCATGCAAGCGATGGCACTGCGTGCGAGCATGAACGCCTCGGCCCGCTGGCTCCCCCCGTGTCAGTGGGCCGACGCACGCCCGGTTTCGTGTCCCCGTGAAGTTGGCGATGCCCTATTGCCGTGAGCTGCGGTTCGCCAGGTGGGTGGGGACGGACATCGGCCCTGTTGCCCCGCGCCTGCGGGGATGGTCCAGTGCTGAAGGCCCGGGTCAGCGCGTCGAGTTCATCGCCCCCGCGCCTGCGGGTATGGTCCGGCGCCGCGAGCCACCACGCGGATCGCGTGGAAGTCGCCCCCGGGCCTGCGGGGATGGTCCCGGCTCCTGGGGGCAGGAGCCGCCGAAGATCGCGTCGAACCAAGGCGGTCATCCCGGAGAAGGCCGGTCAGGCCGCGAATCGCAAGAAGTGTGGCAGGGACGGTGGTCGACCGGTGTCACCTGACGCTGAGCAGTACAAGGAGCGCAACACGGTGGAACGCTGCATCAACAAGATCTGGGCATGGCGGGGCAGGGCGGGGCCTGGCCAGGCGCTACGACACGACGCCCGCGAGCTACATGGCGGGGCTCCAACTACGCGGATCCGTCATCCGGATGCGCAGTCTCACCGCGGGGCTGCGGTCGCGGCGCCCGGCTGGCAAGCCGGACGCCGCAACCGCGCACTCAGGCCGGCGAGGTGATCGGCCGGCCCATGTGCCGGGCGAAGAATCGGACCGCACTGTCGGCCTCGAACCGGGGGAGCTCCTTGTGCTTGCCCGAGTTCACGTGCAACGACTTCTCCTTCGAGGCGAAGGCGTCGAACAGCGCGAGACCCTCCTCGCGCGAGATGTGCTCGTCGTCCCACTGCAGGTCGAACTCGATCGGGATGGTGATCCGCTTCGCCTGCTCGGCCAGGACATCGGGCCAGTGCTGACCGAAGACCGCGGCCGTGATCCGCGGCTCGCCCGCCACGAACGGTACGCCGATCGCGGTGCCCATGTTGATGCCCCAGAAGCCGACCAACCCGTCGGCGCCGATCTCCGGGAGCTCCTGGAGGGCATCTAGCGTGGCCTGGTACTCAGGCACGGCCAGCTCCGCCAGGTGGTCGTTGTACCGCACGACGATCGGGCCTTCCGGTTCACCCGCCGCCCTCGCCCGGAACAACTCGGTGACCTCCGCCTCGTCGTGCGCCGTACGCCGCCGGTCGCCGTGACCGGGCGCATCGATGACGGCGACATGGAAGCCGCAGCCGGCCACGAGAAGGCGGGCCCGGCCTGACATCGCCGGGTGCTTTTTGTGGTTGCCGCCGCCGTGAGCCATCAGGATCAGGGGCGCGCGATCGGCCGCGCTGGAGGCGGGCGACCACAGAACGCCGGGGACGTCTCCTACGGTGAAGTCGCGTTCGAGGACGCCGTTCGACGACGACTCGGCGGTGAACTGCAGAGAGGACATAAACGTTGCCTTTCGGGAGTGCCTTGTTGTCGAGGCGCTCCCGGCGACACCTACGTCAATCGCCGGCCATGACGGCAAGGGGGAGCACCCACATGGATACAGCGTTCATGGGTCTCACCTCCTCGGGCGGTGTCACGGTCGACTGGAAGCTATCAGAGCGATTGTCATCCCTCCAGCCCTTTTCCTCGCCATGTGATCACAACCCCAGACAGGCCCTAAAGCCTCCCGCCACACGGTGCTTGGAGGTGACCGGCGGTGGGACAGGGCGGGCCGCTCGACGGCGAGCAGCGGGAGCGGCCCGCCCATTCACGCGAAGGGACAGCACCCTTGGTGCGGTGCTCGACGGGCAACAATCTTGTTCGCGATTCTCCTCCTCGTTGCGTCGTTGTCATGACCAACGCGCGGACGTACGTTGCCCAAGGGCTGGCGATGGAGGGGGCTGGATTGTGCGCAGCCAACCGAACGAGGGCGACATCCGCGTCTGAATGCCAGGCCGCAACCCCGATCGTTGGCTGCGCGTCTCCGGGAGGCGCTCGAAGTCGCCCGATTATGAGCCGTGGGCTCTCGGCGTGGGTATGTGGCCGGGCCCGGATGGGGACCATCGTGCGGTACGTGGGGGCGCGCAAGAATTGCAGCGACATGCTGATGGGGTGACGCTGAGAATCCACAGCTTGAAGTGGAGCAGCCGGCTATGGGCAGTCTGGTCGTTGTCGGGGTGGATGGCTCGTCAATGAGTTTCACCGCCGTGGAAGCAGCCGCCACAGCAGCAGCACGGCGCGGCGCGGCGTTGCGTGTGGTGCATGCTGAGGTTCCGATCAAGCCGAGGCTCATGGTGCCGGACCCGGCTTCCAGGACGCTGGTCCACGAAGCGGCGGCCCGTGCCCTTGTCGTGGCGCCTGAGGTCGTGGTGACCAGGGCCGTGGTGACGGGTGATGTGGTGCATGTGCTGGAGACCGAGTCGCAGACTGCGGACCTGATCGTTGTCGGCTCCAGAGGTATGGGGCGCATCACGGGCCTGCTGCTGGGATCCACACCGGTGTCCTTGGCCGCCCGCAGCCATTGCCCGGTGATGACAGTCCGCGAAAAACAACGGACATCCGCTGACGCAGGGCCTGTCGTACTGGGAGTCGACGGCTCGCCAGACAGCGACGAGGCCGTCAACTTCGCCTTCGCCGAAGCCGCACAGCGCCAGGCTGAGCTCCTGGCTGTTCATGCGGGGCAGCCGGACAAGGCCTCGTGCGGAACAGCCCCTGAGTCTGCAGAGCAATTGCTGGCTCAGGCGATTGCCGGCCGCACGGAGGTCTATCCGGACATCACCGTTAGACGCGACCTGGTGGGCGGCAAAGCGCGTGAGGTCCTGCTCGAGGCGAGCAAGGCAGCTCAGCTGCTGATTGTCGGCGCCCGTGGGCGCAGCGGCATTGCCGGTCTGCTCCTGGGGTCGGTGAGCCAGGCCGTGATGGCCCACGCACACTGCCCCGTCGTCACCGTTCGCAAGACGACGTGAGCAGCCCAAAATCTGACTCTCTGCAGTCACTCCACAGAAGCTGGCTCTGTCGCCAATTTGGGGCAGTTGGGCATCGATCCTGTGTCCCGCTGGCACAGGTGGACCTTGCCCACGTCGTGGACGAGGAGGAGGAGCACACCAGCGTGGCCGAGTGGCGTGCGGGCCATGAGCGGTTCTGGCACAGCGAAGAGATGAATGCGGCGTTGGAGGACCCTGAGTTCACCGTAGATGACGCGACGCTGGCGGTTCTGGAACGCTTCCGCCTCATCACCGACCTTCGCCTCGCGGATTGACCGTTCTCCTGCCGCTCACAGCGCAGCCCCCAGCCGCCCGAGCTGTCAGGCTGCCCCGGGCACGACGATCCCCCATTCTGAGCCTGTCCTGTGGGGTCGCTGTGTCTGCTGGGTGACGGCCCATCACCCGACGAGCAGCGTGCCGGTCGCCGAAGACGTTTGTTGCAGGTGCTTCGTTACGGAGGGCGCATGCATGACGCAAGCGCTGTGCGGGCGCGTGTGGAGGTTAGATCTGCGCCACCCAGAGGTGAGAGAGTCTCGCGGCTCTCTGGTGCTGCCTGCCCATCGGGGCTCGCACGCTCGGGATTTCCGCTTGTAACATCGCGGGCTGGCCGGGCGTGTCTATGACAGGAAGCGACAGTATTGGTTGGGGACGGGGGACCATGTCGAACGAAGAGGACTTCGACGCCTTCTACGCCGCCACGGCCAAGCGTCTGGTCGCCACGGTCTATGCGATGACCGGGGACTTGGGCGAGGCCGAGGACGCGGTGCAGGAGGCGTACGCGCGGGACTGGCAGAGATGGGACCGGCTCACCCGGGACGACGACCCGCTGCCCTGGGTACGGACCGTCGCCTCACGGCTGGCCATCAGTGCCTGGCGGCGCACCCGCAACCGGCTGCGCGCCCACCTGCGCCACGGACCCGCGCCGGACCAGCCCGCCCTTTCCGCGGACCGGGTCGTCCTGGTGGCGGCGCTGCGGCAGCTGAGCCCGGACCAGCGCCAGGCGGTGGTGCTCCATCACCTCCTGGACATGCCGGTTGCGGACGTGGCCCGAGAGACGGGCGCCTCCAGCGGAGCCGTGAGGACACGGCTCAGCCGGGCCCGCAAGCTGCTGGGGGCGCAGTTCGCCACCATCGACATGTACGACGAGGGGGTTGTCAGCCATGACTGATGTCGAGGAACTGCTGGACGGCGTCCACGTGAAGCTTGCGTCCCCGCAAGCTGTCCGGGGGAGAGGCGAGCACCGACGGAGGCGACAGCGGACGGGCGCGGTCACGGTGGCCGTGGTCGCCGTCTTCGCGGTGGGATTCGGCGCGTGGGCCAGGCTGGCATCACCGCCGCGAGACGCCGAGGTGGCCTTAGGCCACGACAACCCGTTCATGTCACACAACGCCGTGCAGGCCCTGAAGCCGTCGGAGCTCCCGCGGTTCGGGTCTGTCAACGACCCGGGACTGAAAGTCCCGGGCTTGCACAACGGGCGCCACTGGCTGTGGTGCTGCGTTTGCGTCCTGACCCACGCCCGGTGTTCGGGGGTGGGTCTGGGGCGGTTGACTGCACCCCGCATCTCCACAACTCTTCCGCACGGTGACGGATGTTGCGGGAGCCGTTCCAGTCCGCGTGTGCAACGACACCGCAGGACCGGCATGCGAAGCGGGCCTGACTGGCCCGGTTCGCCTTGTCGATGTGCCCGCATTCGGCGCAGGTGCGGGAGGTGTACGCCGGATCGACGTGCACCACCGGT
>NZ_JBSGTG010000081.1:6317-8095 GCF_053607285.1 Streptomyces sp. NPDC055140 | reverse complement strand
CTCACGCAGGGCAAGTGGTCCCCCTACGACGGCCTGTTCATGGAGCTCGCCGCCCGCGGCGTGCCCACCGACGGTATCCGCTTCATGCAGGAGGCCAAGACCGACCGGGACAAGGCCGCCCTGTTCCGCGACGCCCGCAACGGCAAGATCAGCGTGCTCATCGGCAGCACGGAAACCATGGGAACCGGAACCAACGTGCAGCGCCGCGCCATCGCGGTGCACCACCTTGACTGCCCGTGGCGCCCCGTCGACCTGCACCAGCGCAACGGCCGCGTCGTACGGCAGAAAAACCTCAACTACGACCTCGGGCGCGAAGTCCACGTCTACAACTACGTCACCGAGAACAGCTTCGACGCCTACGTGTGGCAACTCGTACTGGGCAAGGCCAAGTTCATCCAGCAGCTGATGAGCGGCAAGCTGACCGACCGCACCATCGACGACATCGCGATGGACCTCAACGAGTACATGATCGAAGCGGTCGCCATCGGCGCCGGCGACCCGCGCCTGCAGGAAGTGGGGCGGCTCCAGAACGAGATCCTCACCATGGAGGCCGAGAAGCACGCCCACAACGCCGCCCAGTACGGGCTGCGGCACACCATCGACACAGAGACCCGGCGCGCCGAGCAGCTCGAGACCAGCATCGCCTGGCTCACCGCCATCGTCGGCGACGCGAATACGGACGGCACCCGCCGCTCGACCCGCGACACCGACTTCTCCATGACGGTCGAAGGCCGCACCTACACCAAGCGCAAGGACGCCGCGGCAGCCCTCCACTTCCGCCTCGTCGATGCCCTCGACGACCTGCGCCAGCCCAACCACCCGCCCATCGAGGTCGCTGAACTGGGCGGTGCGCCCGTCTTCGCCCGCCTGGACTTCCTCGACCTCCACCTCGACTTCGGCGCCGGCAAGCCCGTTCCCGTCGACCGCAAGAAGATGCTCGCCGACCCCGCCTCCGTCTCCGGCACCATCCAGTCCCTGGAACACCGCCTCGCGCACCTCGACGACGACCTGACCATCGCGAACGAGGAGCACACCCGCGCACTCGGCGAGGTCGCGAACGCACAGTCCTACCTCGGCACCATCTACCACGACGACGACAACCTTGTGCAGGCCAAGGCACAAGTCGCAGCCCTGATGGCCGAGCTGGAGACCGAAGCACCCGCCCAGAGCAACGGCCCCGGCGGCGCCGTGCCCAGCTACGCCAGCGCAGGCGCCGAAGACAGCCCGGCCATGGCCCGCTCCGGCGGGGGAGGAGGCGGTGGCCGCTCGCGCAGCCGCACCGGCGGCTCCGGAAGCTCCGACAGCGGCGCATCCTCAGGCGGCGCAATGGACGCGGAGGAGCAGCAGGAGCAGTTCCCCCACTACACCGACCGGCTCGGAACGCTGATCGCCGAGCGGCTCCTGGCCGAAGCCCTGCGCGCGGTCGTCGAAACCCACCCCGACGCCGCCAAGACGCTGGGCGGCCGCAAGCTCGCCAAGGCCCTGGAGCAACTCCACGAGGAGAGCCTCCACCTGCGCCACAAGCGACTGGAAGGCGAGCTCCTTTCCCCTGCCGCCTCGATCGTGGCGCCGAGCCTGTGGCGCACCGCCATCGAGGAAGCCACCAAGGCCCTCGGCAGGGCCAACCCCATGGCCACCGACCTCAAGCGCCTCGGCCGCCTGGCCACGCTGCACGAGCAGCGCTGGACGGCCACCCTGAGCACCCCCTCGGCCCTGACACAGTGGAGCGACTCCACCGAACCGCCCCCAGACGAGACCGCCCCCGTGTCCGGCCCCGA
>NZ_JBSGTG010000081.1:0-6307 GCF_053607285.1 Streptomyces sp. NPDC055140 | reverse complement strand
GCGGAGGACGGCCGCGAGTACGTCCGCCTCGACGACCTCGGTCTGTCCGCCAAGAACACCGAAGGCGCCGACCCCGTCGCCGCCCATGCTCTGCTGCGCCGCCTTATGGAAGACGGCCCCGCCCTCCACGCCGTCGTCAGTGCGGGCCGCCACCTCACCGCCCGCTACCGTGACGGCTCGCGTCTCGAAGCCGTGTCCAACGACGCCCGCCTCACCGGCCTTGCCCGCCGCGCCGCCCCCACGGCCACCGAGGTCACCGCCTCCCAGAGTCCGGACCAAGACCCCGTCGAGACGCTCGCCCCACCGGCTGCCCCGTCTGACGTGGAGGGACCGGCTACCGTCCCGGCCGCCGCCGAGCCCGCCCCGGCTGCGCCGCAGCCCACCTCCGCCGCGAAACCCGCTCCGGCGTCAGCGGCCGTCTTCACCACCCAGCGGGAGTGGAACCAGGCGTTCGCCGAGGTCGAAGCCGCCGAGTTCGCGCTCAGTCGCGCAGCCGACCAGACCTGGGACCGCGACGACATCCCCCACGCCTTCACCCAGCTGCGCCACGAGCTGTTCGCGGCGGTCGCCGCCCACAAGGACCGCGACGGCCACGACACCGAAGCCGCCCTCACCAAGTCCCTGTCCCAGGCCGAGCGGCTCCTGCGCTCCCTCAAGGGCCGCGACCGCACCACCATGCAGACCCCCCTGAGCGGCTTTACGGAGCTCGCACGCGCCTTCCTCGGACGTCACCGGGCCACCCTCGCCCAGCACGAGGGCGAGAACGACCTGGCCCGCACCATCGAGGCCCGCGCACGCGCCCAGTTCGAAGAGTTCATGGCCACCTGGAGCCAGAAAAACCAGCCCCTCATCCAGGCCATCCGCGACGGCGACGACGACACCGTCCGCGCCCTGGCCGCGGCCGACCCCACCGCCAACGGCACCCCTGCACCCCAGGCCCTCGCAGCCACCGCCCCCACCCCTGCCCCCGCCCCATCGGGGGAGCTCGCAGGTGAGTCCGGGCAGGACACGGCCACGAGCGAAGACTCCGTCCCCCAGGACCGCTGGATCCTCGGCGAAGACCGCCCCGCACCGTACGCCACGGACAACGAGCACGACTCCGCCGCCCGAGCACGCGAGGCCCTGCACGCGCTGCACGACCAGTGGCAGGAAGACTTCGGACAGGAACTGCCCGCCGAACCCGGCGAAGAAATCGCCCTGGTCATCGCCGAGTTCACCGACTCGTGGGACCAGGCGCAGCAGACCCCCGCCGCGGACTGGGGCCTGCAGCTCCAGGCGTACACCCGGGTTCAGATAGCCTCCGACGCGCTGGCCGCGCAGCTGCACGGCGTGCCGTCCGACCGCCGCGCTACCGCCGACCGGGGCATCACTCGGCTGCGCCACCTCGCGCGCACCGCAGCCCTCCACGTCGACCGCCTCGCCCACACCCCGCCACCCGCGCCCGACGAGAGGTGGCTGCGCGAGACGGCCCGCCGATTCGAAGCTTCCTATGCGAGCGCGGCCGAGGTCCAGCAGGCCCTTGGCACCCTGGCCGAGGCCGCCGCGCAGCGCACCACACCGAACGGACTTGAGCGCACCGCGGCACAGGGCGCTCTCGTCCAGGCCCGGGTGGCCGCCGCACAGATCCCGGGCGGCGCCTGTCCCGGCTCCTGGAGGAAATCGACCGCCGCCCGCTGCACACGGAGGACGGCCTCATCGACCCGGCCTGGCCGCACCTGTTCGACGAGGCGGCCCAGCTGGCCCGCCAAGTGGGCCGAGAACACGAAGAGGAGGGCTACCGCGCCTACCGGGAGTATGACTTCCGCGACTTCGCGACAGCCGCCACCCACCACGCGCGCCGACTGCACGCCACTCTCATCGAGACCGACGGGGCCATCGACGCCGAACTGGACGACCTCACCCGGCAGGCGCTCGCCGACCCCGAGTTGCTCGCTGCGATGGGCATCCCCGCGCACCCGCTCACCAGCAACGCCCCCGTGCCGTACGCGCCGGCGCTGCTGGACTGGCTGAGCGCCCGCGCGGCGGACATGAGCCCGCTGCTGCGCCACACTCTGCACGCCGACTTCACCCCACGCGGCTTCACCGGCGCCTTCGCCCGCCTGGCGGCCACCGTCGCCCGCAACGCCACCGGCACCGCACCCGCCCGCGCGGGCGGCCGGCTGCCGGTGCCGCCCCAGTGGCAGGAGCAGGCGGAGGTCATCGACCGGCTCCTGGACGCCGCGGCGACCGACCCGGTGACCGTCGGCCTCACCGTCAGCAACGACCCCATCGACAAGAACCTCGTCGACCTGGTCCGCGACTGGATCCTGGACCAGGTCATGGAGCAGTACGAGCTCATGGAGCAGCTCGCCGGTCCCTACGACACCGGGGAGGCCGCGGACGCCCTGATCGACGCGTTCTACGGCGACGAGGCGGCGATCGACCTCCTCGCCGGCCACATCACCGCGCACACCGCGCAGAGCGCCCGCCTCACTCTGCAGCCCGCCCCCGCCACCCTGTACGCCGTCCGGCGCGGCGGCGAGGTGTTCGTATGCCGCGGCACCGACCTGCACGAGCGGCTCGGCCAGGACGCCGGGCTGCGGATTTCCTGGCAGAGCGAGGACCCCTGGCGCCTGTGGTCGCGGGACGGCGGCCGCGCCGGCACCCTCCAGCCCCTCACCTACCAGACCGAAGCCGACCGATTCGCCGCAGCCGCCCACGGCCTCACCCCCTCAGCCGTCCAGGCCCTCCTTTACAACAACCCCGGCGACTGGCCCGCCCTGATCGAGCTGGACGAGGACACCCGCAGCGCGCTCATCACCTACGCCACCACCGAACCCGAGCCCCAGGCCCACGCACCCGGCTCCGGCATCCACGTACGGGCTACAGAGGCGGGGGAGTGGGCATTGGACGTCCTCCACGCCACCCCCTTCCCGCCCGGCCCGCAGGCCGTTCAGGGCGCCGACCTCGTGATGGCCGACCTCGGGCAGTGGCTGGCCGATCACCGCGCCCTGCTCGACGACGTCACCCCGTGGCACGCCCAGGCCACCCAGGACGCCCTGGCGAACGCCGTCGCCAGCATCCCCGCCGAAGGCGGAAACGGCGGACCTGACGAGCACTGGCTGGCCATGGCCGAGGCCCACCAGCACCTGCTGTTCCTGCACGGCGAACTGACTGCCGACGACGGGGCCCGCCCGCTGCACCAGCCGCTCGCACAGCTCAACACCCTGCTGCGGGTCAGCGACAACTACCTGGCCCGCGCCGCCGTACGCGGACGGCCCGACGGCAGCCGCGCGTCACTGCGCAGGGTCGCAGGGAAGACCACCTTCACGAGCCTGCCGGAAGCGGGTGCCGCCCTGGCCGGCCTGCAGGCTGCCTGGCGCGAGTGGGCCAGCGAGATCGGTCCGCTGCAGGAGCTTCCCGCGGCGGAGCGAAACACCGTCATCGCCCTGTCGGCACTCCTCGACGTGCCGAGGCCCGGCGCCACCGCACGGGGCTGGTACGTCCTGCTGTCGAAGGTCATGGAGATCACCGAGCTGCGGGCGAGGGATGTTTCCGACCGGATGCTCGGCTGGCGGGCCCTGGGTGGCGTGGCCGAGGATCTGCGGCAGCGGTGGGCGGCCACCATGCTCACCGAGCCCGGCCTTGCCGCGGCCGCCGCACGGCAGACCGGTGTGCTGGACCTGGCGCGGCCTGAGTTGGATTCCGCGAATCCCCCCACCAGCCCAGACGACTTCGCCTCCCGTCACGCTTACGTCATTCGACTCGCTCAGCGTGTGTTGGAATCGGGCGCCCTGCGCACCGATGAGCGGCACAGCGAGCGGGTCCTGTACCGGCTGCTTGGGACCCTGGTCGACGGACACGAAGACCTCACGCAGGGCGTGTCCCCAGTACTGCCGGCCTTGTGCCACCAGATCGGCGAACTGGCCCAGCAGGTCTGGCGCGAGCAGGCCGAAGAAGGCGAACTCGGCCAGGGCGATGTGCTGACGACGCTCAACAGCACCGCCGCCCGGCACGCGAACGTCACACAGAGCCTCGTCGACGAGGCAGACCCGCAGCTCCAGCACAAGGTCACTGCCCTCACCGAACAGGCCCGCGCCGACGAACAGCTGCAGTCCACCGTCCGCTACAGCGCCTCGGCCTCCGCCCAGGTGCCCCAGGCGCCTGCCTTGTGGGCCTGGCTGGAACAGCGCGAGCAGGACATGTCGCCCCGCCTGCGGCGCGCCCTGTACAGCGACATCGGTCCCATGGGCGACCTCATCGGCCTCTTCGGCACCATGTGGCGCACCCTGCTCGACGCCGCGCCCGCCGACGCGGCACCGTCCCTGAGCCCGCTGCCCGCCGCCGGCACCGAACTGCCCGGCATATGGCAGCCGTGGGCCGAGCAGGTGGCCTCGATCGCCGATGCGGCCAGCAGCGACATCGACCTGCGCCTGCGCCTCGACGGCAGCCTCGGCGATGACGGGGACGACCTGGTCAGCAGCTTCACCGAAGGACACCTCGCCGCAGCCCAGGACGTCCTGCCCGCCGGGCTGCTCGAGCTGTACTTCGCCGAAGACCCCGCGCCCACCACCGCCGCCGACACCCTGCACGCCTACCTGGTCCGGGAAGTCACCGCGCGCCTGGACGCCGCGAGCGCCCCCGCAAGCGCTCCCGGGGCGCCGGTCCCGGCGGCCGCGCTGGCCGCCTGGCACCTGCAGGACCCCCAGGGCATGGGCGAAGACGAAGACCCGTATCCCGACCAGGCAGCAGCCCGAGCCGGGGCCCTCCAACTCCTGGCCGCGCTCGGAGATTTCACCCGCACCTGGAGCGGCGCCCAGTACGTCAGCGAGAAGGCCCTCAAGGAAATCACCGACGACGTCGCCGCCGCACTGTGGCAGGACGCGACCGCCGAGCAGATCGGCACCCGGCCCGACGCAGCCCAGGGGTGCCGCACACTCGTCGATCTTGCCCACACCTTCCAGTTCCGCCTCGAAGACGACAGCATCCACGAACCCAGCCTCATAAATCTGACCTCGGCCGCCTACGAGCATGCCGCCCGCATGCACGCCACCACCGAGACCCTCGCAGCCACCGCAGAGGAGACCTGGCCGACCGGCAGTGAGGACGGCGAGCAGCAGCGCGCCCGCATCCTCGCCCAGACCATCGACAAGCACATGCCCACCTCCCAGCTGATGCGCGCCGCCGGATCCGCGACCTGGGACGACACCGTCACCTACACCGCGCCCGAGCTGTACGCGCTCGCCCTGCGCACCGGCGGCGAGATCCCGGTCTGGGACAACGGCGTCCTCACCCTCACCGGGAGCGACAGCGAGCCGCGGATCTTCACCCCGGTGGGCGAGACGGCCGACGACACCATGCGCCTGGCCCTGCGCCGCCCCATCGGCGCGCCGCTGGAAGAGCACGGCCAGGCCTTCGAGACCACCCTCACTGAGCCGATCACCCTCGAAGCCGAACTCGACGAGGCAGGCGCCGCACTGTACGCGCTGCACAAGGACGCGGTGCGCCACCTGCGCACCGTCCTCACGGACAACGAGACGATCACCGCCTTCGACCAGGCCCTGCCCTTCATCGGCGGCGCGAGCCGCTGGCACGAACAGGCCGCCCAGGCACTCGAGTTGGCGACGCGCACCGCCCAGACGCTGCGCGCTGTCGAAGAGGTGATCGGACGGCACAGCGGGCGCCACACGGCGCAGCCCGCCCACCACGCCCTGCGCCTCGTCCAGCAGGCCGCAGAACGGCTCGCCGAGCACCTGGTCCCCGACCGCATCAACGCCACCGGCGAGACCTACCCTGCCGAGGAGCTGCAGCAGGACCAGGAAGGCATCACCGCGCTCGCCTACCTCCTTGACCACCTGCCCTTCGACGACGACATGCCGGCCGAGGCGGGCCACTACCTTGCGGCAGCACTGCGCCTGTGCCACGGGCACCGCGACGTCGGCGGACTTGCCGGAGAGATGCACCGCCACCACAAGGTCGCGGACGCCGCCAAGACCGTGCTCAACAACAGCGGCCCCCAGCGCGGCTTCTACGCGCTCGCGCTGCACAACCTGGCGCGCCACCACGTCGACCGGCTCGCGAGCCATCTGCTCACCCTGCCCGCCGACGGGGCTTCCCGCCGCGCACCCGCCCCCGAGCGCCCGGCCGCCGAGAGCGTGCCCGTGCCGCAGGGCGCGCAGTCCTACGCCGATGCCGCCCACGGGCTCGCCGCTCAGGACGACCTCCTGGAACTGGTGCGCGCCGCAGTCCTGGAAGGCCAGCGGCCCCTCACCCACGGACATGCGCCCATCGTGCTTGCCCACCTGATGCAGGCCCGCGAGCACGGCAT
>NZ_JBSGTG010000080.1:0-8250 GCF_053607285.1 Streptomyces sp. NPDC055140 | reverse complement strand
ACGAGAGCATCCCCAACCACCCGTTCCCCGATGGCGCTTCCAGCTCCAGGCAGAGGTCCCCCAGCTCGAAGATCATTAGCGGGACAAGCCTTAGGGTGCCGCAATGAGGTTACGCGGAGTGTTCATCGCATTTTTCCTGGTCCCGCTGGCGTGGGGGGTGATCACCCTGCTGAGGGCCGGGGCGGCCCACGGCGTCCCGGACTGCCCGGGGCTCCAGCTGGGCGAGGACGGCGAGGACCACCCCGGCCTCATGCGGCAGGGCTACACCTGCGCGCTCGACTACAACGTCCGCGGCGGCGATTCGGCCGGCACGGCCACGTACGACCAGCTCAAGTACGCCCAGGAGGTGAAGCGCGGCGACCTCCTGGGCCAGGGCCTGCTGTACGCGCTGTACGGAACGGCGGGCACGGCCGCCACCGTGATCGCCACCCGGAAGCGCGCCGACGGCTAGAGGCGATGAGGCGATCACCGCAGAGTGAGGCCGCGCTCCGGAGCGCCATCGAGGCGAGTGGACTAGAACAGGTCCATGGCCGGCGCGCTGTTCGTCGTGCGCTCATGGCGGCGGCCTCACCCCAGATGTCAGGTACGTGCGGAACCGCTCCTGACATCCACAGGTGACATCAACGACAGCGGACAGCGGCATCCCGAGGCGACCGATGGGGACGTCAGGCCGCCGAATCGCGCCGTCGACGACTGTCGGCGACGGCTGAAAAGTGGACCGGTATCGACGCTTGAAAGTTGACCCCCTCCAGAGGTCTGGCTCGTTGAGTCAGGCCGGGAGGAGTGGTGATCAGCGTGGAGGACTGGGCGGAGATTCGTCGGCTTCACCGGGCCGAGGAGATGCCGGTGAGAGCCATTGCGAGGAAGCTGGGCATCTCGAGGAACACCGTTCGCAGAGCCATTGCGGACGATGCTCCACCGAAGTATCAGCGGGCGGCGAAGGGCTCGATCGTCGATGTTGTCGAGCCGCAGATCCGCGAACTGCTCGAGCAGTGGCCGGAGATGCCGGCGACAGTGATCGCGGAACGAATCGGCTGGGACCGTGGCCTGACCGTGCTGAAAGAGCGGGTCCGGGAACTGCGTCCGGCCTATCGGCCCGTCGATCCGGCTTCTCGGACGGTCTATGAACCTGGCGAGCTGGCCCAGTGCGATCTGTGGTTCCCGCCGGCTGAGATCCCACTCGGCTTCGGGCAGGCCGGGCATCCGCCGGTGCTGGTGATGGTGGCGGGCTATTCGCGGTGGATCACCGCCCGGATGCTGCCGTCACGGTCGGCGGCCGATCTGATCGCCGGGCACTGGCGCCTGCTGACCGACCTCGGCGCTGTGCCGAGGGTGCTGGTCTGGGACAACGAAGGTGCCGTGGGCTCCTGGCGGTCCGGAGGGCCACGGCTCACCGACGAATTCGCTGCGTTCGCTGGGTTGTTGGGGGTGAAGTTCGTGCTCTGCAAGCCGCGGGATCCGGAGGCGAAGGGCCTGGTCGAGCGGGCGAACGGCTATCTGGAGACGTCGTTTCTGCCGGGGCGGGTGTTCACCTCGGCGGCGGACTTCAACGTCCAGCTGGCCGACTGGCTCGCCAAGGCGAATCGGCGTGTCCATCGCACTTTGCAGGCCCGTCCAGCGGACCGGCTCGAGGCGGACCGGTCGCGGATGCTGTCGCTGCCGCCCATCGCTCCGCCGGGCTGGTGGAAGGCATCGCTCAGGTTGCCGCGGGACCACTATGTCCGCCTGGACACCTGCGACTACTCCGTCCACCCGTTGGCCATTGGCCGTCGTGTCGAGGTGGCCGCGGATCTGGAACAGGTGCTGGTGACCTGCGACGGCGTCGAAGTGGCCCGGCATGCCCGTAGTTGGGCTCGTCATCAGACGATCACTGATCCGGACCATGCGGCCGCTGCCGCGGCCGGCCGCAGGACTGCCGCACTGAAGCAGGCGCCCGCGGATCTCACCGAGGTCGAAGAGAGGTCGCTCGAGTCCTATGACCGCATCTTCGGGGTCATCGACGGCGGACTGACCACTGGTGAAGGGGCAGCGTGATGAGCGCGAACAACAAAAAACAGACAGGCAGCAATCGCGACGCCACGTCCGAACTCGCCTATCTCACCAAGGCGTTGAAGGCTCCGGCTCTGCGAGATGCGGCCGCCCGGCTCGCCGATCGGGCCCGTTCGGAGGAGTGGAGCCATGAGGAGTATCTGGCAGCCTGCCTGCAGCGGGAGGTTGCCGCCCGCGACTCCCATGGCGCCGAGGGACGGATCCGCGCGGCTCGTTTTCCTTCCCGCAAGTCACTCGAGGACTTCGACTTCGACCACCAGCGGTCGGTCAAGCGCGAGGTCATCTCTCACCTCGGGACGCTTGATTTCGTCGTCGGGAAGGAGAACGTGATCTTCCTCGGGCCTCCTGGGACCGGCAAAACCCACCTGGCAACCGGGCTCGGAATCAGGGCCTGTCAGGCCGGCCACCGGGTCGCGTTCGCCACCGCCGCCCAGTGGGTGACCCGCCTTGCCGAGGCCCATACAGCCGGCCGGCTCAGCGACGAGCTCACCCGTCTCGGCCGCATCCCGCTGATCGTGGTCGACGAGGTCGGATACATCCCCTTCGAACCCGAGGCCGCGAACCTGTTCTTCCAGTTCATCTCGGGCAGATACGAACGCGCGTCCGTGATCGTCACGAGCAACAAGCCCTTCGGGCGCTGGGGCGAGGTCTTCGGCGACGACACCGTCGCCGCCGCCATGATCGACCGCCTCGTCCACCACGCCGAAGTCATCTCGCTCAAGGGCGACAGCTACCGCATGCGCGGACGCGACCTCGGACGGGTTCCAGCCGCCAATACCGGGGAATGACCAACATCAACTGACCAGCAGGGGGTCACTTTTCAACCGCCGGAACTGGCTCACAATTCAAGCGTCGCCGACAGACGACCTCACCAGGCAGAACTTACAAGGCAGATGTCGGCGGATCGAAATCGTCCGCGCCTACCAGTCTCGGGACGTGACTGAGGCCCAGGTCAACTGGTGCGAATCCGGAGGATCTTGGCCTCAGTCGTTCTCGGCCGTTTTTCGGTGCCGTGCCACTCACGTGCCGGATGGGCCGTGGGGTGGCCGCTTCACCTTCCTGATCTGGCCGTCCATGTAGTCGGCGATCACGGGGTTGAGCATGACGGCATCTGTCGCTCTCGGATTCGAGTGGCTCTCCACGAGGGGGCGACCACGACGACCTGCGGTTGCACATTGGCACCCACCGTCACAGATGCTGCGTCTTTCATCGGCGGATGGTCGCACCGTAGACATCCAGGCCGGCTGGAGCCTCGTCGAAGCATGGGGCATCGAGCCTTCCAACTACCGTGCAACAGCACCGGAGATCACAGACTTCAGCCCGATCCCGAGTGCTCAGATCGTGTGCTCGCTGAGAGACCTGGCCAGGTGTCTCGCAGCCAACCGGGATGTTCTCGCAGCCACAGGCCCGTGCCGTGCCTCACCCCTCGCCATCGACTGGCCCACCCCTCCCGCCGCCGGTCACCTCAAAACACCGGTGGCGGGAGTCTTCAGTCCAAGCCCTCGTTCCGGCGGCAGGGCGGCTCGCTCGTCACGGCTTCTGGGCCGATACGGCTGTCGTCTCCAGGCCGCGAAGCGTACCGCTGCAAGCTGTTGGTTGTTGAAAGACCTGGGTGAGGGGTGGTCCGCTCTTTCCCGATCCACGGTGTCGTGGTCGCGTCCCAACCGCGATCACCGTGGAGGTATCTATCGTGGTCCCTCTTTTGGCTACCGCCGTTCTGATGCTGCCTTCCCTAGCGCTGGCGGGCCCCTTCGCCGTAGTCGAAGCGCGTACGCGCGTGGGCCCGGGGCCTGGCCGTCACCGACGCATCACCCGAGGGCGGCATGCGGCGAGGGGACGGCGCCGGTGAATAGTCCGTACCTTCCCCGCCCCCGTCCTATGGTCACAAACCCCTGTGTCGTGTTGCGTTGGACGAGTTGCACCCCCAATCCGTCGGCACAGGCCAGAGCTGCCTTACGCCGCATCCTTGCCCAACTCGGTTTGAGCGGTGGGGCGATCGGGGACGCGGTGTTGTCCGTGTCCGAGCTCGTGGCCAACGCGACTGAACACGCGCCGGGACTGTACGAGATGAGGCTGCGGCTCACCGCGGCTGGGTACATCTGTGAGATCGAGGACAGAGATCCGCACGTCCCTGAGATTCCAGCATTTCCCTCGGATGCCAACTTCGCTCCCGACCCCGAAGGGCGCGGAGGAGGGCTGGACGCCTTACTGGACCTGCTCGCCGAGCGCGGCAGAGGGCTCTCCATTGTGAACGAACTCACCCGAGGGGCCTGGGGTTTCGGGTGCACACGCACCACCAAGGTCGCGTGGGCGCGCTTCCCGGCGAACGTGCCGCGGCTCCTCACGGAGAGTGTCGCGCGACCGCACAACGGCGCTTCCGATGAGGTATCCGAATGCACTGAGCGTTCGTGCGATCTGGATTGTTGAGACAGAAGAGTCGGAGAGGGAGTTGTGAGGGTCGATCCGTACGGTGTACGCCCGACCAGGGAGGCCGGTCCCCGCTGTGGCCCGAGTGGGGCCGGCCACCGCTGACGGTACGGCGGTGGGCACTCCGTCGCCCGGCTCCAACTTCGGGCCTCCCCGATGTTCGCAGTCGCTGCGGACGCCCGATCTCCGGCGCACCCGCGGCTGTTGTCCGGAGGCTGGCGCCCATCGATTCCTAATGCCGCTTGTCAACCCATCCCGGTCAGGTTCAGCAACGGTCAGGTAGACGACGAGGTGATGGTCACCGTGACGGACCGGTTGCGTAGTCCCTCAGCCAGGTAGGCCATTTCCACGGACGTGCCGACTAGGCCGACTTCCTTGAGGTCGGCGGCCATGAGCCGCGCTTCGCCCAGCGAAAGGTCCTGCATCTCGCGCAGGGCCCGCAGCACGTGAACGAGGCTTGCGTCCTTGTCCGCAAGGTGAAGCCGAGCGGGCCCGTGTGTGGTCAGTAGGGCCTGCCTGATGTCTTCGGGAGCTGGGCCTGTGTCCATCTCGCACCATGCGTCCGGGCAGGCTAGGCACTGCCCTTCAACGCCCCACCACAACCGACCGCGTTCGATGAACTGACCGACGTCGCGGACCAGCTCACCACCGCAGCTCGCGCACAGCGATGTGAGCTTCACTCCTTGAGTGGCGGTGATCACTGGTCTCTCTCCCTGCGGCATCGATCCGGATGATCCTGCCCTACTCGACAGGATCTGACGACCAGGTTGTCCGGGAGGCACGGATCGCAGGCAAGGACGTCATGCGGCGACTGAGATCGGGGTGCCGGCTGGTAGCACCGTCCGTCTCGAAGGAGGGCCCAGAGGACGTTGACGCGGCGGCGGGCGAGGGCGAGGACGGCCTGGGTATGGCGCTTGCACTCGGCTCGTTTGCGGTCGTAGAACCGGCGGGACTCATCGCAGAGTTGGATGCTGAACAGCGCGGAGGTGTAGAAGACGCGCTGGAGTCGGCGGCTGTATCGCTGGTGCGCCGCAGGTTACCGCTGATCTTGCCGGAGTCACGCGGGACGGGTGCGACGCCACCGAAGCCAGCGAGGCGGTCGGGGGTGCCGAAGGCACTCATGTCGCCACCGGTGACGGCCAGGAACTCGGCGCCGAGGATGACGCCCAGGCCGGGCATGCGGTGGGCTGCGGGTGAAGCAGATCGCTCATGCGCTGGACTGGGCTGGGCTGGGGCACGACACCGGCGAAGGTGGAGGGGGTGGGGGCCGGATCAAGCGTCTGGCTGCCCGGGGCTGGGCCACCGAGAACGAGCCAGGGGTGTTCGGCCTGGTCAGCTCGGTGCCGGCCGCGGGGTGAGGAAGGCGTCCCGGCGGCGTCCGGCCAGGCGGCTGCTCATCAGCATGGTCATCGACCACTGCACCATCGCCTCGTGCATGACGGGCAGCACCTCGTAATCCCGCACCAGGCGCCTCGATCGCACCAGCCAGCTCAGCGTGCGCTCCTGGGATGTGGCGGCGCGAGGTGTGCGCCACCGCCAAGCTGCCCGAGAGCACGGTGGACCGCGACGCGTAGGTGGTGTGTGTGCTGGAGCAGCCGCACCGCGCGTCGAACCGTCGGGATGTCTTCGCCGCGCCGTCCAACCGCTGGGCGGACCCGCGCGCGAGGCTGCTGGACGGGGCGCGCCGGGAGGCGATGCGCGAGACCTCCTGGCGGGGCTGAGCCTGCAGCAGCCGGTCGAGGATCGCCTGGCCGGCCTGACCCAGGCGCTGGATGCGGCCTGGCGACAGATGGCCGACCGGCGAGGCCGCCAGATGACCGCGTACTGGTCTACGAGCGGAATCTGTCGCGTACCCGACTTGTGTCGATGCCGGAACGACGGTGTGATCCTTCCGTGTCCCGGCTCGCGCAGGCTCGGAGAATGAAGCCAGCCTCCTGGAACGCCTTGTGGATCGTACGGACCCGTCGCCGGGTCGCAGCGACGGCAGCCGCCGGCGTGCTGCTTCTGCTGGGCGCCGGCGGTGGCCAGGCCCATGCATCCCCCCGGCAGGACCCTTCGCTCTCGCCGAACAGGACGGTCACCGGGCAGCTCGAGGTCCCGGAGGCACTCAATCTGACACTGCCGGCCGAGGCGGACAGCGAGGGCTACGTGGCGCCGAGCCTGCCGCAGTACAACTACAAGTTCACCCCGCCCGGCCCGGTCCACAACCTCCGCCTGGTCATCGACGCCACCGATCTGCGGGGAATTGCGGAGATAAAGCCGAACTATGAGATATGCAAGGCGAAGGGCCTGGTCGTCACCTGTATCAACAAGGGCAAAGCCCAGGACCACACCTACGCCGCGTGGGTCACCCTCACCGCCGCCCCCGGCGCCCGCGCAGGCGCCACCGGCGACCTCAAATACCGGCTCAGCGTGGACGAGAGCAAGACACCAGTCACCGCCACCACCCAGGTCACCGCGGGCACGCCAAAGCTGGTCATCTCAGAACTTCCCGACCGCAGCGGACTGCGCACCGACGACATCGTCGAACTGCCCTTCAAGCTCCGCAACATCGGCAGCACCCCCGTCAAGGAGTTCTCGCTCGGGCTTGGCGCGACGCCCGGGCTGGAGATCGTACGTCTGCCCCGGAACTGCCAGTGGGAGTCGCAGGGCCCGTTCTGCGACTTCCGTACGCCCGTCGCCGCCGGGCAAACCGTCCAGTTCAGCAGGCCCATCGCGGTACGGGTCACCGAGGAAGCCCTGCGGCCCTGGGTCGGCTACCGGATCGAGCCCCGCCTGCTCCCCGACCCCGCCGACAAGCGCGGCACCCCAGGTACCGCACCGCCGGTCAGCCTGGTTCCCACCTCTGGGGGCGACTTCGCGGCCGCCGAGGAGGGCTATCCGGGGGCTCGCAAGCTCGAACTGGCCGCTGTCGGCAACCACGCCGACTTCTCGGTCAAGGCGGACGGGCTCAAGTCGGCCGGCGGACTCGGGGAGCCCGCCTCACTCACCTTCTCCGTACGCAACGAGGGCCCGGCGGCTGCCTTCCGCATCGACAACAAGGACCTCGTGTACCTGGACATCACCCTTCCGCCGGGTGCCACCGTCCCGGCACCCTCCGACGACGGCGGGGACGGCGAAGAGGAAGAGCAAGACGGCCGGCCATGTGTCCCACACGGGGAGCGTGTCTACCGGTGTCCGATCGGCTATTTCTTCGACTCCGACGAGGGGCTGGAGCCCGGCGAGGTACGCCAGGTCATTCTGCCGTTGGCGGATTCCGCGTTCACCGGCTCCGTCACCGCCCGTCTGGTCCCAGCCCCTGGCTTCAGCACCGGCGACCCGAACCCCGCCAACGACTTCGCCGCGATCAAGGCCAACGACCGGAGCGAATCCGAATCCGCGGCCAAATCCGACGCGAATTCCGCCCCCTCCACCGGCCTGATCGCAGGCGCGACGGCGACCGGCTCCGTCGCCGTGCTGGCGGCAGTCACCCTCGTAGTACGCCGCAGACGTCCGGAGGACTCATGACCAACGGCACAACCTGGAAGATGTGGCATGACGACCACCTCATCGGCACCCAGACCTTCCAAAGGCATGCGGGAGGTACCGACGGGTCCCCCGGCAGTGCGGGGACTGCGCGAACCGTCAGGGCGGATGCCTCCGGCATCAACCCCGTCGGTTCCGTCCGGCACCTACTAGGTGTATTGCCCTGAAGCGTTGTTTGCGCGGCTGATGGGGGGCTTGCCTGCGAGTGCGGTGTGGCATCGGTGGTGGTTGTAGGTGTGGAGGAAGTCT
>NZ_JBSGTG010000079.1:0-8586 GCF_053607285.1 Streptomyces sp. NPDC055140 | reverse complement strand
CTGCAGACGCTGCACCCCGGCACCGGTGCGATCGTCTCCACCTATCCGGGAGCCAGCCGTGTCCTGGGCGGGCTGCGGCTCCGCGGGCGGCTGGCCGTGCCCGTCCTGACATATCTCACCGACTTCTCCGTGCACCCGCTGTGGGTGGCGGACGGTGTCGACGTCCATCTCGCCGCACATTCAGTGCCCGCCAGACAGGCGCGCGCCGCCGGGGCGCGGGACGTCCGGGTGTGCGGTCCGGTGGTGGATTCGCGATTCCGTCCCGGCAGCGCGCGGGAGCGCGTCGCGGCCCGTACCCGCTTCGGATTGCCGGAGCAGGCACCGCTGGCGCTCCTGGTCGCTGGTTCCTGGGGCGTCGGACCGGTCCGGCAGGTCGCCCTGGAGCTGCGCGACTGCGGTGCCGCCGTCCCCGTGGTCGTCTGCGGCCGCAACGAGGCGCTGGCCGGGCAGTTGCGGGCGGACGGCATCGAGCACGTCTACGGCTGGGTCGACGACATGCCTGCCCTGATGCACGCCGCCGATGTCCTGGTCCAGAACGCGGGCGGGCTGAGCTCCCTGGAGGCGTTCGCCACCGGTCTGCCCGTCGCGAGCTACCGGTGCATACCGGGTCACGGGCTGGCCAACGCCGCCGCGCTGGAGGAGGCCGGCGCGGCGGTGTGGATACGTGACCCGGCCCGCCTCAAGGCCGTGCTGTGCGACCTGATCGACGGCCCGCTCGGACTACGCCAACGCGTGGCCGGCCTCGCCCTGTTCGCCACCGAGCCCGACGGCGGACCCGCCGCAGAGACAGCACGCGTCCACCGCGCGGGGCTGCCTCCGCGGCGCGCGGCGGGGCGGCGGCGCCCCGCGATGCGGCGGCTCGCCGTCACCACTGCGGCGGCGTGCGCCGTATGGGCGTGCGCGGTCGGCACGGGGGTCGCCACCGAGTACGACCGCCCAGGCGTGATCCACGCCATCGGGCACGGCCTCGACCTGGACGACCCTCCTTCGGGCTACGCGCCCCGCCCGGAACGCCACCACTCGTGACCGCCGCCCGGCTGATCCTCACAGCAGCCCTCGCCGCTCTGCCCGCCCTCGTGACGGCCCATGCCGCGCCTGTCGTCTCCACCTTCGGGCCGTTGCGCAACCGCGCCATGCCCCGCCTCTCGGGCCGGGGCCGCCCCGATCACATCGCCCTCACCTTCGACGACGGCCCCGATCCGCTGTCCACCCCGCTCTTCCTGCGCCTCCTCGCCGAGCGCCACATCCGGGCGACCTTCTTCCTGCTGGGCCGTGAGGCGCAACGCTCGCCTGGCCTGGTCCGCGAGATCGCCGCGGCGGGACACGAGATCGGCGTCCACGGCTGGCTGCACCGCCCGCTGGTGCTGCGCGGCCCGCGCGCCACGTACGCCGACTTCGCCCGTGCCCGCGACACCGTCGCCGACATCACAGGGCTCCGGCCCACGCTCTTCCGGCCCCCTTACGGCGTCATGTCGACCGCAGCGCATCTGGCCGCCCACCGCCTCGGTCTCACCCCGGTGCTCTGGACCTGCTGGGGCGAGGACTGGACTGCCCGCGCCACACCGGAGTCCGTCCACCGCACCGTCACGTCCGACCTGGACGGCGGCGGCACCATCCTGCTCCACGACTCTGACTGCACCTCGGCTCCGGGTGCGTGGCGCTCGGCTCTGGGCGCCCTTCCCCTCATCCTCGACGCCTGCGAGCAGCGCGGCTACGAGGTCGGCCGACTGCACGACCACGGATGATCCCCACCTCGTGCCGCATCGAGGCTGGCGATGCCATGCCTGCCCCTTGACCCTCACTGGCTGCGGAACAGGGGCCCGGACGCTCAAGATCCGCACACCCCGTCGGCAGCCGATCAGGTCACCATTGCCGGTCGCAGCCAGAAACTGCGGTCTCGGGTTACGCCCGCAGCGTCACTTTTGGACTGCCGATTTCGGGGGCCGGCGTGGGGGGTCGAACGAAGGAGAGGTCTCTAGCGTAACGGTTTGCTGACGGTGGGTGAGCATCTGGTAGCCGACCAGCACCAGCAGTACGGCCAGCAGAGCGGCGGAAGTGATCGTGGTCCCCACCCCGAGCCCGCCCTGGGCTGTGGGCTTCTCCACGGCGTTCTCCACGACCGCTCCAAGCGGGCGGGTGAGTACATAGGCGGTCCAGAACAGCACCGTGCCCGAGAGCGGCGTCAGATAGTGGGCGGCGAGGATGAGCAGCATCGTCGCGGACAACAGCAACGCGCTGCCCCTAAAGCCGAGTCCCAGGCTGTGAGACAGGAAGTCACCGCTGGAGGTTCCCAGCGTGTTGGACAGCAGTGTCGCGGTCCAGTAAAGGATCTCAGCCTTGGTGGTGGCGATCCGTTCCACGTCCATGGTCTGCCCGGTCGCCCGCCAGCCGATCAGTACGATCACCAGGAGGCTGGTCAGCACGGCCGCGCCACCGGTATAGCCGAGCCCGACGGTGCGGTTCATGAAGTCCGACGTCGCCGTGCCGACGATGCTGGTCATCAGGATCACCGACCAGAAAACCGCCGGCCGGAACCGGTCGGCTCTCAGCTGCATCATCAGCGTGAGTGTGAATGCCGCCAGGAAAATGAATACGGCGGCGGCGTAGCCGAGCTTCAGCGGGGTGATCGCCACGTAGTTCGATACCGACTCACCGAGCGTGGTTGCCACGATCTTGATCGCCCAGAACAGCGCGCCCACAATGGGAAACTTGCTCACAACAGTCCTGCTCATCAGTCTCTCCCATCCCTGCTCCCACCAGGTCGATCAGACACGGTCTCGGCACAATCACGGATCGATCCCTCGGAGCAAGCGATCTTGTGGTGGCTACGCTGCCGCGGCCTCGACGCATTCCATCGGCGGCCCCATGAGGCCGAGAGCGTCCACCTCATCAAGCCGCTGGCTTCAGCCGCGACGGAGGCGGCCAGGTTTCATGGGTGGCTTGTGAGGGCGGGCGAATCACACATCGCGACCGACGGCTGGCTCTGACCGTGGACGATATGGGCAGTGCCGCGAGGACCTCGTGGCCTTGAGGGCTGTGGTGGACTTCGGTCCACTGCGCCAGTGAGGCCACGACGTGCATGCCCCTGCCATGCTCATCCGGGTCGAAGCCAGCAGGTAGCCGGCGGTGCGGGACGCCCTCCCCGGAGTCAGCGACGCCGATCAGAAGGAACTGCCGGCCGAGGCTCAGGAGCAAGGTCATGTCGGCGTGCCCGTGCTGCATGGCGTTGCTGGCGAGTTCGTCGACCACGAGAACGGCGGCGTCTAGTTGCTCTGAGGGAAGTCCCCAGCGGCGCAGCACGTCGACCGCGAAGCAGCGACAGGCCCGTACACCGGCCCCTTGTGCTGGCACCGCGACAACGACTTGCCGGGAAGAGTCACGGTGCTGCGCCATCAGTGTCCGACGGGGCTGCCCGTTCGGATCCCACTCGGTGAGCATGGCCACTCCCTTCAGGTTGACACGGCGGCCTCGGACGGACGAGGCCCAGGTTCGGACAGCGGCCGCTGAGGTCGATCGCCGGGACCGGTCAGGCTTGGCCCCGCCCGGCCAGCCCCTTCGATCACTCCTTTCCGACGAACTTGTGATCGACGGTGTTGGAGGAG
Organism: Streptomyces sp. NPDC055140; assembly: GCF_053607285.1. Taxonomy (NCBI): domain Bacteria; kingdom Bacillati; phylum Actinomycetota; class Actinomycetes; order Kitasatosporales; family Streptomycetaceae; genus Streptomyces; species Streptomyces sp. NPDC055140. Next base: position 4,984 of record NZ_JBSGTG010000079.1, on the reverse strand, counting down.
TCGGCATGGCCGCCTGATCCGTCCTCGCGGCTGCTTTCCGGGGCCTCTCCGGAGCGCTCGTGTTCGCGGGAGTTGCCGCCCGTGGTCGCGGGCGCTCGGGTCGCCATGCTGGATTTGGTCGCGGTCCGCGCCGGTGTGGTCCTCCCGGTCGTCGGAGTGCGTGGAGGCGGAGGCGGTGGGCGCGCCGGCCGGGGCCGTCGTGTGGGTGCCGGCGATCGCGATCTCGCTGCCTGCCCGCCAGCAGCACCGCGCCGGCGATCAGCGCGAGCCTGGGGCGGACGTTGGTCATGGTGTCTGTCCTTGTCACTGGATGCGGCTGCCCTCTCCGGGCGTGTCCCATCCTGTAACGGGGCTGCTGAGAGAGGGCTGAGGACCGCCCCGCTCTCAGCCTCCTCTCAGCAAGCCGCCCCTACGGTGCGGCGTAGAGTGGTTGGAGAGGCGATCATGCGAGTGCTAGTTGTCGAGGACGAACCTGGGCTCGCCACGAGCCTTGCTCACGGCCTTGCCGGGGAGGGCTTCGTCGCCGATGTCGCCTTCGACGGTGTTGACGGGCTCTGGCGTGCCCTCAATGAGACGCACGACGTCGTCGTGCTGGACATCATGCTTCCCGGACTGTCCGGGTACGAGATCCTCAAGCGACTACGCAGGGCCGGTGTATGGGCCCCCGTTCTGATGCTCACCGCGAAGGACGGCGAGTACGACGAGGCGGACGCCCTCGACCTCGGGGCCGACGACTACCTGCGCAAACCGTTTTCCTACGTGGTGCTCGTCGCCCATTTGCGGGCCCTGCTGCGCCGGGGGGCGCCGGTCAGGCCCGCCGTCCTCACCGCCGACGACCTCACCTTGGACCCCGCCTCCCGCCGATGTCGCCGTGCGGGACGGGAGATTACTCTGACGGCCCGGGAGTTCACGCTGCTGGAATTCCTGCTCCGTCATCGCGACGAGGTGGTCACCAAGACCGACATCCTCACGCACGTATGGGACGAAAACTTCGACGGCGACATCAACATTGTCGAGGTCTACGTCGGCTACCTGCGACGCAAGATCGACGCCCCCTTCGGCCGCCACACGATCGAGACCCTCCGCGGAGCCGGCTACCGACTGCGCAGCACCGGCACCGGCACCGGCAGATGACGCGATGACCTCCCGTGTCCGGGCCTGGTGGGCCCGCCGATCGCTGCGACTGCGGCTGACCGCTGGGGCAGCCTTCGTGATCACCTTAGGGCTCGCGGGCGCCGCCCTGGTGCTGGTCGCCTGGCTGCGCAGCAGCCTCGTCAGCGGACTTGACCTCGCCGCCCTGCAGCAGGCCCAAGCCATCGCGCAGATCATCGACTCCGGCAAACTCACTGCCCCACTGCCCACATCCGGCGAGCGTGACGTCGCCGTTCAGGTCATCGACAGCAACGGCACCGTTCGGTCCAGCACACCGAACCTGCAAGGTCAGCAGAGAGTCTTCCACTTCCGTTCGGCCTCCTCCGACGAACCACATGCTCACAGCCTGCAGCACCTGCCCCACGGGGAGAAAACGACATGGCGCGCCGTGGCCATTCCCGCCGGTACCCGAAGCGACCCGGTGACGGTGTACGCCGCCGTGGCTACCGAGGACGTCGACGACAGTGTCGCCCACCTGACCAGGGGCCTGGCCGTCGGCGTGCAGCTGGGCGTCACCGCGCTCACCGGCGTCGCATGGCTGCTCACTGAGCGTGCCCTGCGTCCGGTGGAGGCGCTGCGCGCGCAAACTGCCGAGATCACGGCCTCCGACCTCAGCCGCCGTCTCGATGTCCCGCCGTCAGCCGACGCACTGGGTCAGTTGGCCACCACGCTCAACGATCTGCTTGCCCGGCTGGAGGCGTCCACACAAAAGCAGCGCCAGTTCATCGCCGACGCTGCCCACGAGCTGCGCAGCCCTTTGAGCAGCCTGCACACGCAACTTGAGGTTGCCGCCCGGCATCCCGACTCCGCCAACTGGGGCACTTTGACCCCGGCCTTGGTGGAGGACAGCGAACGGCTCTCCTGCCTCGTCGACGACCTGGTGAGACTAGCCCGTCTCGATGCCCGCCCCCGACTGTGCAGACGCCCCGTGGACCTGGACGAGATCGTCTTCACCGAGGTTCGCTTGGCCCGTCACCGCACACAACTCACCATTGATCAACATGCTGTCAGTGCTGCACGGGTGGACGGCGACACCGACGCTCTCGCCCACGCCGTAAGGAACTTGCTGGACAACGCCATCCGTTACGCCACCCGACGGATCGACGTGAGCCTCGGCGTCCGCGGCGGCACCGCGCGGCTTGTCGTCGCCGATGACGGGCCCGGCATCCCCGGGCCCGACCGGCGGCGCGTCTTCGACCGCTTCACCCGCCTCGACAACGCGCGCGCCAGGGACACTGGCGGCAGCGGACTCGGCCTGGCCATCGTCCACGGCATCATCACCGCCCACCACGGCACCACTCACATCGAGGACAACGCTCCCGGCGCCCGCTTCATCGTTCATCTACCCACCGCGCGGCGCTGAATTGCCGGTCTCGGACCCGTACGCCCATGGAACAGCCTCAATGAGATGCCCTCTTTGAGGCCTCGACCATCTGGTCGGGGTGCGGGCCGTAGGCCAGGACTACCTGCCCGTTGGGCCGCTGCGGTTCTCCTGTGAGTCTGTTGGTCGGAGCCGGCAGCAGATCGAGCGGGTGGCGGCGGATCTGCCAGGTCTGATAGGCGACCAACGCGGCCAACACGCCTGCCAAGGCCACCGAACCCCACAGCGTGCCCAGTCCGAGTCCTCCCTCGCTGACAGGTTTGGTGATCGAGTCGCCGGCGGCGGCGCTCAAGGGGCGGGTCAGGATGAACGCCAGCCAGAACAACACCATGCTGTTGATGTTGGTCACGTAGTGGGCGATGAGCAGCGCCAGCATGATTCCGGCGATGATGAAGAAGGCATTGCGAAATCCCAGGCCGGTGCCGTGGGCAAACCAGTCCCCGCTGGCGGTGCCGAGGGTGTTGGACACGAGAATCGCGGTCCAGTACAAAATTTCACCCTTGAGCGTGGCGATCTTCTCCACGTCATAGGTCTGCCCGGTACGCCACCACACCAGAAAGATGATCACGAGGAGACTGGTGAGGATGACCGCGCCTGGCCCGTAACCGATCCCATTCTTGGTCACGGTGCCGGAATGGCCGATACCGCGGTCCATGAGATCCGAGAATGCAGTGCCGGCGATACTGGTACTGAAGATCACCGTCCAAAAGATTGACGGATAGAATTTCTTGGCTCGCAACTGGAAGCCGGCCACGACCAGGAAAAAAACAAAGAAGCTGATCGCGCAGGCGACGTAACCGAATTTGAGCTGAATCGCAAACTCGTCACTTCCCGTTTCTCCGAGAGTCACAGCAATGATCTTCAGCGCCCAGAACAGCGCGGTCACGTGCGGGAGTTTGCGAAGTACGTACTTGGCCGAGTGGTCCACTCTGGAGGACCGGGACACGTCGATTTCCATGATGGCGTCTCTTGACTTCCTATTTGGCCATGGCAAATAACCCGACACGCATCCATGCGCGGGGCATTAACTATTGGGCCCGCCCGGGGGCGCACTTAACCGGTCTGACTAATTCAATGATCTCTCTCGCAAATTTTCCCGATGCTGACGATCGTTGCTGTGACTCTCGGGGAAACGGTGTGGGGCGACTCTCTCACGACGCCGCTGAGAACTCGCTGAACGCCGCCGAGAAGGATCTCAGCTCAGCAATCGAAAACGGTCGACGATGCTTGCCCCGGACGTTCCCACGACTGCGACCGCGTACGCGCAGGAGAATCACCCGCCCGGGTCCGCCACGGATCGGGCCGGACCGCCATGGCCGGGGCAGCCATTTGGCTCTGTACGCGACGAAGAGCAGTGTTTCGTCAGCAGTTCGGGAGGCACTGCCGATCATCGGCCGTCCCGGATATTCACGACGATGGACAGCAATGCATGCGCGTCAGCGGGGCTGCCTCCCGTTCTCGTGAACACCAACGCTGCTGCACAGTGAGTGCCTCCCGCGGCCGCGAACAATCGCTGCCGCGAGTCATGGATAAAGCCACGCGCGAGGCGTTCCGCACCGGCCGCACGCTCGCGCAGTACAGCCAGGACCTGGGGGACATCGCCGCGCAGCAGCGCGGGTCTCCCGGCGACCGGTCCATCACACACCGGCTCGACTCGATCGAGGGCGAGCTGGGCGACGTGAAGCGGCTGTCGTGGGTGCTCGCGCGGGTTCAGGGCATCGACCCCGACGCCGAATAGATTCCGGCCGGCGCACGGCCGCTCAGAACAACGACCAGGGCGTGCCATGGAAGTTTGAGCGGTGCAAGAGGAGGCCGAGTGATCAGGCCCGGGGCGTGGCCGTGCGCTCTATGACGATCATGGCGGCGTCGTCGTTCAGGTGTCCGCCGACGTGGTGCAGCAGGTCGCGCCGCAAGCGACCGAGGAAGGCGTCTGGGTCGTTCTCGGTCCAGCCGGTGATGCGCTCGGCGAGCGGGTAGAAGGTACCGGTGGAGTCGCGGGCCTCGGTGACGCCGTCCGTGTACAGCAGCAGAAGGTCTCCCGCCTCGAACTGGAAGCTGTCGACGTGGTAGCGCGGATGCGACAGTTCGCCCAGGCCCAGCGGAGGTGCGGGATGAAGGGTGTCCATCGTCGTCGGTCGGCCGTTGCGCTGGACGACCGGCGGGGGGTGTCCGCAGGCGACCAGCTGGACCCGGCCGCCGTGGTCGGGGATGTCCAGGATGGTGGCGGTGATGAAGGTTTCTCCGTAGCGGGCCGTCTCGCCCGGCTCCGTCAGGTCCCAGCACACGCTTTGGTCGAGGTAGGACACCAGCTCGACCAGGCTCGCCGGGCGGTGGGCAGCGATGCGGAACGCTCCGAGCAGCAGGGCGGCGTCATTGACCGCGGTCATCCCCTTGCCTTGCACGTCGCCGACGATCAGCCGGGTGCCGGAGGTGGTGCGCGTCGCCGCGTAC
>NZ_JBSGTG010000078.1:0-8798 GCF_053607285.1 Streptomyces sp. NPDC055140 | reverse complement strand
TCCGCGCTTCGCACTTGTGGTACCGCCGCTCGGCGAACATGAATCGCAGCAGCATCACCACGGCTTCTGCCGCGTAGCCCTTGCGCCGGTGCCCATCACCCATCGTTATGCCGTACTCGAACCGTCCCGCCCGCGGATCTGCGTGGTGTGAGCCGACAGTCCCGACGATCTGCCCTGTGTCCACGGCTTCGATGGCCAACCTGAAGCAGTCGCCGTCGGACTTCGCGGCGGCCCGTTCCTTCGCCCAGGCGCGAAACCCCTCGGCAGACCGAGGTGGATGCAGCAGGTCTCCCAACCGCTCCTCGTCGACGGCCCCGTATGAAGCACACCGAGGTCGAGCAGAAGTTCCAGCTCCTCAGCCCGCCCGAGGACTTGAAGGGCCACCCTCACCGAGCGGAGCGCCACCCCCGGCGAACCCTCCCGGCAGGTGGACACCTACTACAACGCCCCGCACCGCGACTTCCTCAGCGGCAAGGTGATCTCCGAATGGCTGCGCGTGCGCGTCGAGGACGGGACTGCGTCGCTGAACTTCAAGCGCTGGTACCCGCTGGCAGAGAAGATCAAGACGCACTGCGACGAGTTCGAATCCACCCTCAGTGACCCCGAGGCCGTCACCAAGTTCCTGGCGGCGCTGGGCTTCACTCACCTGACCACCGTGGACAAGATCCGCGAGGAGTGGCTGTGCGACGGCATCGCGGTCGCCTTCGGCACCGTGACCGGTCTCGGCAACATCATCGAGTTCGAGTTCAAGGGCGAGGCCGACAGCATCGACGCGGCCACCGCACAGATCGAGGAGTTCATCGCGTCCCTCGGCATCGAACTGGGCAACCGCATCCACGCCGGATGCCCGCACCTCGCCCTCGGCCTGCCCACCGTCTCCTGACACCCGCACACGAGGCGACGACGGGTGCCTGGCTGGCCACAACAGCGTACGGCTGCGAGGTCGACCAGGGCGTCGAGAACCATGGCGGTCATGGCACCGGCTTCTCCCTTACCCGCCTCCTACGGTACCCGGCGGTTGGACCGCGCTCACGGATTGTCACTGCAGCCATCGCCAGACACGGCCACGCCGTCGGGCGGCGGGCGCACGCGGCGGCAGGCTGGGTTCGGGCTGTGTGACGCGGGGTCCTGTCGGACCGAGAGGGCCGTCGGGCGTGAGCGGAACGTCCGGGTGGGAACGGATGACGCGGGTCCATGCGACACGGACGGCCGACACCTCGTCGTCACGGGCACCGAGGGCGGTCACGAGCCGCTCAAGGGCAGCCCAGCGCGCGGGAAGGCTGGCGCCGCTGAACCAGCGCTCCACGATGGTGTCGGCTCTCGCCTGGTCGGTAGGGCCTATGGGCCACTCCGACGAGAACACGGCATGGGCCATCCTCGGTTCGGTCCACGTGCCGTTCGCCCGCTGCCGCAGAACCCGCAGCTGAGCGCCGAATTCCTGCGGCCCCGAGACCGACGCCAGGGCTTGCACGAGGGGAGACTGATGACCGCCGGGGCTGACGGCGTCCGTGCCGCCGGGTGTGACGTCCGTGATGGCCGTGTGGGTTTCGGGGGCTTCGGGGTCTGTCTGGAGGCGGCTGAGGCACGTCTGGACCTGCTGTGCCGTCTGTGGGCGCCGTGCGGGGGCGCGATCCAGGAGTTCGGTGACGAGCGCAGTCAGAGCAGGCGGAAGGCCGGGGCGGATCGTGTCGGGTCGCGGTGTGTCCTCGGCCAGCTTGCGCTGGAGCACCTCCATGAACCCGTCTCCGGTGAACGGCGGTTGGCCCGTCAGCATCGCGAACAGGACCCCACCGAGCGCGTACAGGTCAGAGCGTTCATCGCCACGCTCGGCAAGGAACTGTTCCGGTGCGGCATATTCGGCCGTACCAGCCGGAGACAACACGGTGGTCCGTGCCAGGGGCAGGGGAGTCCGATTGAACCCGGCGATCCCGAAGTCGACAACCTTGACCTGCCCGTCAGCGGTGAGCATCACGTTGTGGGGCTTGATGTCGTAGTGGACGACTCCGGCGCGGTGCGCGGCGACCAACGCTGCGCAGATCCCGCTAGCGATAGCAATCGCGCGGGCGGGGTCCAGGCAGCCCTCGTGAAGGATGACGTCGCCGAGGCTGGAGCCCTCGACCTTCTCCAAGACGATGTAGAGCACGCTCCCCTGGACGCCGCGTTCGTAGAGGGCGGCTACGTTCGGGTGGTTGATCTGCGCGGCGGCCACTGCCTCGCGTTCGAACCGTTTGGGCAGGTCCGGATGGGTTTCCTGGTTGAGGACGAGCAGCTTGAGCGCGATGTCACGGTGCAGGTCGTGGTCCCGCCCCGCCCACACCTCGCCCATGCCACCGCTGCCGAGCCGCTTGACCAGTTCGTACCGGCCGGCGACCCTCTCACCGCGTTCCATCGCCCCGTTCCCCCCGCGTCAACGCTGAAATGGCATCGCCCGAGTATGCGTGACAGGCCAGGAACACCGCTATCTCGTAGGAGAGTTGCTCCGGACCGGCTGGCCGAACAGGACCGGTCCGCGCGGCACAGGCCGCCGCCGGCCGTCGCCTCGATTCCCGCCCGGGTGGCGGGACGGGCGGTGCTGCTGATCGGGCACCGCAGCGAGAATCCCGACGAGGCCGCCCTGCCCGGCGACTACCGCAAGATCCTGGCGATCGTCCGGGCCGCCGACGGCCCGGTGCAGCTCAGGGGCGTCGGCGAGGAGCTGGGCCTGGAAGTGACGGCGCGCGGCAGGCTGGAGCCGCTTCGCGCGAAGATGAACAAGCTTGCCGATCGCGGCTGGCTGCACAAACGACTCGTCGGCAGGTTCACCGCACGCCCGTAGCCGCGCAGGAGTCGGGCATCGAAACGGCGTAACCTGCGGGCCCTCGGCGGCAGTTGAGTTTGGTGTGAAGAAGAACAACGGTCTCACCGAGGGCCCTGACGGCCCTGTCTACACCGCCCGCCTGCCGCTGTCGAGTGCCACCCTGAACTGGCTCGCCGACCTGATACGCGGCCACATGAAGAAGATCGGCTCGCGGTGGCGGGCCCTGCCCGCGGGAAGGATCGCCACCATCGTGCTGGCGGTACTGCGCTGTGACCAGAGGCCGGGCGACCTGGCCAGCGGCAACGGAGAGCACCGCACCACCGTGGGTCAGGGAAGTCGTGGGCCTGCTGGCCGCCCGCGCCCCGCGCCTGGACCGGGCCCTGAAGAAGATCGCCCGGACGGGTGGCGGGGTGGTGCTGCTGGACGGAACGCTGATCCGCACCTGGCGGCGCACCGGCAAGGAGAACCGGAAGCCGTGTTGCTGTGTGGGCAGGCGCCGGCGTTCCGGAGTGGGGCAGCTCGGGCCGCGTCAGCTGTGGTTCAGGGACCACACGACCTGGTCCTCGTACCAGCGGGCGGCGCCGACACCGTGCCACGAGGCCGCTTCGTCGACCTGGTCCTCGTACCAGCGGGCGGCGCTGACGCCGCGCCACGAGGCCGCTTCGTCGACCTGGTCCTCGTACCAGCGGGCGGCGCTGACGCCGCGCCACGAGGCCGCTTCACCCTCGTGGTCCGCAGCCCCGTAGCGCACCGTGTCCTGCCCACGGTGGTCGTCATCCGTGTGGCGGCCGACTTGCTCGCTGCTGGTCGCGGAGGTGGCGGACACGTACTGCGCCTGCACGGGCACCGAAGTCGTGGCTGCCGACGCCGAGCCGCCGGCCCCGAGAAGGACTCCGCCGGCCAGTGCCGTGGAGGCGAGTGCGATCGAGACACGCTTGGTCATGCTGTTCATGGTCATTTCCCTTGCGAGACTGCCGCGGTTTCCCCGAACTGGCGGCCGCCGCTTCTATGTGAACCGAGATCCGGAAATCCCGGGTCGGTCGGCTTGCCGCAAGGTCATCCGGAGGGGTGCCTCATGTTCGGCTCTGCCACCGTACCCGAGGGGTGCCTCATGTTTGCGGTGAGGCTCATCACAGCACGTCGGAGGGGCGAGATTGCGATCGGAAACATGACAACAACCGAATTCGAGGGGGGCCTCATGTTACGCTCGAGCCATGAGCCACCACCACGCCCCGTCCGCGAGAGAGACACCGGCGAAACCCCTGCGCCGTGACGCACAGCGCAACAGGGACGCGATCGTGGCCGCCGCCCGCACGGCCTTCTGCGAGCAGGGCCTCGGGGCGTCCCTGGAGGGCGTCGCCCGCGAGGCCGGCGTCGCGATCGGCACGCTCTACCGCCACTTCCCCACCCGGCTCGACCTGGTCGAAACACTCTTCAACGCGAAGTACGCGGAACTGCTCACCGCCGCGGAAGAGGCCGCGGCCATGGACGACGCCTGGGAGGGGTTCTGCCGGTACCTGGAGAAACTCTGCAAGCTGCAGGCCTGCGACCGCGCCTTCAACGACCTGGTCTCGGCACGGCTGCCCCTTCACGTGGCCGGCCGCGAGATGTTCGAACGCACCAAGGAACTCTGCAACCAGATCATGCGCAACGCCCAGGAACAGGGCGTCCTGCGCGGCGACGTCACCGCGCAGGACATCGCCTTCGTGATCTGGTCCCAAGCCGGAATCATCCAGGCCACACACACCATCGCCCCCCAAGCCTGGCGCCGCCACCTCCACCTGATGCTCGACGCCTTCCGCACCGAGGGCGCCCACGAACTGCCCGAACCTCCTCTGACCAGCCAGCAGGTCGACCAGACCCTCGTCACTCTCGAGTGCGCCGAAGAGGACTGCCGCGAGCAGTCCTGACCACACGAGAGACGAGACCGCGGACAACAGCTGCGCATCACACCGGACTGGCGCCACACCGGACCGGTACCTCGGCCGACCGGCCGGGAAGACCCCGGACAACACTCCGGGCGGCGGGACTACGGGCCGTCCGACCGCCGTCTTCCGGCTGCCCCGGCCCTGCGCATCCTGCGGCGCGGCTCGCAGAAGGCCGAGCACAGCGTCAACCAGCGCCGGCTACTGCTCCTGCTGCTCGACAAGCGGCGCTAGATCGCGCACTTGAATGCGCTCGCACAGGTGCCACTGGCCGTGTGGCTGCGGTGGACGACAACTCGTGGTGAAGCTCAGGGTGTTGTTTCCCCACCTGGACGAACCGCAGCGACGACTATCATCGTCGGCCACCGGGATGACCGGCGAGGACGTCGACCCGATGCCTCAGTGCCCCAGCCCTCGGGCCTCCGAGGCCATTTCGTGAAGGAACCAGGGACAACGGCGGCCCCTCGGCCGAGGAGCGAGGGCTGGGCACGGTCACCGCGGTGAGGTTCAAGCGGGCATCCATGTCGAGGTTCACCTCGCCCTACGGGCTCGGCGCTGTCCCGTTTATCGTCGGGACGCGGGTCGCGCAGTCGTCGATCGTCCTCGCAGGGCTTCACACCGCACCCCGCTAGACATGGATGAGTCGGTCGAGCACTGGACGCTGCCGAACGACGAGCAGGGGATCATGTCCGGCGAGCGCGGTGCGACGCCGACACGGGGCGGAATTGAGTGGCCTGCTTGTCCAAGCGCACCGCCCCTTACGCCCTTGTGCTGACCCGGCAGTTGGGTGTGGCTCGCTTGCAGGGACGCTGCGAGCTGGAGGTTTGCTGATGTGGCTGCGCTTGATGGGGGTCTGCTCGTAGCGTCGGGGTCCGATGTGGCCGAGCTGGCCTTGCTGCCCCTTGGCCAGGTCACCGGTCACAGGATGACTCTCTCCAGGACCTGGCTGAGTTTCTCTGGCGGCACGTGAGGATTTCCATGGCACTGAATGTTGATGACCGCATCGTCATCTCCGAGTTGATCTCGCTGCACGGTCACCTCTGCGACGAGGGAGAGTTGGACCGGTTGGATGAGTTGTTTACCGACGATGTCGTCTACGACGTCACGGACTTCGGTCAAGAGCCGCTGACGGGGGTGGAGGCCATTCGAGCGGCGGCCATCACCTTGGGTGACGCGAATCCCGTGGGCCATCACGTGACGAACATCGTCCTCACGGAGGGAGTCGGCGGCCAGGTGCACGCCCGCTCCAAGGGCATCGGAATCAATAGGGACGGAACGAGCGGCAGCGTGACCTATGAAGACATCATTGTGCTCACCGGGCAGGGCTGGCGCATCAGTTACCGCAAGGTCGTCGCACGGCGGGTGCCGTTGGGCGGGCGGACGAAGTGAACTGGTGTATCCCTTTTGCAGGGGGCCTGCTGATCAGGCCGTGAGGCGGTAGTCGTGTGGGCCGGGGGTGGGATAGAGGCGTTCATGCTCACGGGCGAGGTGGTGTCGCCAGTACTCCTCGAAGTCTCCGTTGTCCTTCAGCGCGCGGAGTTTGAGGATGGCTTCGGAGCCGTCGAGGCCCCATCGTGACCCGGTGATGGCGAGCCTGTCGGCGATGATGTGGCGGCAGGCGCCCTCGATCGCGCCGGTGGCGATCGGCCAGCCGCAGGCCAGCGCGGTGTCGTAGTGCAGGCGGTCCGCGTGGCCGGTGAGGTAGCGGATGCAGGCGTCGACGCCCTCGCGGCCGCAGCCACAGTTCCGGCGTGAGACCTGGGCTCCGGTCCTGGCCGGAGCCCAGGCAATGTGCGTGAGCGTCACCAGGGGGTGTTGGTGGCAGTCATGAGGGGGATGCGTCGCCTCTGCCGGCCGCGGTGGCGCTTTGGACGCAGTCGCGGAGCAGGGCGCGGCGCTGGTCATGTACGTCATCGGGTTCTTGGCTGTTGGCCGCATATACGTTGCTGACCGGTGACCAGGCCATGGACATGGCGATGACCATGGCCATGATGTCGAACGGGTCACCGGCGCGAACCCGCCCGGCGTCCTGGGCCTCGGCGATGGCCCTGAGCTTGCGGTCGTCGTAGTGATGGTGCGTCTCGACGAGGTGCCCGGCAGGACGGCGCTCCAGTCGTGTCCAGGTCGCCAGCCGGATGAGGTCGGGGCGGCGCAGATATTCGTCGTAGAGACGGACAGCCCACTCCGCGAGATCGTCGGCGTCGATGGGCACGACGTTGGTGATGCGCTCCAGCGAGCTGAGGAAGATCGCGTCGAAGAGTCGCTCCTTGTCGCCGAAATAGGCGTAGAGCTGTGCCTTGTTGGTGCGCGCTGCCGTCACGATGCGTTCGATGCGCGCCCCGGCGATGCCGTGCTGGGCGAACTCTTCGGTGGCGGCGTCCAGGATGCGCTGGTAGGTCGCGGCGCCTCGCGAGGTCTGGGGCTGTTCCGGCATGCCCGCACCCTACCAAACAGAACAGTTGGTTTGCCTTGGAGTGCGGTCGCGCTTACTCTGCAACAGACAGAACAGTCTGTTTAAGGAGTCACTTGTGCGAACGACCACCGGATGGCAGGCGGCCGGCCCGACGGCGCTGCGGCGCGCGTCGCTGGAGCGCCGGGACCTGCGCCCGGATGACATCGCGGTGCAGGTCGACTACTGCGGCGTATGCCACACCGACCTGCACGCCCTGCACGCCTACGACCGGCACACGAAAGCGCCCCTGGTGCCCGGTCACGAATTCACCGGCGTGGTGACCGGGACCGGCCCCGAGGTGACCACCTTCTCGGTCGGCGACCACGTCGCGGTGGGCAACATCGTCGACTCCTGCGGCGTGTGCGCCATGTGCGAAGCCGGGCAGGAGAATTTCTGCCACTCCTTCCCGACTCTGACCTACGGCGGCACCGACCGGCAGGACGGGTCGACCACCCTGGGCGGCTACTCCCGCGAATACGTCGTGCGCAACACCTTCGCCTACCCGCTCCCCTCCGGCCTCGACCCGGCCGCAGCCGCCCCGCTGATGTGCGCCGGCGTCACCGTCTGGGAACCCCTGCGCTCCCTCGGCGTGGGCCCCGGCAGTCGCGTCGCCGTGGCCGGCCTCGGCGGCCTGGGCCACCTCGCGGTCAAGATGGCCGTGGCACTCGGCGCCACCACGACCGTCATCAGCCGTACCCCGGACAAGCGCGACGACGCTCGCAAGCTCGGCGCTCACGACTTCATCGCGTCCACCGACACCCAGCAGATGGCCACGGCACGCGACACCTTCGACGTCGTCATCGACACCATCTCCGCCCCGCACGACCTCGCCCCGTATCTGAAGCTGGTGGCGATGGACGGCACCCTCAGCCTCCTCGGGTACCTGGGCCCCGTCACCGTCGAGGCCACGGACCTGCTCATCGGCCGCAAGAAGCTCAGCTCCGCGGGCAGCGGAGGCCGCCCGGCGACAGCCGAGATGCTCCAATTCTGCGCCGACAACAGCATCGCCGCCGACATCGAAGTACTCCCGTCGTCACAGGTGGACACGGCACTCGACCGCCTCCGGCGAAACGACATCCGCTACCGCTTCGTGCTCGACATGTCCGACCTGGAGTCAACCACCCGGGACTGAAAGTCCTGGGCTTGCGCAACGGGCGCCACTGGCTGTGGTGCTGGGTTTGCGTCCTGTCCCACGCCCGGGGTTCGGGGGTGGGTCTGGGGCGGTTGACTGCGCCCCGCGTCGCCACAACTCTTCCGCATGGTGGCGGATGTTGCGGGAGCCGTTCCAGTCCGCGTGTGCAACGACACCGCAGGACCGGCATACGAAGCGGGCCTGACTGGCCCGGTTCGCCTTGTCGATGTGCCCGCATTGGGCGCAGGTTCGGGAGGTGTACGCCGGATCGACGTGCACCACCGGTACCCCTGCCTTGCGGGCCTTGTACGCGATGAACTGGCCGAGCTGGGCGAAAGCCCAGGAGGAGTGGGTGGCCCGTTGGGGCTTGCGAAGCCGTACCCGTGCGCGGATGCCGGTGAGGTCTTCCAGGGCGATTCCGCGACCGGTGCGTTCTGCCTCGGCCACCACATGTTTCGCGATCTTGTGGTTGATGTCCCGCGCCCGCCGCGC
>NZ_JBSGTG010000077.1:0-8845 GCF_053607285.1 Streptomyces sp. NPDC055140 | reverse complement strand
GTATTTGCCGGTGAGCAGCCCTTGGGCCAGGGGTTCGGTGAGCAACAGCGAGGCACCGTGGCGCGCGGTGAAGCTGAAGAGGTCCTCGCCGTTGACCAGGGTCGGTGGGCTTAGCGGGTTGCACCGGGTCCAGAGCACATCGGGGCGCAGCAGACAGAAGATCTTGGCGAACCGGGCGCTGCGCTTGTCCGCCGCATCTTTGCGGTCTGAGGCGAGAGGGTGAGGTCCGCGCATCCCGATGGCCTTGATGTATTGCGCGTCGCGCAGGGCGTGCATCTGGTTGATGGCGACGTGCAGGTAGTTGTCGTCGTCCCCGAAGTCGAGAGTGTGGAGGAAGTAGGCGTCCAGATACTCGACGCCCAGGTTCTCCATGCTCTGCTCAAACTGGTGGCGCAGATTGGGTCCCGCGTAGGAGTGAGGCGCTGTGCCCCGCACCCAACCGCTTTTGCTTGCGATGTAGACAGATTCCCGGTCGACCTCCTTGAGGAGCTGTCCCAGCAGCCTCTCGGAGTGGCCGTGCCCGAACACGTCAGCTGTATCGAAGAAGTTGGCACCGTGCTCCACCGCGGCCCGCAGGCCATCGAGCGACTGCGCGTCCTGGACGGAGCCCCAGCCGACCGGATGGCCCGCGTTGACCGTGGGGCCTCCGATCGCCCAGCAGCCCACGGCGAGCGGGTTGACAATCAGCCCGGGGGCGAGGTGTCGCGACTTGAGTTCGTGGGTGGTCATCGTGAGCTTTTCTCCTGGCGCTCAATGGCGAACACCGCGACGACCGCCTTGCCGCCGGCCGTGGTCGGTTCGGCGCACCACTCCTTGGTCAGTCGCTCGACGATTCCGAGCCCGCGGCCTAACTCGTACCACTTCGTCGCGCAGTTGGCGCCAGAGTCGAAGACCTGCACCGTGGCCCGGTTCCGGTCCACGGCCAGCACAAGGACCCCGATGCCCGGTGTGTGCCCGAGGGGGTTGGCGACGAGCTCGTCCACGACCAGGACCATGTCGTCGACCGTCGCCGGATCGGCTCTTCCTTCCAGCGTCGTGCGGATCAGGGAGCGGGCAGGCGTGGTGGGCCACTCGCTGACGCCGAGGGCGACGCGATGCCGTTCGGGTGCGTGGTCGAGCCCTCCTGACGGTTTCAGTGCGGCCGATAGGGATGGCACCATCGTCTCCCTCGTGCACGTGCGGTGACCGCCGGCGGGTAGATCCCGGCAGCGGAGGGCCGGTGAGGCCCGCTTCCACGGTGAGGGAATCCCGATGGCGTCGGTACGCCATACGTCTGCCACTCCACTGCCATTTGGGCCGACGACAAGAGCAGCGGATGCGTCCTATCAGGGCTGAATAGTTCGCTTCGTCCAGCTTGATGGGGGCTGTGTACTGCGCCGCCAAGTGGCAGTGAAGTGGCAGACCTATGGCGTACCGACGCCATCCGGATCGGACAAAGGTAGGTGCCCGCGGTCCTCGGTGAGCTGACGTACCAGCAGCTCACCGATTGCCGCATCCAGCGGGCGTCCGGACGGGCGGACCGCGCACTGATCCCGTTCCCCTCATGCGGAGGCAGCTGTGTCCTTACCTTCCACGTCCGGGTTCCAACGGCCCCCTACTCGGTGCGAAACCCTCGTCATCGGCGCCGGCCCTGCGGGGCTGCTCGCCGCAATCCGCGCGGGAGCCGGGGCAGGCGGCGTCATCGTCTTGGACCAGGGCGACGACATCGACGGTCGCATCCAGGCCCGCAAGCTGGGCCAGGACGAGAAGCGCACCATCACCTCGGGGTTCGGCGGCGCCGGAATGTTCAGCGACGGCAAGCTCTGCCTGTCCCACCGTATTGGCTCCACCATCTCCCGCCGCTTTCCCCCTCACGAGGTCGAAGCACGGCAGCACGCCATCGACGAGCTCTTCCGCTCTGGCGAGGACGCACCACTGCACGGCGTCGATGACGCCAAGGCGGCCGAACTGGCAGACCTGGCAGGGGCTCAGGGCCTCGAGTACCTGCATTACCCGGTCCGCCACATCGGCAGCGACCAGCTCATGCGCATGACGTCCGCCCTGCGTCAGCGGGTCGAAGCCGTCGCTCCCGTGTTCTGCGGCATCCGCTGCACCGAGGTCCGGCGCTCGCCCGCTGCCGGCCACCGCTGGGAGGTCTGGGTCACCGGGAGCGGGTGGGCAGAACCGATGCCGCTGTACGCGGACAACGTGGTGCTCGCGCCGGGAAAGGTCGGCGCGGCCTGGCTGCGTGCGCTCGGGGACATCCTTGGGCTGCCCCGCAAGAGCGCCCAGCCCAAGCTCGGCTTCCGTCTGGAGGGCCCGCGCGACTTCCTGGACCCGCTGCTGAAGGTCGCCACCGACCCCAAGGTCATCTGGAGGCCCGGCGCTGGAGCCGAGGTCCGCACGCACTGCGTGTGCTTCGGCGGGGATGTCGTCCCGGCTCAGTACCAGGATCTCACCCTGGTCGGCGGACACTCCACCAGCGACCACGGGCATGACCGCAGCAACACCGCGGTGCTGGCCACCGCCGGAGACGCGCTCTCCCTGAGCACGACGTATGTGCGTGACCTCGTCACCCGGATGAACACGAGCGCCGGGGGCCGGGTCACGGCCCAGACGCTCGGCGACTTCCTGAGCGGCGCTCCTACCACCGGAACCGTCCCTGAGGCCGCGCGCGGATTCGTCCCCAGCATCCCCGACGCCGCGACCGGGAACCTTGCAGACCTCTTCCCCCGGCCGATCGTCGTACTGCTGCGCGACTACCTTCAGCGCCTCGCCCGGCTATGCCCTCGGGTCGTGAACTCCCACAACATGCTCTACGGGCCGGCCGTCGAGCGCTGGGCAGACCGCTTCGAGGTCGATGACGACATGCAGGCCCACGGGCATCCCGGTCTCTACCTGGTCGGTGACGGCCCTGGGCTCACCGGCGGGATCATCGGCGCGGCCGAATCTGGCTGGCTCGCAGGTGACGCGATCGCCGCCCGTCGCAGTGTCAACGCGTGACTCTCCTCAGCCCTTCCCCGCCCCGCCTCCCAAGGACACCAGCGTGCTGACCCATGAGAACCGCCACCCGCAGTTGCTGACTTCCGACGAAGCCCCGCTTTGGGACCGAAGCACCTTCGCGCCTGACGCCTGGACGTACACGCTCTCGCGCGCGGAGATCGTCGAGGTCGTCGATGCGCTCACCGTCGCGCAGAACCGGCTGACCGGCCGGGACATGCTGACTGACCGCGCCATCAACCGTCGAGACTTCCCGCTGGGCCGCCTCGGCTCGATCCTGGAAGCCATCTCCGCCGAGGTGTCCGACGGCCGCGGCTTCGCCATCCTGCGCGGACTACCCGTCGACCGATTCGACGCACGCCAGAACGCGCTGCTGCTGCGCGGCCTCGCCACCTACCTGGGCCCCATCGCCACCCAGAGCCGGGACGGACAACTCATCCGGCACGTCCGTGCGACCGGCCGCGCGCTGGGCGACGGAACCGTGCGCGGCCATCAGACCGCCGACCGACTGTGGTTCCACACTGACGGTGCCGACGCCGCAGCCCTGCTGTGCCTGACCGCGTCTGAGACCGGAGGGCTCTCTCGTCTCGCCTCGGCCGCCACCGTCCACAACCAGATGCGCAACGCCTCCCCGGCGTGGACCGCCGAGCTGTATCGGCCGTTCCATTTCCACATGGCCGGAGGCAACGTGCCCGGCCTGCCCCCCACCTTCACTTCGCCGGTCTTCTCCCTCCACCGCGGCCGCTTCTCCACCCGCTACGTCCGGCACACGCTGCTGGAAACCCCCAAGGTCACGCAGGTCCCGCTCACGCAGGGAGCGATGGCCGCCTTCGATCTGCTGGAAGAGCTCGCCGACGAGAACAGCATCGACATGGAACTGCGAGCGGGAGACCTCCAGTTGGTCAACAACCACGCGGTGCTCCACTCCCGCACCGCCTACCGCGACCCGCAGCCCCCCGCCCAGCCCCGTCACCTTCTCCGGTCGTGGGTCACCTTCCCTCACTACCGCGGCCGCCGAGCGGGAGAGGCCGACGAGTACCTCCGCTTCGGATGGCTCACCGACGACCAGCAGCAGCAGCTCGCCTCCTCTTGGATGCCTCCCACCGCTCCTGACCGGGCCCCCGCCGCATGACCGTGCACGTGCCGGGGACGGCATGGCACGAGGACGTCGTCGGCAGACTCAACCGCACCGCCCGCCAACGCCCCGACCACCCCGCCGTCATCGATCGCCACGGCACCACGAGCTTCCGCTCCCTCTACCTGGCCGCCGCCCGGCAGGCTCGCGAACAGGAGACCCGTCCTGATCCCGGCGCGGGCGTCGTTGTACTGCGCGCCGCACCCAGTGCCGCGTTCTTCATCCAGGTGTGCGCTGCCCTGATGGCGGGCCGCACACCGTTGATCCTGCCCGCCCGCGTGCCTGAAGCGGAGGCATTGCGCGACGTGCAGGCGGCGCGGAGAGCCGGCTGCCGCCCGTGGAAGGCGGTGCTGGCCGTGTCGGGCCACGCAAAGGGGCCGGTCGTGACACACGGCGAATCGCCTGCCGCTCCACGCAAGGCCCGCGCGATGGGCATGCGGCCCGGCGGCCGAGCGCTTCTCGCCGCCCCCATGCACCTGAACGGTCCGTTCGAGTTCGCGCTTCGACAACTTCTCCTCAGCGGCTGCATCGTTCTCGCTCCACGCTTCGAGGCCGAGCAGTGGCTGGAGAGCGTCCGCCGACACAGGCCGGACTGGGCGTTCCTCGTGCCGACGCAGATCCAGCAGGTGTGGGACGCGCACCCGGCCCAAGAACTCCGCGGTGGCTGTTCCTCGCTGAGGCTGCTCCTGCACTCCTCGGCCCCATGCCCACCCACGCTGCGTCGGCGCCTGGCCGCTGTCCTGGGGCCCGAGCGCGTAGCGGAGTACTACGGGACCACCCTGTACGACGGGACCTTGCACCCGTACACCTCGCAGGGCGCCGGGGGATCTCCGCTGGCCGAGAGCGATCTGCGGATAGTCGATGCGAGCCGGCGGCCCGTAGCGGCCGGCGTCCAGGGCGCCATCGAGGGGCGCAGCCGGGCCGGCCTGATCTCGCATTACGCGCACCAGCCGTGCGAAGGTCGCTCCGCATGGCAGAGCGTCGGCGATCTCGGCTGGCGCATCCAGGACACCGACCGCATCGAGGTCACCGACGTGGCCGTCCCCGGCCGCGCCATCGTGGCGGGCGTCAAGGTCGCCGTGGCAGAGACCCATGACACCCTGTCCGCTCACCCCGCCGTAGGGCACTGCGAGATCCACGTCAGCCCTCACCCTCGTTTCGGATCCGTTCTGTCCGCCGTCGTGCACACCAAGGACCCGGCCCTCACCACCTCGGTCTTGCGCACCTGGTGCGCCCAGCGGCTGACATCGCCGCAGCGCCCCCACGTCATCGAGCTGCGGCGGACCGCAGCTTTCGATCTCACAACCCTGCGAGAGGGACATGCCCACCTGTGACCTGTGCCAGGCCATCGATCCGAGCGTCGACGACTGCACTCTGCAACGCCATCTGCGCGCCGGGCAGCACCGTGTCGTCTCCGCGAACGAGTACGCAGCGGCGGTGCCGACCATCGGTGCCTTCGTCACCGGCTACGTCCTCGTGGTGCCCACTACCCACGTGCTCTCGCTCGGCCGGCTGAGCGACGACGAGCTGGAAGCGGTGGAAGATCTTGCCCACGACCTCACCGACCAGCTGCACCAGGTCTACCGGCGCCCCATCCTCACCTTCGAGTACGGCCTCAACGTCCCCGCTGGACGGCGCATAGGCCACGGCCATCTGCACATTCTTCCCAGCACCGCCGACCTCGGCGAATGGCTCGCCGCTCGCGTTGCGGGATACGCGATCGCGAGCTACGCCCAGGTCCCCCGCGGAGCTGACACCTCCTACATCACCGTCAGGGACCAGACCGGCACCCTGACGTGCTACCCCGTCCCCAACGACGCCCTCCCCCGGATCCGGCTGCGGGAGGTCGTGGCCCAGCTCGATCCGCAGATCGAGGACACGGCGTGGGACTGGCAGGCTCACCCGTTCCCTGAACGGATACGAGCCACCGTCGACGACCTCTCCACCGTCAAGCCGGCGGCCCGCCGGGCGACGGCGTCCCGGGCGGGGGCACCCAGGTGAACGCCCTCCACTTCGCGAGCCTGTGGAGGCGTATCGCGGCAGATCATCCGGAGCGTCCCGCCCTGATCCACGGCGGCAGCACGCTGAGCTGGCAGCAGTTCGACGCCCAAGCGGCCACGCTGGCCGCGCACCTCCGAAGCCGTGGCCTCGGCCGTGGGGATGTCGCCGCGCTGGCACTGCCCAACCGGCCGGAGCACCTTGTCTGCCTTGCCGCCTGCCTGCGCATCGGTGTCGTGCCCGCCAACGTCAATTACCGCTACCGGCCCCGCGAACTCGAGGGCGTTCTCGCCATGCTCGCGCCGGGCGTCGTCTTCGTGGCAGCAGAACAGCTCACGGAGATGCACTCCGTACGCGCGGGACTCCCCGGGTGCCGTACCTGGATTGCCACAGGCCATCAGGACCCGCCCGCCTGGACGGAATCGCTGGAGCAGATCCTTCGGGCCAAGGGAGACCGCACCCCGGACGACCCCTTCTCGCCCTCACCGGACGACACCATCATCAAGTGCACCGGCGGGACGACGGGCGAGCCCGCCGCGATCCGTTGGCGCGTGGGTGACCTCGCGCGCAACCTCAACGACCACAACCCGTGGCTTCGGCGAAGCAGTCTGGAGAACGCGGGGCCGATCCCCGTCGCGGACGCCCGTCTGGTCGTCGCGAGCCCGCTCATGCACGGTTCAGGTCAAACGCGCGCTCTGGGCGCGTTGTGCGCCGGAGGCACGGTGATCACCGTGCCCCAGCCCGGCCCCTCGGCCATCTGGGACGCCGTCACCCAACACCGTGCCGACACCCTCGCCATCGTGGGCGACCCCCTCGCCCGCCCCCTCGCCACGGCCCTGCACCGTCGCACCAGCCGCTGGGACCTCTCCCACCTGACCACCATCACCTCATCAGGCGCCGCATGGAGCCAGCAGGTCAAGCGCAGCCTCCTCGACGTCCTGCCCCACGTGCAGCTCATCGAGACACTCGGGGCCACCGAAGCCACCGGGATTGGCTCCTCCATCGCCACGGCCGACTTCGTGCCGGCCACCGGAAGCTTCGAACTCGGAGCCCACGCCGTCGTACTGCGGCCCGACGGGAACCGCGCAACCGTCGGGCAGGACGGCCTCCTGGCCGTAGCAGCCCCCCATCCCGTCGGCGTTCACCCCGAAGGGGGTCTGCCTGCCAAGCGGTTCCGCGTCAGCGCCGGCACCACCTACCTGCTCTCCGGAGATCACGCCCGGCTGACCGCGGAACGCCGCATCCTCCTGCTCGGCCGGGACAGCGAGTGCGTCAACCTCGGCGGAGAGAAGGTCTACCTCCCCGAGATCGCCCGTGTGCTCCTGGCCCACCCCGACGTCCAAGACGCCGCCGTCATCCCGTTGGCCCACCCCGTACGCGGACACACTCTGGGTGCTCTCCTGCACCTGTCGGTCGGCGTCGAAGTGGAGAACGTACGCCGCTATGCCCGTGAACAGCTCGCCGACTTCAAGGTTCCGCGCACAATCGTGCGGGTCGACACCATCCCGCGCACCGCTGCGGGCAAGCTGGACACCGCTGCCGCCAGTACCCGCCTAGAGCAGGCGCAACGCTCTGCCACTCCCACCAGCGAGGATCCCGCCATCGCTATCCAATCGCCTGCCGCCCGTCCCCCTATCTGGCAGCGCCTCACCGACGTCGCCGAGCGCGAACAACGCCTCCTGGAGGGTGCTCTGGCCTCGCTGTTCGTCAACCCAGCTCTCGACGACAAGATCGGGAAAGCCCTCGGTTACCCCCAGTGGCCTCAGCCGCTCACTCTTCTCCCGGTCCTGGCACCCGAGCTGGTCAGCGCCACAGACGACCTCGCGCGCTACCTGGAAGCGTCCGCCGAAGCGACCGCCGAAGTAATCGACGCGGTCACCCGGCATCACTGGCCAAGTCTCGACCACCACGACCCCACCGTCGTCGACGCGGTCTGGCTGCTGATGCAGCATGCGGATCTCGCAGGCGAGCGCAGGGACGAACACCTCAACGAAGCGACCCACAACGCCACCAGACGACTCATCGACGGCCGGCACCTGGCGCTGCTGGACGACCGGGTCCAGTCCCTGCACGGACAGCCACAGCGCTACGGCACCTTCGTACTCGTCCGAGACGAGAAGCCGAACTTCGTCTATCCGCTCGACGGCCCCTACGCGAAGGTCGACGAACGGCGACGACTTCTCGGCCTGCCCCTGGTCCACGAGGATCTCAATCACGCCTACAGCCCGATCATCCCCTACGGGGCCGGGCGGACCACGGCAGGCAACCGATTCACTCCCCGGTCAGGGCCCGCCCGCCTGACCGCCACGGACCCGAACCAGGTCTTCCGCTGCGATCCGGTCCCGCCGGGTGCAGTTCCGGTCTACCTCGCGGCAACGCTCCGCCACCGCAACCAGATCCGTCGACTCCGGGACAGCCTGCCCTCGCAGCTGTACTCGACGTCGCGGTGGCTCGACCTCGACCCGCTCACCCGTCCGAGCTGCCAGTTCGACGCGGGCATAGCACTCAACCGGCTCGCCGCCCGGTTGTGTCTGGACGACGTCCGCCGTGCCAAGGTGCTGATCGCCATGGGGTTCAGCAGGCGCAGCGCGGGGCTGAGCGTCGAAATCGGATGCGCGCTGGCAGCCGGCATCCCGGTCATCTACGTGGGTGAGCCGAGCTGCTCCTTCGACATGCTCCCCGAAGTCACCCTCGTGCCCGACCTGGACGCCGCGATCGAAACCGCCCTCACCG
>NZ_JBSGTG010000076.1:0-9253 GCF_053607285.1 Streptomyces sp. NPDC055140 | reverse complement strand
ACAATGACGGGGCCGGTGAACCCGTCTGATCACAGGGTTCCAGACCCGGTGGTGCTTCAGGTTTCACCGGCCCCGTGAGTCACCATTAGATGGTGTTTGCTGCCAGTCTTCCGCCGGTCGACCGGCGACGGACCGGTCGCGTCTCCCCTTTTTTTTGGCGCGGATGTGGGAGCCGTCCACGCACGCGCGGGTCCAGTCGAGTTCGCCGGCCGCGTTCAGCTCCGCGAGCAGGCTGCGGTGCAACCGGTCGGAGACGCCTGCCCGCTGCCAGCGGTCCAGGCGCCGCCAGCAGGTCTGCCCTGAGCCGAACCCCAGCTCCGGGGGCAGGAGCTGCCAGGCGATGTCCTGGTGCAGGACATACAGAATGCCCTGCAGACACAGCCGGTCCGCCACCGGCTTCGGCCCCGGAGACCGCTCGGGCCAAGGCGGCAGCAACGGCTCGATCAGCAGGGCACTCGGACCGGTCCGCCGGCTCCTTGATACGCCTTGTCCGCCCAGCATTTGAGGTCAGCGTCGGTGAGGGCTTCGATGATCCCGTGGCGTCGGGCGGCGGTGAGGTCGTGGGTCGAGCCGGGCAGAGCTGGCGAGGCCCAGAGCAGCCGTCCGAAGGGATCGGTGAGGACCTGGACGTTCATGCCGTGGCGTTGTGTTTGGCACCGTCGGCCGAGTCAAGATGCATTCCGCCCTTGCCGCCGTGCCCGCCGCCGGCGCTACCGTTGGCCGGCGGCATATGGAACGCGCCGTCGGCCAGGTCCAGGACCATGTCCTCGACCAACGCCTCCAGCTTCGCATTGACCGGCTCGGTGAGCTTCGCGATCACCTCGTCGACGATCCGGTCGACCGCTTCGTCGGTGATCCGCTTGACCACCTGCCGCATCGCCTGGATCTCGGCCGCACCGAGAATCGCCGACAGACCGCCAGTCACCCAGGCAAGGCCGATGGACAGGCCCACCGAACCTGCCATGATGGCGAGTTCAGCCTCCGCCTTGTGCTTCATCCACTCGATGATCTCTGCGAGGACGTCACAGGCGTCCGCGAACAGCCAAGCCAGCTCCGGGAGCTTCTCCAGGGGCGCAACCTGCGGTTCACCGGGTCCGGGGCGAGGCGCGACTGTGTCAGTTGGGAGACCTCGCCGGAAGCCATGGTTCGTGCCATCGCGGATATCCGGCGACGAGCTTGCTCGCGCCCGCCGGTCCCCAGGTCCCCTGCCGGTAGCGCTCGGGGTCGCCGGGCGCCTCCAGCAGTGGCTGGACGATTCGCCACGTCTCCTCCACCGAGTCCTCCCGGGTGAACAGGCTCGCGTTGCCTTGCATTGCATCACTGAGCAGACGCTCGTACGGCTCGGGTGCCTCACCGAGCTCGGCCGCGAAGAGGAGGTCGAGATCCACCAGCTGCGTGTTCTGCTTGCCCGGCTGCTTGGCCTGGATGCGGAAGTTCACTCCAGGGCTCGGATCGATCCGCAGGATCCACTGGTCGGGCTCGGGCGCGAACCGCTCCGCGAACGCAAGCCGCGGCGGGCGCTTGAACACGATTCGGATCTCGGTCACTCGCTCGGGGAGCGACTTGCCGGCGCGGATGAAGAAGGGCACCCCGGACCAGCGCCAGTTCTCGACCTCCAGCCGCAACCCGACGAAGGTCTCGGTGCGCGAGCGCGGCCGCACGCCGGGAACCTGCAGGTACCCCTCATACTGCCCGCGGACGTAGTGGGCCGGGTCGGCGTCGGGGATCGCCCGGAACACATCAACCCGGCGGTCCCGGAGCGCGTCCGCATCGGCGGCTGATGGCGGCTCGGACGCCATCAGGGCGAGCAGCTGCAGCAGGTGGTTCTGCACGACGTCTCGGAGCGCGCCGACCGGGTCGTAGAAGTGGCCGCGGTCCTCGACCCCGAAGTCCTCGGCCATGGTGATCTGCACGCAGGAGATGTGGTCGCGGTTCCACACCGGCTCGAACACGGAGTTGGCGAACCGCAGGAACTGGATGTCCATCGCCGGCTCTTTGCCGAGGAAGTGGTCGATCCTCAGCAGCTGATCCTCGTCGAGGAGCTGACGCAGCTCGGCGTTGAGGGCGCGCGCCGACGCGAGGTCATGCCCGAATGGCTTCTCCACGACAACCCGGGCGCCCTTGGTCAGCCCTGCGCCTGCCAGGCTACCGACCACCCGGGCAAACAGCGACGGCGGGATCTCCAGGTAGAAGACGGGGCGCCGCCTGCCGTTGACCGCCCGGGCGAGGCGATGGAACGTCTCCTCGTCGGTGTAATCGCCCTGCACATAGCTGAGTCGGGCGGCGAACCGGGCAAAGACGTCGTCGTCGAGCGGCTCGCCCGCTGCCTTGATCGCCGCGCGGGCGTGGTCACGCAGCGCGTCGTCGGACCAGCCGTCGCGCGCCACTCCGACGATCGGGCAGGTCAGCAGCTTGCGCCGCTCAAGCCGGTAGAGCGAGCGAAACGTCATCTTTCGCGCGAGGTCGCCAGTGATCCCGAAAATGACCAGCACGTCTGCGGGAAGGTTCGACGAGTTCAGAGCCATCTGATCCCCCTTACGGGGTCGGCACGGCAATAGGGTCGGGCGTCATAGTCATGCTGGCGACTGGGCGCCGGCGCGCGGAGGGCCCTGGTCGGCCGCCGCCGCGTCCGCGAGGACGAGCGACGCCGCCGCCTCGACCCGGCCGGCGGGAATCGACCGGTCTCCCGCAACGAGCCTTGAGAGCGGTTCGCGCTTGTCCGCTCCGGATGAGCCAGAGCACTTGCTGGGCGCGGGCGAGCGCAGGATAGGTGAGTGTCATGCGCTGGTGGCCCATGTAGGGCGCCGTCAGGGCCACCAGCCGGTCCGAGACTTCGAGCACCGGGTCCCGAGGCACCAGCGAGGCGGTGTGCCCGTCCGGGCCGAGGCCCAGGTGAACGAGGTCGAAACGCCCGGGCAGCGACCGCCCGTACGCGGCGGCCGCCGCGTCAACGTCGGCGTCGTTCACGGGCATCGCGATGACCTCGGCCGGGGCCGTACCGAGGCTCTCCCTCAGGTGGGTGAGGTTGCGGTCCTGGTCGCCGTCGGGCGCGACCCGCTCGTCGACCTGGAACACCGCCACGTGCTCCCAGGGGACGTGCTCATGTGCGAGCTGAGCGAACATCGCCCATGGCGTGTGCCCCCCGCTGACGGCGAACGTGAATCGGCCGTGGGCTTGCACGCAGGCCCGGGCCAGCCGCGCCACGAACGCCGCCGCGGTGCCGGCGACCGCATCGGGGTCGGCGACGACTTGGAGTTCGTGATGCACAGCCCTCAGCCCTTCTTTTCGGCGTGCCCGCCGAACTCCGAGCGCATCGCCGAGAGGATCTTGTCGGTGAACTCCCCGGCCTGCCTGGACTCGAAGCGCTCATAGAGCGAGGTGGTGATGACCGGTGCCGGAACGCCTTCGTCTACCGCGGCGAGGACGGTCCAGCGGCCTTCCCCGGAGTCGGAGACCCGCCCGGCGAAGCCGTCGAGGGAGGGCGAGCCGGCGAAGGCGTCGGCGATCAGGTCGACCAGCCACGAGCCGACGACCGAGCCGCGCCGCCAGACCTCGGCCACCTCTCCGACGTCGATGTCGTACTGGTAGGCCCACGCATCGCGCAGGGGCGTCGTCTCCGCGTCGACCTCTTGCCGGCTTTTGCCGGCGTCCGCGCGCTTGATGATGCTGAGCCCCTCGGCGATCGCGGCCATCATCCCGTACTCGACCCCGTTGTGGACCATCTTCACGAAGTGCCCGGCGCCGTTCGGCCCGCAGTGCAGGTACCCGAGCGGGGCGGTGCCGTCGGTCCGGGTCCGGCTCGGCGTCGGCTCGGCGCAGCCCTCGCCGGGAGCGATCGTCTTGAAGATCGGGTCCAGATGGGCCACGACCTCGTCCTCGCCGCCGATCATCAGGCAGTAGCCGCGCTCCAGGCCCCAGACACCACCACTGGTCCCGCAGTCAACATAGTGCAGCGACTTGTCGGCAAGACGCTTGGCGCGTGTGATGTCGTCGCGGTAGTAGGAATTGCCGCCGTCGATCAGGATGTCGCCGGGCTCCAGCAACGGCTCGAGCTGGTCGAGGATGGAGTCGACGATCGCAGCCGGAAGCATGAGCCATAGGGCCCGTGGCTTGTCCAGTTTCGCAACGAGATCCAGGGGTGAGTCCGCGCCCGTCGCGCCCTCGCCGGCCAGTTCCGCGACGGCGGCCGCGTTGACGTCGGACACGACGCATTGGTGGCCGTCTCGCATCAGCCGACGCACCAGGTTCGCCCCCATCCGGCCGAGCCCGATCATCCCGAGCTGCATGGGCTTGTCTGTCGCCATGTGGTGCCTCCTAGTCCTTGAGCGTGCGGTAGTGCCGGATCAGCGCGTTCGTGGACGAGTCGTGGCCGAGCTCAGGTTCGGTCACGCTCTCGAGCTCCGGGATGATCGCGACAGCAAGCACCTTGCCGAGCTCGACGCCCCACTGGTCACGTTCACCGGAACGCCCGAGGCGATGACCTCCTCGATCGCCGGCAGCCCCTCGGGCGTGCCGGGGATCTTGATGAAGAGGTTGCGCCGGTCGGCCCTGGAAGCGCCTTGGCGGCCGCCACCGTTCGCTGCGTGTCACAGGCGAGCAGCGGCGAGACCTCCAGCGAGACCCAGCCGTCGACGCCGTCGGTGCGTTCGTGGATGGGCAGGAACAGGTCGGCGGCCCGCTGCAGGTCCTCGATGGCCAGCTCGAAGAACAGCTCCTCGCCCTTGCGTCCGCGCGCCGCCTTCGCGCGGATCGCGTCGTCGTAGTCACCGGAGCCGATCGCCTTGTCGAAGATCGAGGGGTTGGAGGTGAGCCCTGTCACCGAGTACTGGTCGATGTAGTGCTGGATCTGGCCCGTATCGAGCATCGAACGGGTGATGTTGTCCAGCCAGATGCTCTGGCCCTGCTCATGAAGCGCCTGGGTTACGTTCACGCCTGCTCCCTACTGGCGGCCACGCACTCGCGGACAACCTGGGTGACCTTCTCGGGAGTGAAGCCGAATTTGGTCAGCAGCATCTTGAGCGGCGCCGATGCGCCGAACGTGTGCATGCCGACGACCGCGCCGCCGTCGCCGACGTAACGGTCCCAGCCGAGGGTCGCCGCCTGCTCGATGGCGACCCGGGCCCTGACTCTGGGCGGGATGACCGAGTCGCGGTATTCCTTGGGCTGGCGGTCGAACAATTCCCAGCAGGGCATGCTGACCACGCGAGCCGCGAGGCCCTCGGCGGCGAGCTCGTCACGGGCCGCGAGTGCGAGTTGCACCTCCGACCCGGTGGCGAGCAGGATGACGTCGGGCTTGCCGTCCGCCGCGTCGACCAGAACATAGGCTCCCCTGGCCACCCCGGTTGCGGCCCCCATCTCGGAGCGGTCGAGGGTCGGCAGTGCCTGACGGGAAAGGACCAGCACCGCCGGCTCGTGCCTGAGCGCGGCGGCGATCCGCCAAGTCTCGACGACCTCGTTGGCGTCGGCAGGGCGGAACACCAGCAGCCCCGGCATCGCGCGCAGCGACGCGAGCTGCTCGACTGGCTGGTGGGTGGGACCGTCCTCGCCGACCCCGATCGAGTCGTGGGTGAAGATGTGCACGACCGGGATCTCCATCAGCGCTGAAAGCCGGATCGCGCCGCGCGCGTAGTCCGAGAAGATCAGGAACCCCGACCAGTACGGGCGCAGCTTGGTCAGTGCCATCCCGTTCGTGATCGCGGTGGCGGCGTGCTCGCGGATCCCGAAGTGGAGGTTGCGCCCCGAGCGGTCATCGGCCTGGAAGTCGCCAGCGCCGGGGAACGCGAGGTTGGTCTTGGTCGACGGTGAAAGGTCCGCCGACCCGCCAAGCACCCACGGCACGGCTTGGGCAAGCGCATTGAGCACCTGGCCGCTGGAGTCACGGCTTGCGATGCCCTTGGAGTCGGCCGGGAAGGTCGGCAGCGCCGACTCCCAGTCCTCCGGCAGGTCACGCCGCTGGATGCGCCCTAGCTCGTCGGCGAGCTCGGGATGGGTGGTTGAGTAAGCCTCGATTCGAGCCTCCCAGCTCGTCCGGGCTTCGCGACCGCGCGCGCCGACGCCTGCGGCGAAGTGCTCGTAGACGCCGTCGGGAACGAAGAAGTCCTTGTCTTCCGGCATCCCGAGGAATCGCTTGGTTGACTTGACGCCCTCCACGCCGAACGGCGCGCCGTGCGCCTTCGGGGTGTCCTCGACCGGTGACCCGTAGCCGATGTGGCTGTGCACCACGATGAGAGTCGGGCGCTCATTCTCGGACTTGAAGGTGTGCAGCGCGCGGGCCACGGAGTCGAGGTCGTTGGCGTCGGCCACGGTGGTGACGTTCCAGCCGTAGCCGATGAACCGGGCCGCCACATCCTCGGTGAACGCGATGTCGGTGTGGCCCTCGATCGTCACCCGGTTGGAGTCGTAGATCCAGCAAAGGTTCGACAGCCTCTGGTGAGCCGCGAGCGAGGCAGCCTCCGAGGAGATCCCCTCCATCATGCAGCCGTCGCCGGCCATCGCGTACACGTCGAAGTCGAAGACGGTGAAGTCGTCGCGGTTGTACCGGGCGGCGAGCCACTGCCCGGCGATCGCCATCCCGACCGAGGTCGCAACGCCCTGGCCGAGCGGGCCGGTCGTGGTCTCCACGCCGCTGGTCCACCGGTACTCCGGGTGCCCGGGGCAGCGCGAGCCGAGCTGGCGGAACGTCCTGAGGTCGTCGAGGGTCACTGCGTGTCGGCCGAGGACCTCATAGTCGGGGTCGACAGCCTGCACGCCGGCGAGGTGGAGCAGCGACCAGAGCAACGCGGAGGCGTGTCCTTCCGACAGCACGAAGCGGTCGCGGTTGGGCCAGATCGGGTCGGTCGGGTCGAAGCGCAAGAAGCGTTGCCAGAGTGTGTACGCGACCGGGGCGATTCCCATCGGTGTCCCCGGATGGCCGGAGTTGGCCGCCTGGATGGCGTCCATGCACAGAGTGCGGATCGTGTTGACGGAAAGTGTTTCCAGGTCGTTGTTGCTCAATGCGAGCCTCCCTGAAGGTGCTGCACCTACGCCATATCGAGCGCGGCAGACTAGGTTTGAGCTTTCCCGGCAGGGGCGAAGAGCGCCGCGCCGACAATGCCCGCATCGTTCAACAGCTGCGCCGGCACGATCTCGGTCCTGAGCTCGATGTACGGCAGGAACTTGGCGGCCTTCTTGCTGACGCCGCCGCCGATGACAATCAGGTCGGGCCACAACAGCCGCTGGACGAGCTCGAGATACCTCTCCAGACGGTGCGCCCATTTCTTCCAGGACAGGTCGTCGTGCTCGCGCACCGACTCCGCGGCCCAGTCCTCGGCATCCCCGTGGTGCAGCGGCAGGTGCCCGAGCTCGCTGTTGGGCACCAGGAACCCGTCGGAGAAGACGGCGCTGCCGATACCGGTGCCGAGCGTCACCATCACGACGACGCCCTTGCGTCCCTTGCCGGCGCCGAAGCGCATCTCGGCGATCCCGGCCGCGTCGGCGTCGTTCACTACCCTCACGTCGCGGCCGGTCGCTCGTGCGAGGAGCTGGGCCGCGTCCGTCTCCATCCAGGCCGGGTCGATATTGGACGTCGTCTGTACTTTGCCGCCCCGGATGACCGCCGGGAGCGTCAGCCCGACCGGTCCTGGGACGCCGATCTGGGAGAGCACCTGCACGACCACGTCCGCGACTGCCCCCGGGGTCGCCGGATGCGGGGTCGGGATCCGGACCCGCTCACCAATGAGGCTGCCGAGCTCGAGGTCGACCGGCGCTCCCTTGATACCGGTCCCGCCGATGTCGACCCCCAGCACGTGGGCCGTCTTGTCCGGACTTGCCTGCGCCACTGCCCGCTCCCCTCAGGGGGCTGGCCCAAAATGTGTTGTGAATTCTGGACGTTAGGCCCCGCATGAGCTTCGCCGTATAATTCTTAACGCTCGCACATGTCCCTTATGTTCGCCACATCACCCTTGTAGGGTTATGCCGAAGCTCAAGGGGTATATTTAAGCATTGCGCCCCCTTAAAAGCATTGACCTTCCCCTTTCTGTTCGAGAGGAACGCGACTGGGACTCGTGCCAGCCGCGACGGCAACTTCCAGCAACTTTCGGAAATAAAGCCGACTGGGAACCCGTCCCACAGGTCCCCCGCATCCATGAGCCGTTGCCTCTCCCCACCCGGACCGGCCACGACCAGAGCTTACGGAGGCGTGATGCCAACCCGCTCGATCCGCCTGCTTCTTGCCGACGTCGACGGCACCCTGGTCACGAGCGACAAGGCCCTCACCGACCGCGCCGTCCGTGCGGTCCACAAGCTCTACGACGCCGGCGTCCTCTTCGCGGTGACGAGCGGGAGACCTCCCCGTGGCATGTCAATGCTCATCGATCCCCTGGCGCTGGCCACTGAACTCGCCGCCTTCAATGGCGGTCTCATCGTCAACCCGGATTTGACCGTGGTCGAGCAGCAGGTCATTCCCGCGGAGGTGGTGGCCCCAGTCGTCGCGCTGATGGAGTCGTTCGGCCTCAGTGTCTGGATCTACCGGGGTGCCGACTGGTACGTCCGCGACGTGAAGGGGCCGCACGTGGATCGCGAGAGCTGGACGGTGCAGTTCGCGCCCACGCTCGTTCCCGGCTTCGACGGGCTCGAGCAGGACACCGCCAAGGTCGTCGGGGTCAGCGATGACCACCAGGTCGTCGAGGCGGCCGCGGTCGCAGCTCGCGCGCAGTTCGGCGAGCATGTCTCGGCCGCGCGCTCGCAGCCCTACTACCTCGATGTGACCCATCCGCAGGCCAACAAGGGGGGTGTCGTCAAGTACTGGTCCGCCAAGCTCCAGATTCCCCCCGAACAGATCGCCACGATCGGCGACATGCCCAACGACGTACTGATGTTCGCCCACTCGGGACTGTCCATCGCGATGGGCAACGCCAGTCACGAGGTCCAGCGCGCGGCGAGGCGGGTTACAACGAGCAACGAGGAGGAGGGCTTCGCGAACGCGGTCGAGCAGTTCATCCTGTGACCCGCGTCACCGCATGCCCGGGCCTGGCGTCCTGAGACCTTGGCCTGGTCAAGGATGGCGGGCCATGAGGACGTCGCCACGGTACTTGGCGGGCAGCAGCAGCTGCTCACTGAGGTTCCCCCGTTGCTCGGGAGTTGCTGATCAGCTGGAACTTGGCCTCCAGTGCGTCCAGGATGTGCCGCATCTGGGCCTGGACCGCCTCCGTGTCGGGCTGTTCGAAGACGGTCCGCAGCAGCGTCGCCACCCAGGGCTGGGCCGATTTCGGAACCT
>NZ_JBSGTG010000075.1:0-9254 GCF_053607285.1 Streptomyces sp. NPDC055140 | reverse complement strand
TTGGACAGGGAGACGGCGCGGCGTTGGGCCGCAGCCACGCTCCACGGAATCCTGTCTGCCGCGCCGCGTGAGCGTGATGAGTTGCTGGCCCTGCTGGGGCCAGCCCTCGAATACTCACGCGACGATGCGAGCGAGATCCTTGGCCGCAGCCACCACGCGATCAGCCGCCGCACGATCACCACCCGCCTCGACAAGGCGTTCAAGATGGTGGGCCTGAATCGGCAGAGAGCGCTCGACCGGGTTCTGGTGTCGCTGGCCCTCCAGGTGGTGCAAACGCTGGGGTACGACGACAGGTCGGCCGACCCGGCGGCCGACTTCACGAGGCTGCTCCAAGGACCGGCGATGCGCTCTTACGGACAAGACCTCGTCAAACAGCTGGCGAGCACCAGACTGAAGGTACTGCCGACGGTCGAGGCGTGGCTCGAGCACAACTGCAACACCGAGGACGCCGCCGCTGCCCTGGGCCTCTCGGCCAAGACCATCAGAGCTCACTTGCATGAGGCCGAGCCGCTGATCGGACAGGAGATGGTGTTCACCGGGCTAGGGATGGATGTCAGCCCAAGCCAGGAGGGCAATCTTCGCAACGTGCGTCTGGGCGCTGTGCGCCCGCTGTCCCTGAGCCTCTACGCGGCGACCGGCCGGCCTGTGTTCTACGAAACGCCAGCGGGCAGCGCCGGGCAGGCCTCACATGCCGCGACCAGCGGCGGCGACAGCGAGCAGGAACCCGACCTCCCGTAGGTGCCCCCGGTCTTCCCACGCGTGCCCATGCGCCACGTTCAATTTCCCACCAACGCCCTTCCACGGGCGCCCCATTGACCGCACAGGGAACTCTGGCCCCGAAAATTTCCCACCCGTGACATGGTCGCGCCCGACCGGAGTTCCTAACGTGGTGCACGCCAAATCCCTTCGGCGCCAAACCCCCTGGGATTCACCCAGGAGCAGGTGAGGTCACCCAGGCTGCGTCTGACCTGGCCGGGTGAGCTTTCCGGGGTGGTGCCAACAGGAGTGGCAGGGGTAATTCGTCTGGCGAATTTGCGACAGGCGGAAAGCCTCGCATATCCGCATGCGAAACCGACGACGGGAACGACTTCATGACCGTGGGGTTCACCTACACCGACACCGGTACCCTTCCCCGGAAGCAGGCAGCTGACGGGGTCACTGTCACCACCCTGGTGGAAGGAGGGCCCGACGACCTCTGCGTCCTGGACATCGAGTTCGCTGCGAACTCCTCGTTCGGCAAGGAGCGGCACGGCCGCCTTGAGAGGGTCCTCGTGCTGGAGGGGATCTTCCGCGACAAGGAAGACGCATCCCATCCGGGGTATCCCGCCGGCACCCTCATCGAGGCGGAGCCCGGGAGCGTGCACTACCCGCACTCCGTGACCGGCTGCAGGATCCTGGCCTTCTACGAGCATGGCCTCGGCGCTCCGGACGCATGACACGAGGCGTGTCGGCAAGGACTCGCTCCTGGCCGACACGCCTGCCCACTGATGCCTGTACGCAGAGCGGGTCCATCGCGTTGCACAGTTGACGACGGGCAGAATGGGCGCAAACCAAACTAACCACCACATATGCCCCACACATATGCAGGCATCGTGTTAGCTGCGGAATAGTGTTCAAACGGGAAAGCGGAGTTCGTACAGCGGAGCAGGCGCAGACTGCTCAGCCAGCTGATCGACAGCGCAAGTCACACAATGCGGGATGAAAGCTCGCCCCGAGTCACGCGACTACCAGTCTCGCTGAGGGCCGCCGGAGCCTGTCGAACCGTCGCCGGAAAAACGCTCACCGCATCGCCAACCCGCTGCGCCTTGCCGATCACGACGCCTGCCTTGGTTGGACAACTTCGAAGGGTAGGTGCGCGATGGCGGATCAGCTGCTGGGGGGGCGCCCAGAAGCGCGACGGACGGGACCAGCTCACGACCAAACCGTTCGACGGTTTCCCCAACAACACGTGCCCGTGTGGCCGAGCACCGAGCCGCCCCGGCCTGCGGGTACCGAACAGGAAGACACCACGGAGGCCCTGGCCGCGCAGGTACGCGCTCAGCGTCTGCAGGGATTCCTCAAGAGCCGACGCGACCACCTCGATCTGAGCCAGGAAGCGGTCGCAGAGCTCTTGGCGATCAGCGCACGCGCCTACGGGAACTGGGAGCGCGGCAGAGTCAAAGAGTGGACGGACCAGAAGCTGTACGCGCTCGCGCATGCCCTGGAGATGTCCGAATTCCAGACCGCGCGCCTCTTCTGGTACGCAGTCGACCGTGCCCCGCAGCCGAACCTGCGCGCGACATACAGCGGCGCACTCCCCGAAGACCCCGACTCCTCGGCCTTCCTGGGCGACTACAGCGTCATGATGGACGCGCTCTCGCTCCCCACCTTCGTGATCGACCACCGGTGGGAGGTCAAGATGGCGAACCATGCCTATCGCGACCTCTTCCAGGGCGTGCGGCCTCACCCGACCGCAATGCCCTCACACTCCTTCCTCCGTTTCGGTCTCTTTCACCCCGACGCCTCGGCCGTACTCGTCGACCACCTGAGCTGGCAGTTGGCCATGCTCGCCCAACTCGGTTCCAGCCTTGAGCGGTACGACGAAGACTCCGCCCTCCAGGCCATCCGCCGCGACGTGTTCCTGCACCCCGCGCTGCGCGACGTCTACCTTAAGGACATGCCGGACTGGCTTCTGAGAGGCGGAGCCGACCTGGTCCACCACGAAGGCGCCATCCGAGAGCTACGCCACCCCGCCCCGCAGATAGGCCTCCAGGGATGCCGACTTGTGGAGGAGACCCCGAGGCCGTTGCAGGCTCTCGGACTCAAGCGGATCACGTTGGTACTCGTCGACCTCGATGACAGGTCGATGCCACGACGAGGCCACTCGCACAGCCATCACGCCGCCTAGGAGCAGCCGCCCACGTTCCGGCGGCAGGACGCCTGGATGCGGCCCGCTGGCCCCTCGAGCTCGAACGCGGTGTTGGCCGCCCGCGTTACGGCGGGTGCTCAGGCTCTTCGTTCCGTGACCCAGTGGTGAGGAACAGCTCTGGTGGCCAAACGCAAGCCGTGAGTGCACTGCCGAGGTTCCGGTGAGACGCGCGGATCAGGCAAGGATTCGCGCGTCGCCCCACGGCGCAAGAAGCTGCTCTCGCCGTTGACGGTGATGACTCGGACCACCCAGAGTTCCTGCAGCCGGGAGGGGTTGCGCTGCGGTGCTCATGCTGGGCGGCCCTTCGCCGAGCGAGAGTGTGCCGGTCGTCCTGCTGAGCCAACCGCTATCCTGCGGCTTCAGGCGCCCCGTGCAACCGAGTCGGCTCGGTTTGCATGCCTGCGATGACGGCCTCGAGGCCAGCGATCCGTCGACCCCTCTCGGTGGCAAACCGTGGTTCGCTTCGTGAGCGCCGCACAGGCATTGCCTGAACCGAAGGCCCGCCCTTCGGATTGGTAGCTGTGACCGAGACTCATAGTTGGCGAATCATGGTCCGAGATGCGCAGGTCAGGGGCGCGTGGAGAAGTCTTGTTGGCGAATCTTGAGAGGGTTAGTTGGCGGATCACGCCCTCTTCAGCCCCAGCGGAGACGCCGTCGTGGCAGGTGAGCACGCTGCACGCAGCCCGCGCATCAAGATCCGCCACCTAGCATGCTCTGTTCGCCAACTATGAGTCTCGGTCGCAGTAGCCCCGCG
Organism: Streptomyces sp. NPDC055140; assembly: GCF_053607285.1. Classification (NCBI taxonomy): domain Bacteria; kingdom Bacillati; phylum Actinomycetota; class Actinomycetes; order Kitasatosporales; family Streptomycetaceae; genus Streptomyces; species Streptomyces sp. NPDC055140. Next base: position 5,592 of record NZ_JBSGTG010000075.1, on the reverse strand, counting down.
AAGGTGACTGACGTCGCTCAGACGGCCAAACGCATAGCGCCGCTTCCCAGCTCACAACGGGCACTCAGCCGCGCCGCACAGGCCAGGGCTGCCGCCGCGTACTCACGACGATTGCGCTCCATTTGCGGTCGCAGCCCCATGACAACCAGAGACCCGTACACGGTTGAGCCGCGCCAAAGAGGAACACCAAGCATTTTCCAGTCCGCCAGTGGCGACGGCGTGAGCACGTAGCCCTCGGAGCGTATCTCCCGCATGAGGTGGCTCTGGGGAGCGCCGTCGAGGTGCGAGAGGATGGCCAGACCGGCCGCATCCGCGGTGAGCGGCGCGTACCGCAGTGCGACCTTGGTGTCGACGTCGGCGTGATTGAAAGCTGCCTGGAAGTCGCTGCGTCGGCCGTAGGTGTGGTCGAGCATCAGCCGGCCCGGCGTGTCGTCGATCAGTACCGCGCTGAACGCCATCGCCACCTGGGCCGTCTGCCGTTGCAGCACCGTGGTCTCGCGGTCGAGAGCACTGTCGTGCGGCAGGTTGAGGTGGACGCTCGCGTCCGGGCGGTGGTTCGCCACGTCGGTGGCGACGCCGTACCGGCCCGGCGCGCGGTAGATCAAGTGCTTTGCTTCAACCCCGGCACGCAGGATTCGGTGGACGGTCGACTTGGTAACTCCGGACTCGTCGATAATGCGCCGCAGGGGGTGGAGCCCGGGGCCCATGCTGTTCAGCGTCTGGAGCACGAGATAAACGCGGGAATGGGCCGTCATGCCGTCATCCACGGAGTCGGCGGCCTCGACAAGCTCGGAGTCGATCACTGACAGTCCCTCCTGGTAGTCGCCTGCGGGCTTGATCCCGCCTCACGGGTCCCGCCACGCACATCTCTACCGTGAGGAGCGGAGATTGTGGAGGAACCGCCCCTTCCAGGAAAAGTGTTTTCAGGTGCGCTCTCAAACACACTGCGCACAAGCAGAACTGACCATGCCGACCCTACAAAGGCCCACGTCAAAGCCTCTATTTGGTAGACGCATGCAACCGGCACCCAAATCGAGGAACACGAAGTCGCCATTCGCCGGCCGCGGGTATCACCGCGTGAACTCGCCTTCCATGGTTAGCCCCTGTGACCTGCGGTAATCGCGTGGTCTCCCACCATGCGGACCCCGTCCCGCCAGCAGCAATCGGAAATTCAGTTCGCGTCCCGCTATGCGGCACAACAAACCTCATGTCGACCGCCGCCGGGGAACCTGAGCAAGGAGTCATTGCCCCGCCCCCGGACGCCCGGCGAGAGTGGTCAAACCCTCTGACGCAGCCAGCAGCGCATCACTTCCTACACTCTGGAGCACCGCCCGTGAACACCCACGCGCCCCACCAGGAAGACTGCCGCACCGGGCACCTTGTCGTCCTGGGCAGCGGACCGCAGGCGGAGTGGGAGCACGCCATGCAGCGCCTCGCCGCAGTCGGGCCCCTGCTCCTCATCGATGCGGAGGCGCCGACATGGCAGCGCCGGCATCTTGCCGACGCCCGGACCGTCAATCTCCTCGATTGTCGCCGAGTCCTCGACGAGGTACGAGAGTTCGCCGTCACTCTGCCCATCGCCGGCGTGCTCTCCATGCATCCCGCCCATGCCCGCACGGCCGCTGTGTTGCGTCAGGAATTCGCACTGCCCGGACCAGCCGCTGCGACGATCGAAGCGACCACCCTGCGCCACCGCGCGGCCCAACTCCTCACCGGTGCTGGCGTGGACAACAGCGGAGCCCTTCACGCGGACTCCTACGATCAGGCTCTGGAAGCCGCGCATCAAGTCGGCTTCCCGCTGGTGTGCAAGCCCGCGTCTCCCCGCACGCGGTACGCCGCGCGACGCGTGACCGGCATACCCGAGCTCGCGTCAGCCTTGTCTGCGGCCGCTGCCGCCACCTGGCCTGGCACAGGCACGGTGATCGAGCCACTGCTCGACGGGATCGAGGCCACCGCCTACACCGCCGACTCCCCATCCGGCCCCAAGGTCGTCGCGATCTCACACGCCACCTTCGACCCGCAGGCCGAACCAGCACTGCTCCCGCTGGAAGTGGTAGTCGACGCAGACGACGTCTGCGGGCCCGCCGTCGAGGACTCGGCGATCCGGGCGCTGTCGGCCCTGGGGCACCGGTCAGGTCCGGCGCAGATCCGCATGCGGATCACCTCAACCGGGCCACGGGTCGTCAGCGTCACAACCCACCTCACGGACCCCCTGGTAGCCATGCTGATCGAGCAGGTCACCGGAGTTGACCTCATCTCCCAGGCCGGATGCCACGCCCGAGGACGGGCGTTCCTCATCGACGAGAGCCGCCTCGGTGCGGCTGCCGTGCGCTTCCTCCAGGGCCCCGTCGGTACCTCGATGCCGCTCCCGAACGCGGCAGCGGATCCACACGTCACCCCGTACGCCACCCTTCAGCAATATCCGGCCGAACGCTGTGTGGGAGCCCTGCGGCGCACCGGTTACCTAGTGGTCTCGGGCACCGACTACCAGCAGTGCATCGCCCGTTTGCGCAGCTCTGCGGCCGAGATCCGCTCTGCACGCCTCTCCGCGTAACCGACAAGGAGCCGTCCCATGTGTTCTCGTTCGTTCTTCACCGCCGAATTCTCCGGTTCCCTACGCGTGGGCAAGGGCGTGTCCCCGGCACAACGCCAGCCCTCATCCGCAGGCGCAGGCGGCGCGTCCGAGGCGACCGGCCAAGCGACGGCTCACGCAGCGGCAGGGCCGGACAGGAGCGAGCGGAGTCGGCTGCCGGATCAGCACGTCGAGACGGTGAGCTGACCCCGCAACCTCCCACTGCACTGCCACTTCAGGCCCTGGTGGAGGAGACCGCCCAGGACTCCGAGCTTTACGCCCTGGTCAGGACCTTCCTCAAGCGGATGCGGACGCATTAGCCTGCCTTCGAGTCGCTCACTGCCTCGTTCTCGGAGACTGTGTCCCTCCTGCCCCTGCTGGGCGCCCCGTGGTCGACCTCGGCCTCCGTGTCTTGGGCCAGCACCCTGCGATCTCGGGGCGATCAATCAGGCCCCGACGCGCTTCAGCTGGGTCTTGATCTCCGGATCCTTGCAGGTTGGGCTTCGCAGGAAAGACCCGGACGGCGGCGAAAGGCTCCCGGTCGTCGCGGCCGGTCAGCTTGCCTCCCCCCGGGCTCGTTGTCAGTACCCCATGGCACGCTGGGCAATGCCCGGCGGTACCTATGCCGATGCTGCCGCCGGGCACCACCCATCCCACCACCCCCTTCGTACGGGGCTGGTCTACAGGTGGTGCAGGGGGCTGGAGTCTGGCCAACGAGGCAGACTCCAGCCCTGGTCAGCTTGTAGGTGAGCCGGACATGGCCTTGGCCTCGCCAACCCGACCGCCCCGTGCCCGCGCAACGCAGCGCGGGAGGTAGAAGGGCACTAGACCGAGTGAACAAACAATGAGCCCGCCCAGCAAGAGCACGGATGGGCCGGGCGGGCCTCTTGCCCAACAATGCCGTCCAGCCGCCCGTGCGCATCTCGGGCGCCGCCAACAGAGTCGCGGCTGTCCGATCCGTCAGACCGCGGGCAACTGCCCCAGTGGACGGCCCTTGTCGGCCGCTGCTGGCGCGAGCCGAGCCAGTTCGCCGGTGTCCTCGAACGCCTCTTCCCGCCAACTGCCCGGGGCGAGCGCAGTGTTCCATTCAACGCGGGTACCGAACCGGCGCGCAGCCTCGAACAGCCTGTTCAGCACTTCGCCATCCTCTGCCACGCACTCGGCGCTAGCCCATGAGGGCTCGTCCTGCCAAGCTGCGTGACGAGATCGAACTTCTGGCTTCGCAGGAGGAGCTCACGCCTTCCGGCACGCTGATCGAAGCTGCGTCGCGCTCACCTGACCCGTCACAGGACAGCCAGCAGGCGAGTGCAGCCTGTTATCACGGCCGTGTTCCGTCTGCGGTGGTTGGCGGGTTAGTGTCCCCAAAAGCAAGATCCCGCCCCAGGGGGAGCACCATCACATGCACGCAGACGAGAAAGCTGGCCGGGCCGGGCGGCCGCCCGGCGTCCAGATCAATGGCGACGGCCTCACCGTCCGCCAAGAGGCGATCGTTGCCTTCATCGAGCGGGAAGTCGAGCGCCAGGGCTATCCGCCGTCCATGCGGGAGATCGGCCAGGCGGTCAATCTCAAGAGCACGTCGTCCGTCGCGCATCAGGTGATGGCCCTTGAGCGTAAAGGCGTGCTCTACCGAGACCCTTACCGCCCGCGCACCTATCACGTTCATCCCCGCCACATCGGCGCACTTCACGAAGCCGCAGCACCAGATGAGCCCGAGGTGGCGCACGTGCCTCTGGTGGGCCGGATCGCCGCCGGCACCCCAATCCTCGCCGAGGAAGCCATCGAGGACGTCCTCCCGCTACCGCGCCACGTCGTCAGGGAGGGCGAGCTGTTTGCACTCAAGGTCGTCGGCGACAGCATGAGCGGGGCCGGGGCTTACATCTGTGATGGCGACATCGTCACGGTCCGCCGCCAGGACTCTGCCGACCATGGGGACATCGTCGCCGCGCTCCTGGACGGCGACGAGGCCACCGTCAAGCGCCTGCGACGCGAGAACGGCAGAGTGTGGCTCATGCCGCACAACGCGGCGCACGAGCCAATCCCCGGAGACGACGCAGCCATCCTCGGCAAGGTCGTCGCCGTCCTGCGCACACTCTGAAGCCGGCTCAAAAGCTGGGCATCACATTGCCGGCTCACCCTCGTGCTGTGAGTACCCTGCGCGACTGCTCAAGCCGGAGATGAGGACCGTCGAACTGCAGTGGCCGCGGGCTGGATGACGTGTGGACCGAACCGGGCGCGGGCTGCATCGGATGCGGCCTCCAGCCGGCGGGCCTTGTCATCGCCGTCATCAAACAGGAGCTGATGGTGCGCACCGTCTGCGGGCCCAAGCTGGTCGGCGCGCAAGGAAAGTTGTCGAACGCGGGCCCGCTCGAGCCCCAGCCCCGAGTAGAGGTCGTAGGCAAGAGCGGATAGGGCCGGAGTGTGGTGGGTGGGTTCGGGCAGGGTGCGGCTGCGGGTGGTGTGGGTGCGGTCGGCGTAGCGCACGGTGAGCGTCAGTCCGCGGCACACCTCGCCCGTTGTCCGCAGGCGGGCACCGAGCTCGTCGGCGAGGCCGAGCAGCACACGGCGGTGGGCGACGGGATCGAGTTCGTCGGCCTCAAAGGTGTGGCTGGTGCTGGTGGAGCGGACCAGGGCGGTGCGTCGGACGGGGCGATCGTCTATGCCGTGGGCGCGGGCGTGGAGCTCGCGTGCGGCGTGCGCGCCGAGGAGCCGGATGAGAGGCCCGGTGGGGGTGTCGGCGAGCTGGCCAATGGTGGTGATCCCGTACCGGTTCAGGGTTTTGGCGGTCGCGGGCCCAATACCGGGGAGCGCGGCAAGCGGTCGCGGCCGCAGGAACGCTGCCACCGATGCGTCGTCGTCCGCGACGACGGTGATGTGGCCGGACCGGGTGGCGGCCGCGGCCATGGCGGCGATGAGCGGTGAAGGGCCGCCACCCACGGTGGCGCGCACGCCGAACAGGGCGATCGCCCGCAGCTGCAGGAGCTGGGCCAGTTCGTGGGGTGAGCGGTCGAACAGCCTCAGGG
>NZ_JBSGTG010000074.1:0-9271 GCF_053607285.1 Streptomyces sp. NPDC055140 | reverse complement strand
CTCGGCGGAACCCGCACCTCACACCTCACCCGACTCCAACTCGCCGCCTAACGACAAGATCGCACCCACCGGTTTACGCATTTCCCAACGGAGTCATCCATGAGGGGGAGGATTCAAGCAGGTACTCCGGGCGCGAGTTGTCGGCTCAGCCGGTCGCGCAGCGCGGTGAGGCGGGTGATCTCCGTGTCCAGCGCGGCGATGCGCAGCTGCACGACGCCCGAGGCGGCGCCAGGGGTGGGGGCGGAGCAGCGCCGGTCCGGGTGCGCCACGAGGACGTCGATGCGGTCGGCGCAGGCGCGCACGTCCTCCACGGTCAGGCCGAGCCCGAGAAGGCGGCGGATGGCACGGATCCGGGCGATGTCCCGCTCGGTGTAGACCCGTTGACCGGTGGCTGTGCGGTGCGGCGGCGGGAGCAGGCCCCGCTCCTCGTAGAAACGCAGGGCGCGCGGGGTGGTTCCGGCAGCCGCTGCCGCGTCCGAGATGCGCATCCGGGGCCGTCCTCTCGTGAGTCGGGTGAGGTCAGATCTGGACGACCAGGGTCCCGAAGTGCCGCCCCTGGTACAGCTCTTGCAACGCTCCCGGCGCCCGATCGATGCCCGGCAGCGTCACATACGGATAGCTGATCTCGCCGGAGCGCAACCAGTCGGCGAACCGTGCACGCCACTCCTCCTCCACGCCCGGATGGTCGACGGTCTGGTAGCCGAGCAGTGAGATGGACCGTCGGATGAGCGCGAACGTGTCGATGGCGGCCGGTGCCACCGTGCCCGGCAGGGCCGGATCGGACTGCCCGGCCAGCGTACCGACGACCCCCACGCGCGCCCCGGGACGCGCCAACTCCACGGCGGCGACGAGCTGTTCACCTCCGACATTGTCGATAACGACGTCGTACCCGTCCGGTGCGGCGTGGGCGAGCTGCCGCACGAGACCGTCTGCACCGGGTACGACGACGGCGTCGTACCCGAGCTCCTGCCTCAGGCGCTCCGCCTTGCCCGGGCTGCGCGTGGTACCCACCACGCGCCCCGCGCCGAGCAGCCGCGCCACCTGCCCGGCCAGCGAACCGACCCCGCCCGCCGCGCCCGTCACCAGCACGGTCTCGCCCTCGCGCAGCCGGGTCAGCCGGGTGAGTGCACCATAGGCGGCCGACGCGGTGGACAGCAGCGCCACCGGATCGGGATGGCCGCCGGGCACGGCCTGCACGGCGTCCGCGTCCACCACCGCGTACTCGCGCCACCCGGCCATGTGGGTCACCAGGCTCCCCGCGGAGAAGTCCGCCCGGCCCGGCCCCGCCTCCACCACCTCGCCGACGGCGGGCCCGAACAGCGTCTCACCGGGCTTCAGCGGCGGAAACGGAAACCCCTGTGCCTTGGGGGCGATGAGCGTGCGCAGACCGGCGAAGACGAGGAAGTGTCGGTTACGTAGCAGGAGTTGACCGACGCGGGGCCGCGGCACCGGAACCTCTGCGACCCGGAAGTGTTCCGGGCCCGGCAGGCCCTCGGGCGTGGCAGCCAACTGAACTTCGAGGCCGGTCAAAAGGGCGGACGACGACATGAGCGAACCTCCGGAAGCGTCGCGTGCCCGCGCGGGGTGCGAAGGCGCAGGGACGCTAACTCCTGACGTGCGCGTGAGGGGCAAGGGGGAAGTCTCAAAGTCTGCGCCGATTGCATGTGGTGCCAAAGCGGGACGCGGGCAAGGTGTCGCTCATCCAAGGGTGAGACTGACCGGGACCCCGACAGGCGGCCGCCTGTGTACTGGCAGTGCTTCTCGTACGTACTGAAACGCCGGCGCTCGCCCGCCTTCTTGACATGTCCCCGTTCAAGGAGCACCCTCACGGCAGCCTCCCCCCATGCTGGCCCTACCGCCGAAGACAGGGGATTCACCGTGGGCACGAGCACCGAACCATCGGCCGCCACACGCAGCCACCGCAACCGTGCCGTCGTCGCCAGCACGGTGGGCACCGCCATCGAGTGGTACGACTTCTTCCTCTACGGCACGGCCGCGGCGCTCGTCTTCCCGCATCTGTTCTTCCCCGGCCAGTCCGAGTACACCGGCGTTCTCGCCTCCTTCGCGACACAGTTCGTCGGCTTCGCCGCCCGTCCCGTCGGCGCCGCGATCTTCGGACACTTCGGCGACCGGGTCGGCCGCAAGTCCACCCTCGTCATCACGCTCGTCCTGATGGGCGCGAGCACGGTCCTCATCGGCTGCCTGCCCACATACGAGTCGATCGGCCTCGCCGCACCGATCCTGCTCGTCGTCCTCCGGGTCGTCCAGGGCATCGGTGTCGGCGGCGAATGGGGTGGCTCGGTACTGCTCGCCATGGAGTGGGGGACGAGGAAACGCCGTGGTCTGATGGCCAGTTGGCCGCAGATGGGCGTGCCGCTCGGACTGCTGGCCTCAACCGCCATGGTGCGCTGGATGACCTCGGCGACCGGCGACGGCTTCGAGACCTGGGGCTGGCGGATCCCCTTCCTGGCGAGCGCCGTCCTCGTCGCCGTCGGCTTGTACGTCCGGTTGCGGGTCATGGAGAGCCCCGACTTCACGGCGGTCAAGAGCGCCCGGGGCGTGGTCCGGATGCCGGCCTGGGACGTGCTGCGCCACCAGTGGCGCGAGGTCCTCACCGCGGCGTTCGTCCGCCTCTCCGAGCAGGCCCCGTTCTACCTCTTCATCACTTTCGTGCTCACCTACGGGACGCAGCACCTCAGCCTCGCGCGCAGCGATCTCCTCGACGACACGCTCGTCGCGGCCGCCATCGGGCTCGTTTCCACCCCCGTGTTCGGCCACCTCTCCGACCGCATCGGCCGCCGCCTCATGTACGGGATCGGGATCGCCTGCGTCGCCGCCTTCGCGTTCCCGTACTTCGCGCTGCTGAACACCGGGTCGGCGGGCCTGGTCCTGCTGGCGATTGTGCTGTCCCTGGCCTTCCACGACATGCAGTACGGCCCCCAGGCCGCGCTCATCGCGGAGGGCTTCGGCACCAACGTCCGCTACAGCGGCGCGGGCCTCGGCTACCAGCTCGCCTCGGTCATCGCAGGCGGCCCGGCACCACTGATCGCCGCGGCGATCCTCGAGGACACCGGATCGAGCATCGGCATCAGCGTCTACATCGTTGGCTGCTGTGTGATCTCCTTCGTGGCGCTGCTGCTCATACCGCGGCGTACGGACTCCGATCCGAGGCCGCGGAAACAGGAGCAGGAAGCGGCGCGGAAGCGGCCGGCCGGAACGTGATCAACACCTGCCGTGCGGACGCGGGCGTGTCCGCACGGCTGAGACGCCGTACGTGACGGCCGTGCTGAACCTCCGCACGCGTCGAACTGCTTGCCGGAGCGTCGGACGCGGCAGACCCGTTCCACCAGGAGGATGCGCCGGCCCTGCGCTGGACGGCGGGCTACCACTACAGCCGGTTCCTGGCACCTGATGCACGAGGCGTCGGCCATTCCGTCTGGTCGGCGCACCCGCGTCCTCGTCGACGACGTCCGCACCACGGGCAACGCCGGCATCTGCCTGGACAGTAGCCCGGCCCACTCGGTCAGAACCTTCTCGGCGGCCTCGATGGCACGCCCGCGCTGCCGGAGTTGAAGTGGATCCCCGCCCGCGCGAGGGCCGCTTCCCAGGGCGTCAAGGCGCGACCCCTCCACCCCGTAAACGGGGTCCGCGTCCCGCTCTCCCGCCAGGTCTACGCGTACCCGCGGACGTGTGAGCCCGCCGCCTTCTCGATGCGGTGCGCCAGCTCCACATCCGCGTCCGTGAGGCCGCCGTCGGAGCGGATCACGAAGCTCACCTCATTGCCCCGGATATGGACTTCAGGGTGGCGATCAAGAGTCTTGACGTCGTAGACGATGTCTGCCACGACACTGGCGGCCCTGGAGAAGTCGTACACCTCGATGGTGCGGCGCAGGACGTCGCCCGTCCTATGCCAGTCCGCCATGTCTGCGCCGGACATTCGCTGTTCGATCTGGGAGTCGTCGATTCGGGTTGCCACGATGCCTCTCCTCCAGGTGTGGTCACCGCGTGACTGGTGCCGTGCCCTCCCCACGTGTACCGAGCCGCCACGAAACGGCCCAGGAGCGGGCCGACCCGCTTCCGATCCCCGAAGTCGGCGTTCTTGCTCGGGCGGCTTACCGCCTCCTTCCTCCGCAGCGGTCTGCTGATGACCTGCTGTGCCACCTCCGGGTTCCCCGCGGCCCCCTTCGATACCCCGCGTGAAGCCTCGGCACCCGCCCATGGTCCTCGCGCCACCCCGGGCGCGAACACCTTGTGCGAGCCGTACGTCCAGTGTGACGCATGGCCTGGGCCATTGTCCTGGCACTGTGCTGCGGGGCCGGTCGGCGTTGTAGGTGCCAAGAAGTACGTCCGTGCTGGTCACGCCGCATGTTTGTACTCGTGAAGGATGCCGGAGAGGCGGTCGTGCCGGTGGGCGTCGAGAGGCGGCGGGCGAGCCCACCGGGTAGCGCGCGTCCCGGTCGCGGATCATGTTGGTGCCCGCGTCGTGGAGTTCCATGACTGTGTTCCGGGTGAGCTGAGTGACCCGGTCCGTGGTCGGGTGTGCGGTTGCGTCGCGGTCGGGTGTGCGGTTGCGCCGAGTATCCGCACGTGTCGGTGGCGTGTTCTATGGCGGCGAGGACGGTGTGAGCGTGGGAGCGCAGCCTTGCCTTGATCGGCGTGCCGCTGGGTGGTCGTGGTGCGCTGGTTGTCGACCTCGCCCCGGTGTCCGGCGATGGCCTGGGCCACTGCGTCGGTGTCGGTGAGGGGCGTCAGGACCAAGTGCCCGATGGTGGGTTTCGAACGCGCTCGCGTCGATCAGAAACCGAGGGGCCCGAACCGCCCGGGGGATCGTGCTGGCTGTGACCGAGGTTTTTAGTTGGCGGGTGAGGAAATTAGTTGGCGGACCTTGGCCCCGTAACACTGCGTTGCGATGAGCCGGGACGCGATAGGTGGAACCTGGCCAGGCATGTTGGAACTACTAGAGACGTGTCGCAGTCCGGACAAGGTCGGCGACGGCTCTGGACCGGCTGTGCGGTGGCCAGGCGATCACGGTGGTGACTGTCGGCGCGTCCAGCACGGGCACTGCCGCGAGGTCACCATGCAGTTGGGCTCGGCACGACTCCGGTGAGACCGCGCAGGCACGGCCGAGCGCGACGAGCTGCAACAGTTGCGCGTGGTCGCGGACCTGCGGGCCGGGGCCGAGCGGGTAGGTGCCGTCGGGGTCGGGCCAGCGTGGCAGGGGCAGGCCCGGCAGCCCGGTGATGTCGGCCATGTGCACATGGGCCCGGATGGTGAGCGGATGCCCAGCCGGCAGGACCACAACCTGGCCTTCCGTGCTGAGTTCTTCGGTGTCGAACCCGGACGTCGAGTCGAACGGACGGTGCAGAAGCGCCAGGTCGGCCCGGCTCTCGCGCAGGAGTCGTTCCTGCTCGGCCGGCCCGCACAGGATGACCTCGACCGGGACCGCCCCGGGTTCGGCGGCGTACGCGTCGAGCAGTTTCGCCAGCAGTTCTCTGGACGCGCTGGCCTTCGTGACCAGGACCAGGCCAGGACGGCCGGTGGTGGCAAGCGCAGCGCGGCGGGTCCGGCGTTCAGCAGCGTCGACCGCATCGAGGGCCGCGCGGCCCTCGGCCAGCAGCACCGAACCGGCATCGGTCAGTGCGACAGTGCGGCTGGTCCGATCCAGCAGCACTGCCCCGAGTCTGCGTTCGAGGACACACTTCGATTCGTCGACTTGACCGAGATCCCTACCGCCTCAGAGTGGTGCCAGCGATGGAACGGCCGACGGCACTCCTTTCGCCACGTTAGTGAGGACGGGTTTGATGCCCGGCGGTGCGCGGTCGAGATGCTGCCAGAGAAGGCGGCGAACGCCGTGATCATGCTGGAAATCCTGATCAAGATGATCCTGTCCGACCTCGCCGAGAAGATCGCCAAGGGCGGACAGGATGCTTTGCTGGCCGAACACGCCAATCTCAACGCCTGCTGATCGTTCAGCGGCTGCTCGGACACCTGCACGCCAGTTCCACGATGCGGTCTCCGCGCTACATCCGGCGGACGAACCTGCTGGTTGCGAGGGCGATCGCGGAGTGAAGCGACCAGAACAAGACCTACACCGACTACGCGAGCCGTCTGGCAGAACGCCAGGCGGTCTGATGCCGAGACGAGGAGAACGCGGGTCCCGGCAGGCAGCGAAGCCGCTTGAGCGGGGCGGGCAGGTGTCCCGGATCGAGACGCGTGAGCTGATCTACACCAATCCCAAGGGCACGGCCATGCGGCGCGTGATCCGCCTGTCCAGGGTGGGCGAAGCCCAGCGCGGAGCGCCGCCGTAGGCGCCCTTGACCACTCGGAGCGGTCCATGGACTTCCTCATCGGGCGGCCCCACGACCCGCTTCTTGTAGCGCAGTTGGGGTATCTGGATCTTTGCATTTGAGCCTGTACCGGTCTCTGCACGTGAGCTCGTACCCCGACACCAGTGGGCGGACGCCTGGATCGCCCACCACCGGGCTACGGCCTTGACGAACAGCCAGACCTGCACGCGCGTGATCAGGCTGCTTGCCGAGTTCACCGACGGCTGCCTGGCGGCCCGGGGAGCTGGAGGCGGCCGAAGCACGACTGGACGGAGCGGTCATCGACCTGACGGAAGTGATCTTTGCCTTCGAGAAGGACGTGCAGGACCGCTACCCCACCGACTCGCCAACGGGCTCACTTGGCGAGTCCTTTCGGTGATCCGTCAACCGTTTGCTCAGATGGGAAGTTCGGTGATGCTGAGGGCGAAGTCCAAGTTCCCCACCCCGTGGTTGGCGAGGCCCACCGTGACCACGCCCGCTCCCTCCAGCCAGTGCGCCATTTTCAGGCCGCCGACGTCCAGCGGGCGCAGCCCGAGGCTCTCGATGAACGCCTCCACACCTGCCTTGGCCTGCGCATTATCGCCAGCGATGAAGACGTCGGGCCGACCCTTCTCCAGGACATGGCGGAAGATGGTGTTGAACGCCTTCACCACGCTGGCGCTGGCCGGGGCCGCCTTGGCGACTTCCTGCGCGATAGAGGTCTCCTCGCGGTGGGCTAGCCCGTCGAACGTGGAGTTGAAGGGATTGCTGATGTCGACGATGACCTTGCCCGCGAGAGCGTCTCCGTACTGGGCGACGACCGGCACGACGCCGTCGTACAGCAGGGCCACGATGACGATGTCCCCGGCCGGGGCGGTGCCCCATTCTCCCGTCGTGGCGCTGCCGCCGAGGGCCTTGGCCAGGTCAGCGGCCTTGGACTGATCGCGGCCCATGACCTCGACGGTGTTGCCGCCCGCTATTGCCCGCGTGCCGATGGTGCGGGCCATGTTCCCGGTGCCGATGATGCTGATGTTACTCATGAGATTCCCTGCCCTGGTTGTGTGTTATTCGCTTTAGATGGCGGTGGTGCCGCCGTCGGCGACGAGTTCCATGCCGTTGACGTAGCTGGAGTCGTCGGAGGCGAGGAAGAGGGCGGCGGTGGCGATTTCGTCGGGGCGGCCCATCTGGCCGCGGGGGATGAGGGATTCGAACTGGCGCTTGGTGGCCTCGTCGAAGAGTTCTTCCTGCTTGGCGGTGGCGACCTGGCCGGGGGTCAGGACGTTGACGCGGATGCGGCGGTCCTTGAGCTCGTTGAGCCAGACGCGGGCCCATGCCTGCTGGACGGCCTTGCTGCCGGCGTAGACGCTCCAGCCGGGGAAGGCGCCGAGGGAGGCGTTGGAGCCGGTCATGAGGATGGAGCCGCCGTCGTTGAAGAGCGGGAGGGCCTTTTGGACGGTGAACAGGGTGCCGCGGGCGTTGAGGTAGAACGCGGCGTCGAAGTGGGCCTCGGTGATCTCGCCGAGCGGGGCGGGCTCGCCCCCTCCGGCGCTGGCCCACAGCACGTCGAGGCTTCCCTTCTCCCGCTTGACGGTGTCGTACAGGCGGTCCAGGTCGTCCAGGTTGGCGGCGTCGCCCTGGACGCCGGTGACGTTGCGGCCGATCTGCTTCACGGCCTCGTCCAGGGCGTCCTGGCGGCGGCCGGTGATGAAGACGTGCGCTCCCTCGTCGACGAACAGCTTCGCGCCGGCCAGCGCCATCCCGGTGGTGCCGCCGGTGATGACCGCGACCTTGCCGTCAAGCTTTCCCATAGTCGTTCCCTTGGGTCGGTGGTGCCGTGTGTACCTGGGGCGACGGTGCTATGTACACCGCCCTGTGTGCTTACGGTACGGGGCAGGCGGCCGGTACGCAAACTATGTACACCGGTCGTTACCCAGCTGGAGTACCATGGACCCATGACGGAGTTGGAAAAGGGCCCCACGGGCCGCCGCCGCGGCCGGGGCGCCCGCGAGCGCATCCTCAGCGCGTCCCAGCAACTGTTCCGTGAGCAGGGCATCAACCGCACCGGCATGGACCAGCTTTGCGCGGCGGCCGAGGTGTCCAAGCGCACGGCCTACCAGCACTTCGGCGGCAAGGACGAACTCGTCGCCGAGTACCTGCGCCGGTTCGACCCCTCAGTTCTGTCCGGCGTGTTCGACCGCACCGACCTCACGCCCCGCGAACGGCTCCTCGCCGCCTTCGACATCCCCCCCACCACCCCCCTGTGCCCCTACATCGCCGCCGCCGTCGAACTCCACGACCCCCAGCACCCCGCATCCCAGTACGCACGCGACTACAAGAAAGCCGTCGCCGCGCGGCTCGCCGACACCGCCCGCGAAGCCGGCGCCGCCGACCCTGAACAGCTCGGTGAGCAGCTCGCGCTGCTCATCGACGGCGCCGCGGCCCGCACCCGGGTCCTCAACGCCGACGCCTTCCCCACCGCCGCCGCCATCGCCGCCGTCCTCATCGACAACGCCATCCCCGCCACGGCCAGCGATGACCGGCGACGGGAGGAAGCGTCAAGTTAACGTGGCACTCCGCGGCCGGGCTGGACGCGCTGCCGGTCGCGCGGCTGCACCCGCTGGTACGCGACACCGGCCGCCCGGCAACTGGCCCGGACCTGCTGGCTTTTACGGAACTGGCCGCCCGCCTGCTGACGGCCGCAGTAGAAGCCGCCGGGGAGACCGGCGATCCCCGAGGGCTTCAGGAGTTCGAGGCCGTCATCCCGGCCCAGGGCACTGGCGCGCCGCGGTTCGAACAGGCGGCTGATCGCATAAGTCCGTACGCGGTGGCGCATGAAGAACTCGTACGCAGCTGGGGGGTTGTGAAGATGCGGGTGGGGCGCCCGCGCCCCCGGGGGGGGCCCCCCCCCAAAGGGGGGGGTGGCGGTAATAACCAAAACAAGCCACCCAGACACAAACAAATAGTGT
>NZ_JBSGTG010000073.1:0-9674 GCF_053607285.1 Streptomyces sp. NPDC055140 | reverse complement strand
ATCCCATTCCGCGTTTGTCAGATCCCCACGACCCATACGGCCAGCCTGACCCCAACTCCCCACTCATGTCAGGAGATCCGAGAAACAGTGCCTAGGGAACCGGGAGACGCTCTACCGGCGGACCGCCGAGATCAGTCCGCCGGGCCGCTCCTCGCGCTGCGGCGGGGTGCTGATCGGGCGGCCGTAGGCGGCAGCGCGCTCGCGCAGGGTGTGGCTGTCGGCCTCCCAGCCGTGCCCGGCCAGCCAGCCCGCCGGGTCGTCGGGCATCTCCGAGACCCACATGGACGCCGCCGATCCCGGCGCGGCGTCCGCGCCGAAGCGCTCGATCACGCCGCGCGAGCCCAATGTCAGCCCCATCCGACTGCCTGCCGCCGACTGCGCGCTGATCCGGGCCAACAGCAGCTCCACCGCGTCCTCGGGCAGATAGATCAGTAGTCCTTCGGCGATCCACGCGGTCGGCACGGCCGGGTCGTGCCCTGCAGCGGCCAGCGCGCCTGGCCAGTCCTCACGCAGATCCACCGCGACGGTGATCCGCTCGCAGCGTGCGACGGCCCGCTCCTGGCGCAGCACCGAAGCCTTGAAGTCCAGTGGCGCGGCGGTGTCGACCTCGAACAGCCGGGTGCCCTCGGGCCAGTCCATCCGGAAGGCCCGGCTGTCCATGCCTGCGCCGAGCAGCACGACCTGCCGGACCCCGGACGCGGAGGCCTGCTGCAACAGGTCGTCGAGGAACTTCGTCCTGATGACGATGGAGAACGACACGGCCAGCCGGCGGCGTCGCGCGGCCTCGTCATCGGGCGGCGGCGAGGAGGGCCACAGGCCGCCGGCGGTGGCGAAGGCCTGTGCCAGTGGGTCGCGGAACAGCGCGTTCTCCCGCTCGGTCTCCAGCGCCCGCACCCGGGCCACCCCCACCGCCGTGGCCCACACACCCGACGGCTGCACCCGCTCCTGCTCATCAGTCACCGCGCCAGCCTAGATGAACGGCCTTGAGCTGGAGCTGCTCGGACGGGGTGAGGGTTCCCGGACGCCGGAGAATCCATCCCGCGACGGCTCGGGGCGAGGGCGGCCGGGCGGTCACCGGCCGCGGCGAGGTCCGCATGTCGTGCAGATAAGCGTGAACACGCTGGTAGCTGCCCTTATAGCTAAGCGGCACGATCTCCTCCCACAGCTTCCAAGCGTTGGTACAGCCCTCGCTCCAGCGGTCGTCCAAGTAGGGCTTGTAGTCGTCGAGGACGGAGGGTCGGTTCTGCCAGTGACCGGCGAGCAACTCCTCTGGCGTCGCGGCGTCGGCGAACTGCTTGACGGTGCGGTAGGTCATCCTGAGCTGCCGCTGGACCGAGCGACGACGATGCCCTGCCTTCAGCAGTGCGTGGACAGCAGCTTGCCGGGCCCGGGTCCGGTCGGCGAACCGGTGCCCGCGCGGCCATGGCGAACCTGACCAGTCCGCGGACGGGACGGCCTCGGGTTCGGGTTGAGGTGTCGCGGGCGCCAGGACGCATAGGCAGCGGCGGTGTTGCGCGACGCTCCGCTCGGCGGCCTCGCTCAGGTTGTGCCAGAGGTGCCACCGGTCCGCGACCTGGACAGCCTGTGGCGCTCGGGCAGCAGCACCCTCAGCAAAGAACGGCGCGGCCCGCGCCGCCCGTGAACAGGCGCCGGCTCCGTTCCCGGGCATACGTGCCACGGACGTCCTCGCCCGACACCAACTCCCGCCTCTCCCTGCGCCGTTGCCCGTGCCTCCGCAGCCCGAGCCGCCCCCGGTCTACCCGGCGGCACCCGGCGGCCCCGACCCCTTCGCGCCGGACCAGCTGGCGACCGACGCAGCCGCCCACGCCCTGCTCAGCACCGGCCGCGATCCGGTGGTGGAGCTGACGCTGTGGCAGGACGCGGTCCGGCTCGCCGCCGCCCGCCCTGGTTCAGGCCCCACGGCCGGCTCCCGCTCGCTCTACGCCTCGCTCGCCTCCGCCGCCGACCGCGCCCCCGCCGAACTGGCCCGCGGTCGCGGCCTGGCGGCGGGGCGGCATCGAAGGGCTCGCCGTTCTGGAGGAGCCCTGGGACTCGCCGGCCGGACGCTTCGACCGCGCCCGCCCGCTCCTCCTCGCCGCCCATCTGCCGGCCTTCCGCCCTTGGCGCAACCACCTCACCCACCCCCGCGGGCATGTCCAACTCCGCCTGGGCCGGGACGGGTTGTGGTACGTGTACGAGTCGGAACCGGGTTACGACGACTGGTGGCCCCGCGGCGCCCCCGACCTCGATCCGGTCGGCGCCCTGACCGGTCTCGGCGCTTCGCCGGAGCGCTGACGGGTATGCACGTATGTGGCGCGACGGGCAAGGCGGCGCGACCGGCAGTGAGCGCGGCCTCTGTCACCCGATGTGCCATTACACTGCGCCGTGGCACCACAGGACACACAGCAACTGGCCGAAAGTGAACGGGGAGCGGCATGGCTACGGGGGGATGGGGGCCGGGAAACGGCCCGGGTCAGCCTGGCGGCAACGGACCGGGAGGCCAGGGCGGCTGGGGCGCTCCCTACGGACCACCGCAGGGCGGCCCGTACGGTCCGCCACCACCGAATCCGGGCCCGTACCCGAACCAGCCTCCGTATCCGAACCCGTACCCCTACGGCCCCCAGCCCACGAGGCCCGCCGCCCGGCGCCGCCGCGGCTGCCTGTCGTTCGGCTCTCCCTTCGGGCTCGTCGGCGCGATCCTGCGCTCCGCGCACCGCGTCGCCACCAGGCTCTTCGCGCAGGAGGGTGAAGGCCGGATCGCGGACCGCACCGTGGACCGCGTCCAGCTGGCCCGCACGGTCCTCGGTGCCGCCGCCACCATCGCCCTGATCCTCGCCTACAACGTGGACCCGAACCGCTGGGAGAACGCGGCGTACGGCGGTGCCGCCCAACTCATCCTCGCTCCGTTCGTGCTGATCATCGCCGCGCCCCTGGTCATCCTCGGAT
The DNA here is from genome assembly GCF_053607285.1 of Streptomyces sp. NPDC055140. Classification (NCBI taxonomy): domain Bacteria; kingdom Bacillati; phylum Actinomycetota; class Actinomycetes; order Kitasatosporales; family Streptomycetaceae; genus Streptomyces; species Streptomyces sp. NPDC055140. The sequence goes on along the minus strand of NZ_JBSGTG010000073.1, from coordinate 6,728 downwards.
TCATCTACTACGCGCCCCCGCACCTGCGGCCGCATCTGCGTTCCCGGCTGCGCGCTCCGCTCAAGGCGGTCGGCTGGTACGTGCTGACGTTGGTCGTCATCGGCGGGATCCTCGTCCCGACGGCCCTGACCGTCAACGCCGACGACGGGAAGAGCTGGTGGGAATACGTTCTGGCCGTCGCCTCGCTCATCGTGATCGTGTGGGGCTTTCCCTTCTTCTTCATGGCGTCGCTGTACTCGGCCCGCAGTGCCTTCAACAGCGCCCAGGTCCACCCGATGCTGCCGCCCGTCCTCACCCTGGCGCTGGTGTGGGTGTTCGCGGTCTTGAACCTGACCAGCGACGGCATGCCGGGGGGTTCGCCCATCGTCCAGATCGGCTCAACGCTGGGCGGGCCACTGTCGGTGACCGCCGTCTCGCTGTGGGAACTGCGGCGGATGAGAACCCGTTTCGGCGTCACCCTGCGCGCCTGATCCGGCTTCGGCGGGCCCCGCCCCCAGGTGAAGCGCGGACCTTCGGTGAAGGGGGTTCGCCGATGATCCGCGGGAGTCAGGTGCAAGGACGTGGGGCCCCGCATCCGGAAGGCCGGAATGGGCGGTTGGCGTGGAGCGGTGAACGAGAGATCTGTGGGCCCCCTAAGGGGCTGCGACATGTTGAAGGCTGAGGGTGCACGTTAGGTGGATCATGGCCTCGGATCGGTGGGGGTGGGTTTCGCAGTCGCGGGCGAGGCGGCGGCGGTGCACCAGCGAGAAGGTTCGCTCGACAACCCGGCGCCGTGGGATGGCTTTGAATCGGGTCTGATGCAGGATTGGGTGACAGGTTGACCTGCCCCACCTCTCGGCGGAGGACCTGGGTTGGGATCGGTGTGCTGTCCCTTCATGAGCTAGACGATCTCGACGTCAAACCTCGGAGGGAGGGTCTGGTTGCGGTGTGCGAAGGTGGCGCGTATGGGTAACTCGCGGGCGTATCCGGTCTTCCGTACCACCAACGCCGAAGAGGCCTGGACGCAGGCACTGCGCCTGAACGCTCTGCTGGAGGAGCGGGACGACGAGGTGACCTTGATGGCCGATCTGCTGACCGTGAAGGACGCGCAGCGGATGGCCGCGGCGCTGCCCGGTGCAGGATTCAACTACGCGGATGCCCGGGTGGACCCGGCGACGGGTGACTTCCCGGATTTCGGCTTGGACATCGGCACCGCGGAGCACTCCGTGCTGGAGGCGGAACTCCCTCTGTCCGTCCTGCACTACGTCGCACCGGGCACCGTGGAGCGCCGGTTCGTGGAGGCGGTGGGCCGAGGTATCGCTTCGATCGGCTTGCCCGGCAGGTGGCCCGACGATCCGGAGACGGAGTCGTACGGTGTCTCGAAGTACGACGGCGTGGAGGTCGTCTTCAACTGCGACGACGTGAACTGGTTGCAGCGGACCGATCACCACACCGTGTTCGCGCACGTCGACAAGTGGGGCGATCTTCCACGAGCCAGGCGCCTCGCCGCGTATCTTGGCAGCACCGTGCTGGGGGAGGCCCAGCTCGGGTGGTGAGGCGCCGGCTCTCGGCGCGTCCACCTACCCGGATGAGCAGATCGGCTTTCACGTATCCGGCGTCGGCGGGACGGCGGTACCTTCGGGCTGTCCGTTGGCCGCGTCCATCCGTACGCGGGGTGGGACGTTCAGGTGTACGCCGACACCAGGCCGACGGGTCGGCCGCCTCGTCTCCATTCGCCTACCCCCAGGGTGATTCTTCGCTCCCATCGGCACGGTGATGACCGGCCACCTCGTCCCCTTCCGTCATGGGGCCGACGGCAGCGAGGAGACCTGGGGCTCATGGACGGTATCCGGTCAGCCGGTACCTTCTTCTTCGCGACCTCATCGATGATCGGCCAACTGCCAGCCGTTCTTGGGGCCGACCGGGCCCAGTAGGCCGCGGAGGTAGTCCCGCATCCGGCGTCACAGATCAGCGCGGCAGATAGCGAGACACTGCTGGAGTGCTGGGTCTTCAGATCGACCGTCGCGTCAAGCTCAGTCCGTGTCCGGGACGGGTGTGATGCGGATGCGGTGCTCGCCGGGCCCGGACCGGACCACCAGAATCCGGGACTTGGCGTCCCAGGAAGTGACGTCACCGCCTGTGACGCGTCCGCCACGCGGGAAGTGCCGCTCGGGCAGGTACAGCTCCGTGTCCCCACGGACACCCCGCCGCGCGCCACGCCAACTCACCTTCAGCGTCCTGGATGTGGCATCCCATTCGTACGCGCCCGGTTCCCCCGCGATCGCGAGCGGTGTGGGCCGGTCGAGCACGGGCAGCAGCCGTGTCGCCCGCAGTGTGCCACGCTTCGTGCGCTCCCAAGGGGACCAGGGGCCGGGGTCGTTGGACCAGTAGGCGGTCCCCGCACCCATCTCCTCGGCGAGACGCCGCACCGCGGCGACGTACGTCAACGCTCCCGGCAGCGTCGCGTCGATCCCGTACTCGCCGACGACGACAGGGGCATTCAGCCGCCGCGCGGTGCGTTCGGTCTGCGTCCGCCATGAGCTCAGCGTGCGCCGCACCCACGCCTTGGCGTCACCGCTGTAGCCGCTGCCGAGGTCCAAGGGCAGTGGGTAGACGTGCGGGGCGTAGGCGATGCGGGCCCGGTCGCCGTCGCCGCGGGGGTCCTTCAGGTACGGAAGTCCGCTGGGCAGGCCCCAGTTGGTGCTCACAGCCTCCGGTTCGACAAAGATCCAGGAGTCGTGGTCGACCTCGCGGATGGCCGCGAGGGTCCTGCGGTAGAGGGCGGCGAGCGGGCCCGCTTCGAAAGCCGGTCCCTGCACGGATCCGCCCCATGGCTCGTTCATCAGGTCGTAGCCGATGACGGCGGGTTCGTCGCGGAATCGTCCGGCGACATGCGCCCACGCCGCCGCGTACCGGGCACGCAGATTCCGGCTTGACTGCTTGGTGCCCCAGAAGTGGTCGAAGGCGCGCACCGTGCCCGGTTCGATGTACTTGAGCTCCCACTGATCCTGCTCGGCGACTCCGAGCCCGTCGGTCTGGGTGGCCCAGGCCGGCGCGCCGTTGCCCCTCGTCTTCGGCCCGTAGACGTCCTGATGCATGTCGAGCATGACGTGGTAGCCGCGCGCACCGTACCAGCGCACACGTTCGGCGACCTGGTCGAGATACGTGTCGTCGTACGCCCCCGGCCCCGGCTCGACGTTCCGCCACTGGATGAGGAACCGTACGAAGTTCGAACCGAGCTGCTGCTTCTCCCGCTGGACGTCGGCGGCCTTGATCCACGGCATGCCGTTCGGCTCGGACTTGGCGCTTGAGGCGGTGTTGAGGCCGTTGAGGACGAGCGCGCGCCCCTGGTCGTCAGTGATCCAGCGGCGCGTACCGTCCGCGCCCGCACTGTCCGGGCCGACGGCCACGAGCAGTGCGGCGGCGACCGCTGTGACGACCCAACACGACGTCCAGATGGGCCACTTCGCCCGCAGGGACTTGATCGCAGATCCGGCCATGGCGTGGACTATAGGCACTCGATCCGGCCCCGCAACAGACATGAGCACTGTTCAGCTTTTCTATTCCCGCCCTCTGTCGGAGCGCCCCACCGCCACTTACAGTGATGCACCATGTCGCTGAAGATCCGCTGGACCGCGACCACAGCAGTGCTCTGCGGCTGCCTGGCACTCGTTCTTGCGTACGGCTTCGTGCCATTCCTGACCTACACCACCGCGCACGCGGGCCTGACCGTCGTGCCGAGCGCGCTCGGCATCCCGCCCGGACTGCCGGGGCTTCGCGCGGCGCCGCTCGGCGCCACGACCTGGGCGTGGCAGCTGGCCGAGGGCTTCGGCGCGTTGACCCTTCTCGCGGCCGCCGTGCTGCGGGTCCGCCGTCACGTACGCCGCCGCCCCAACAGTGGCCGCACTCGGCGTCTCTTGGCCGGCTGGACGGCGCTGATCGCGGGCGCCGCTGTCGCCGGGGTGTGGCGCGGGTTCGTGGCAGCGCGGATGGTGGAGGCGGGGTTCGCCGGCTGGGTCGGATACGCGGTGGCGGGGGCGGTGTTCGGTGCAGTGTGGGGCGTGGCCCTTGGCTGGCTCCCGGGGCTCGCGGTGCTGTCCACGGCAGCAAGGAGGGCACCGGCCAGGTAGACGACCAGGCCCTCGGCTGTAGCCGCCAGTCTTTGATGACGAAGGCACCCTGGGGAGCGCTTGCACCGTACTGAGACCGCGTCCTATGCGGTGACCTGGTGACCCCAGAGGCGAGGGACGTTCGTAGGCCTTATCCGCGTGTAGACGCCGGGGCTTGAAATATCGAGCATGGTGAGGGTCGTGTGTCCTTTGGTGGCCCTCGACCGTGGGCTTCGGCGCGAGGCTGTCATGTGTGTTCGCTGCCAAGAGGCCGACCAGGAGGGGCAGTCCGTTCGCTACCTACAGGACGTGCATCTTTTGAACCCGGATTTCCCCGTCCATGGGGCTCGGGTCTGTGAGTCCGCTTCTTTTTTAGCGCGTACGTGGGAGGAGTTGAGGACGGCGCATGACAGGTCGTGGAGGTCGGGGTCGCGCAAGCGGTGCAGGATCTCCCCCTGCAGCCGTCCCCACACGCAGCCCTCGACCACCCACAGTCCGTCCGGAACAATCCAACTCCACGTACCCTGACCCATGTTGAGGTGCAGTGCCCACCCCGCCTCACCACATAGGACACGGCCTTGAAGAGGGTCTCCGAGCGGCCTGACCATGAGGTACATGCGGCCATCGCCCAGCGGATGAAAGCCGACATCGTCGCGGTCGACGACACGCCGTTCGCCAGCGAGGAGACCTGCTGAAGCAGGCTCTTCGAGGAGATCTCCACCGGCACGTGGGGGTAACCGCGCCGGCCCTGAGCTTGTCCTACTGTTCTGGCGCGGGCCGAGGCCGGTCATTCGTAGGATTGGTGAGCCTGGGGACTCTGGGTTTGGCGGTGAGCTTATTGCCGCTTGCTGGCTGAAAAGACTTGGCCACCCCCGGAGCCCGTAACGGTCACAACCGCTCACCGCCTACCGCCGCCGCAACGTGGTCGAACGCTGCTTCCACAAGCTCAAGCACAACAAGGCCCTGGCCACCCGCTGTGGCAAACGCGCTCTCTCCTCCAAGCCATGGTCACCCTCGCCTGCCGACGACTCTGGCTCACCTGACTTTGCGGACGAGACCCAGGTCGTGCGGGCGTCCAGATGTGTCCGCGATGCTCATGAAGCGGCTCTGCCATGTCTTTTGCCTGTGTTCTGTTGGGATTGCAACGTCCCTTCACTTTCGTCTGGTTGGTAAGACCATCATGCAACGTAGCGTCAAATAGACATCGCTGTAGGTGAGTTGTGTGCAAAGAATGCAGGGTATGGGCGAGATTTTTCACGTCAGGCTTTGAAATGGTCACAGGAAGGTCACTAGGGTCGAGTCTCGAACCTCCGCTCGGGCGATCACTCACATGAGGTGAGTGACGGTGGAGGGGCACCGCCCACTGGGTTTGTGTGGGCGGCTGGAAGAAGAAGGAGATCGCCTTCGTGGCGTCCCACCGTCGATCCAAGCAGTCGAGCCGTGCCCGTGTGACCGTGCTCACGGCGACCGCCGCCGCTGCCGTGGCCCTTACTTCACAGGCCGCCAACGCGGCCCCCAAGCCCACGAAGAGCGAGGTCAAGGCGAAGGTCGACAAGCTCTACGAAGAGGCGGAGCGGGCCACCAACCAGTACGACGGGGCCAAGGAGAAGCAGAAGAAGCTGGAGAAGGAGATCGGCCAGCTCCAGGACAAGGTCGCCCGCGAGCAGGGCGAGCTCAATGAATTGCGTACGGGTCTCGGTGCGATGGCCAGCGAGCAGTACCGCTCCGGTGGTATCGACCCCTCGGTCCAGCTCCTCCTCTCCGCCGACCCGGGCGACTACCTCGACAAGGCGTCCACGCTCGACTCGCTCTCCGCGCGGCAGCTGGAGTCGCTCAAGAAGGTTCAGGCGAAGCAGCGCGAGCTGGCCCAGAAGCGCGCGGAGGCCGCAGAGAAGCTCCAGGACCTCGCCGGCACCCGCACCGAGCTCGGCAAGAAGAAGAAGGAAATCCAGGGCAAGCTCAGCAAGGCGCAGAAGCTGCTGAACTCCCTGACCGCCGCCGAGCGCGCCAAGATGGCCGCCGACGAGGCGCGGGCCAGCCGATCCTCCACGGGCCGCGTCAACCTCGGCAACGAGGTGGCCGCCTCCAAGTTTGGTGCCGCCGCCCTGAACGCGGCCGCCTCCCAGATAGGCAAGCCGTACGTCCGTGGCACCACGGGGCCCAACTCCTACGACTGCTCGGGCCTCACGCAGTGGGCGTACGCGCAGGCCGGTATCCAGATCTCCCGGGTGACGTACACGCAGGTCAACGACGGAACCCGGGTGGGCATGAGCGCACTCAAGCCCGGTGACCTGGTCTTCTTCAACAACACCGAGCATGTCGGCCTCTACGCGGGCAACGGCCAGGTGCTGCACGCGCCGCACCCGGGGGCCTCGGTGCGCTACGAGTCGATGAGCACGATCGGCAGCTTCCAGTTCGGCGTCCGCGTCGCAGGCTGATCGCGCCCGTATCGGATCCTCGCACCCACGTTCCGCCGTGGTGGGCAGTGCCCCTTCCGTGTCCAGGTAGAGACGTTTAGGCCTGGGGCATGCGGCACGTCTCTCTGAGCTTGACTCTGTCGGGGATCTTGGAGTTTCGCGGTGCGACAGCATGGTCAACGGGCATGCTCGGGTAGTTCCGATGACCGATGCAGCTGTCGAG
>NZ_JBSGTG010000072.1:0-9867 GCF_053607285.1 Streptomyces sp. NPDC055140 | reverse complement strand
ATCGGCCAGGTCAGCCCGATCGCCTTCGAACAGCGAATGGTTACGCTGACCACTGCCGCATAGCAAACGGTGTCTACGGCTCAGGGGGAAGCCCCGTCGATGTGCCGGACTCGTTCTGGCGCACGTTCTTCTTCAACGGCCACCCACTGGCATCCAAACTGTGGGGGCCCATCATCGGCCCGCTCGTCGCGATCGCGTCGTTCGTCTGCTCCCAGGTCAGCGGGCTGCACACGAGTACTTCGCTATCGAAGGACAACTACTGTCCTCTGTCGTCCTGTGGGATCTCAGATTGGCTGGCCGAATCTCACGGCCGGTGGCCACGGAACTGAGACTGACGGGTCAGCCTGTCCACTCATCTGAGTGAGTCACACGTAGGACAGGTCCTCCATGGACAGTGCCGTGGCAGCGCGACCTTTTCTGCCGCCGGTCCGCGCTGGGGGCATCCTGCCGTCACGCTCCGATGACGCGCCCCTGATCTGCTTGTCCGATTGCCTGCTGCCGGGTGTGGTCGCCCGTTGATCAGGCCGGCGCGTCGAAGCCGGTGGCCCAGTAGCGGCCGTGGAGTCCCAGGTCGAGGAGCATCCGTACCACTTCCTCGACCGGCAGGGGTGGTTCCTCCTGTTCCGTCCACCACCGCAGTACGGCGATCTGTTCTCCTACCCAGACACGGGCGAGCAGGTCGGGATCGATCCGGGGGGTGACCCCGTTACGGTCGGCCCGATCGCGGAACTCGTCGGCGGTGGCGCGGGCGAGGGTGTCCGTGAAGGTCTGGAGCGGTTTACCGTCGCCTTCCCCCCGCAACACGATCCGGTAGACGTCGCGTCGCTCCCGGGCGTGGCGGAGCATCTCCAGGGCGGGCTTTCCGGTGAAGCCGACGTAGCTGTCGGAGACGACGGGCTGCAGCCGCTCGGTGAGTTCCTCGAGAAGGTCGGCGGTCACCCGGGCGAACAGGTCCTCCCGGTCGCGGAAGTGGCTGTAGAAGGTGGCGCGGCCCACGTCGGCGCGCTCGGTGATGTCTTCCACGGTCAGTGAGCTGAACCCGCGCTCCAGAACCAGAACCACCAATGCGTCGCTCAGGTTCCGGCGCGTTCTGCGTGTGCGTCGGTCCTCGGTCATTCGACCCCCTCCGGTTCTCCGCTGTCCGCACTGAGTCTACTTCAGCCTTGACAGACGATCAGTTACTGAACAAGCTGTCTCTAATCGTTCACCATGCCTCGCATCTGAGGTATGCGTCTTGCTCGGCTTCTGGAGAACGTCCATGAATCTCGGCACCTATCTCTCCCGCAGCGCTCGCTACTGGCCAAGCCAGGAGGCTCTGGTCTGTGGAAAGCGGTCCTGGACCTACGCGCAGCTGGATACGGCCGCCAACAACCTCGCATCCGCCCTCCTGGCCCGCGGCCTGCGTCCCGGCGACGCGGTCGCTTCGCTCGCCTGGAACCGCGGCGAGCTGGTCGAGGTGGAGTTCGCGCTCTACAAGGCCGGGCTGGTACGCGCCCCGGTCAACGCCCGTCTGGGACGCGGAGAGATCGCTCATATCCTCCGCTACGCCCCGGTACGTGTCCTGATCTTCGATGGCGCGCACCGGGAGGACGCCCTCGCCGCGATCACCGAGGCGGGCACAGGCTGCCTGCCCATAGAGCTCGACGGTGCAACGGATGCCGAGAAGACAGGCTCGTCCTACGCCGGACTGCTCGCCGAGGGAGGCGACGCCCCGGTCGCTGTCGAGGTCGGCGAGGACGAGCCGTGTGTTTTGAACTTCACCTCCGGCTCGACCGGAGCACTCAAGGCCGCCGTGCAGACCTTCGGCAACCGGCTGGCCAACATGCGCAAGCTGCTGATGAGTGACGAGTCGAGGCCCGGCGCCGGTACCCGCTACCTCGCCTGCGGCCCCATCACTCACGCCACCGGCATGGGCCTGCTGGCTGGCGTGTTCGGCGGCTCCACCACGCACATCCTGCCGACCTGGAGCGCTGAGGCGTTCCTGGCCACAGTGGAGAAGGAACGGATCACCACCACGTTCCTCGTGCCGGCCATGCTCAACATGGTGCTCTCCCAACCGGGCGCGGCTGAACGGGACTTGTCCAGCCTCACCAGCGTCCGCATAGGCGGAGCGCCCGTCTCACCCCAGCGGCTGCGCGATGCCGTGGCCCTGTTCGGGCCGGTGGTCGCCCAGGGGTACGGGCTCGGGGAGACGACCAGCGTCGTCGCCGGGCTGACGAGCCAGGACATCGCGCGCGCCGTCACAGACGACCCGGAACTGCTGCAGTCGTGCGGCCGTGCTTCGTACGACACGGAGATCCGCGTTGTGGACGAGAGCGGCCACGAGTGCCCGCCGCGTGAGGTCGGCGAGGTCATCGTGCGCGGTCCCGACTGCGTACGGGAGTACTGGCGGGCACCGGAGCTGTCCGCCGAGACCTTCCGTGGCGGCTGGGTGCACACCGGGGACCTTGCCTGGATGCGCGAGGACGGCTATCTCTTCCTCGTCGACCGCAAGAAGGACATGATCATCTCGGGCGGGTTCAACATCTACTGCACCGAGGTCGAGGCCGCCCTCTACGAGCACCCGGCGGTAAGGGAAGCCTGCGTCGTCGGTGTGCCCGACGAGCAGTGGGGCGAAGCCGTCAAAGCCGTGATCGTGCCTCACACAGGGAGCCCCGTCACCGAGGGCGAGCTGATCGAGTTCTGTGCCGAGCGCCTGGACCGCTTCAAGAAGCCCCGCTCGGTCGACTTCGCCGGCGAACTGCCGCACAACCGCAACGGGAAGCTCGACCGCAAGGCCGTGCGTGAACCGTTCTGGGCAGACGCAACCCGCCGCGTCAACTGACACCTCCCCCGGAACGAGGAACCAACATGACATTCTCCATGCGCCCCACCTACCAGGACGCGCGACTGGCCGGACTCGTAGACAAGCTGCGCGCCTACCTGGACGGCGAGTTGGCCGACTACGAACGCGAACGGGGCATCACCCCGGCCACCCGTCTGACCCGAGCCGACCTCGAACCCGTCTGGCAGCGCAGCCGTGCGCTCGGCTTCTACGGCATCCACCTGCCCGAGGAGCACGGCGGGCAGAACCTTACGTACACCGAACTCGCCGCGCTCAAGGAGGAGATCGGGGCGAGCGGCCGGGTCCTCGGTCACAGTGTGCTCGGCGACATGGGCGGCCCGCTGCGGGCCGGCGACATTCTGGATCATGCCACCGAGCACCAGCTGAACACCTACTTCCTGCCCGTGGTACGCGGCGAGCGTGCCTGCTGCTTCTCTCTCACCGAGACCGACGCGGGCTCCGACGTACGATCGATGCGCACTTCCGCCGTACGCGACGGGGACGACTACCTGCTGAGCGGGCACAAGGTGTTCTCCTCGGCCGGGCCGTTCGCCGACTTCGCGATTGTGGTGGCCCGTATGGCCGAAACCAGCGAACAGGAGGGCGACAAGCCGCAGTTCTCCGCCTTCCTCGTCGATCTCGACAGCCCCGGCTGCCGTGTCACGGACGGCGCGACCCCGATGTCCGGCGAGCACATCGAGAGCGACATCATCCTGGACAACTGCCGTGTCCCCGCCAGCAACCTGCTGGGCGAGAAGGGCAAGGGCATGCGCATCGCGCTCGGCCGCGTCACCGTCAACCGGCTGCTGCACTGCCCCACCGCCCTGGGCGCCACCCGACGCGCCCTCGATCTGACCCTGGACCGCACCCGCACCCGCAAGGTGGCCGGCGGCCGTCCACTGCTCGCCCTGCAGGCCATCCAGCACAAGGTCGCGGACATGGCCACCGAGTTCTACGCGGCCCGCTCCATGACCTACGCCGCGCTCGCCGCGCTGGACCGAGGTGAGGACGTGCGTACCGAAGCCTTCATGTGCAAGCTCTTCGTCGCGGAGTCCGCCTTCCGCATCCTCGACGAAGCCGTCCAGATCCACGGCAAGGAGGGCCTCACCCAGGGCAACGAGATCGAGTTCCTCTTCCGCAAGATCCGGATGTTCCGCATCCTGACCGGCACATCGGAGATCCAGCGCAACGGCATAGCCCATGGCCTGGCTTCCCTCGGCTGAACCGGCGCGTCCGGCTGTGGCGCCGCGTTGGAGGACCATCGGGCTGATCGGCGGTCTCGGGCCGTTGGCCTGCGCCCGCTTCTACGCCCGCCTGGTCGAACTCACCAATGCGGACGCAGACGACGCCCACCCCGAGATGATTCTGCTGTCGAGTCCGGCCATTCCCAGTCGGCTCGACCACCTCCTGCACGGTGGGCCCAGCCCGGTTCCGGCCCTTCAGGAAGTGGCCCGTCGTCTTCAGGAGGCGGGGGCCGAGCTCATCGCTCTGCCCTCGCTCACCTCCCAGACCTACCAGCGCGAGATCGCGGCAGCACTCGACATCCCGGTCGTCGACATGATCACCGCCCTCATCGGGCAGTTGCGTGCCGCTGGTGTGTCCTGTCCGGCGCTTGCCGTGACGGATGGCACGCGCCGGACGGGACACCTGCACCGGGCGCTGACGGCTGAAGGACTGAGCCCCATCCTTCCTGGTCCGAAAGACCAGGAACGTATCCAAGGGTGCGTGCACCTGGTCAAGTCGGGGCAGGTCGCCGCGGCGCGCGAGCTATTCCGGTCGGTCATGGGCGCGTCCTGGACCTCAGCCGGCGACGCGTTCGTCATCGGCTGTACGGACCTGTCCCCGCTCGTGACGGAACTGCCCCCCAACAGCCATGACGTCGGTGACATCTACGCACGCGCCGTCCTGTCGGACGCCGCCGCCCCGCCCCAGCTTCCTGCCCTCAGGCTCAGCGACCGTATCGGCCGCATTCATTGAGAGGGACTCCATGACAGCGGATACAGCCGGATCCGCCGCGCCGCCCGGGCGCGGACCCCGCGGGAAGAACCTGACGCTCCTGACAGCGTCCACAGCGATGGACAATGCCGAGAGCAGCGTGACCACCGTCCTTTTCCCCCTCATGCGCGACGCGATGGGCCTCAGCTCCTCGGCACTCGGCACCCTCGTGGCCGTGGCCAAGGTGGTGGGGATGCTCGCAGGTATTCCGTGGGTGCTGCTGGCCCGCAGGTTCCGGCGCAAGGTCGTGCTGGCCGTGTGCTCCGGCTTCTGGGGCATCTGGATCATCCTGGCCGCCATGGCAGGCAACTTCACGCAGTTCGTGGTGGTCTACGGCATCGCGGCCGCCGGATTCGCCGGAGCCGGGCCCATCGCCCTGGAGATTCTCGGCGATCTCTGCGAGGACCACCGCCGTGGCCGGGTGACGGGCATGCTGTACGGCGGCGTCGCCCTGATCGCTGGGGTCAGTGCGCCGTTGTTCGGCCGCCTCTCCGGTCTGGAGAACGGATGGCGGTACGGCTACCTGGCCTCAGGCGCGATGTGCCTGTTCGTGGGAGTGCTGATCCTGCTGTTCCTGGACGATCCGAGACCGGCCGCACGAAAGCCCCTCACCGCAGCCGTGGCCATCGAGAACAAGGCCCGCACCGTGCGCAGCGGACTGCGAGAGCTGGCCGGTATCCAGACCTTCCGACTCATCCTCGTGCAACGGCTGTTCTCGGGCCAGAACGTCATGATGAGCTTCGGCGTGGTCTTCCTGGTCGAGGCACAAGGCTTCTCCACGGCCACCGCCTCGGTCGTCGCGCTCCCGTTCTCGCTCGGCTATCTGAGTGGAACCATCGCGGGTGGGCGCATCAACGACCGCATGCATCAGCTGCGGCCACTGAGCGGCCGGGTCGTCATGCTTCAGATCAGCCAACTGAGCTTCGCGGGCGCCGCCTTGATCTGCATCGAGCCGGCCTGGCACAGCATCGGCTTCTTCGTCCTGATCTTCGCCGTGCTCGGCTTCCTGCAGGGACAGGTTCCCGTCGTCAACCGGCCGCTGATCATGGCCGTCGTCCGTCCCGAACTACGGGCCCTGGCGTTCGCCGTGTCCGTCTCGACCGTCGAAGCCTTCGCGTACGCCGGTTACGCGCTGCTGACCGGGTTCCTGGGCGATGCCATCGGCCTGCAGGACGCACTGCTCATCGTGACGGTGCTGTTGACCGCGGTCAACGGACTGGCCTCGGCAGCCTTGTACCGGCCCTACGCACGCGACAGCACTGCCCTTCCGCACATGCCGCACGAGGGCACACCTGCCACCGATACAGGGAAGGACATCCCCGCCGTCCCCTGACCCCGGCCCTCTCCCAGCACCACAGATGAAGGAAACACCGCCATCATGAACGACACCACACCCAGTGCCCTCATCGTCCGCAACGGACTCCTCGTCGACGGCACGGGCGCCACTCCCGTGCCCGACGGTGTGGTTCACATCGCCGACGGCCGCATCGCCTGGGCAGGCCCGGCCAACACCGCACCTCAGACCCCACGGGGCGCCCGCGCCATCGATGCCCACGGCGGCGCCATCCTGCCCGGCTTCATCGACTGCCATGTACATCTCGCGGCGCCCGGCGGTGAAATGAGCCGTGTACAGCTCGCGGCGATGCCCGCCTCCCTGCGCACCTACCTGACCACGCCGCGCCTGCTGAGCACCCTGATGTCCGGCGTAACCACCGCACGCGACCTTGCAGGGCTCGACGCCGGCTTCAAACAGGCGGTGGCCCGCGGCCTGGTAGTGGGACCGCGTCTGCTCGTCGCCATCGCGATGATGTCGCCCACCGGCGGCCACGGTGACTTCCGCATGCCCACGGACGACGGACCCACCGAGCCCTCCGTCAGCCGCCTCGCCGACGGCACCGCGCAGTGCGCACGTGAGGCCAGGAACCTGCTGCGGCAAGGCGCCGACCTGATCAAGATCGCGGCCTCGGGCGGTGTAGGAAGCCCCACCGACCAGCCGGACGACGAAGGCTTCACCGAGGCGGAGATCCGCACCGTCGTCGAGGTGGCGCGCGCCCACCGCGGCAAGCGGGTCGCCGCCCACGCGCAGGGACGCGGCGGCATCCTCAACGCACTGCGCGCCGGAGTCGACAGCATTGAGCACGGCTACGAGATCGACGACGAGATCATCGACCTCATGCTCGCCCAGGGCACCTTCCTCGTGCCGACTCTGTCCACCGCCACCGCGAGCTTCGACCCGGCCGTCACCCCCGCATGGACCGTTGCCAAGAAGAAGCAGTGGCAGGCGCGCGCGCACGCCGCGATTCCGCGCGCCGTCGAACGCGGCGTGAAGATCGCGATGGGCACGGACTGCGGTATCTCCGCCCACGGCAACAACCTGCGCGAGCTGGGGCACCTCGTCGACTGCGGCATGTCGCCGATGAACGCGATCCTCGCGGGGACGTCGGTGGCCGCTGAACTCCTCGGCCTGTCGGCCGACATCGGAACCCTTGAGGCGGGCAAGCGCGCCGACGTCGTCATCGCGTCCTGCGACCCACTCGCCGACATCCACAAGCTGGGGGCTGCCGCGAACATCTCCGTGGTGATCAAGGACGGCTCGGTCCACAAGAACGCCTTCGAGAACTGACCCCGCAACCGGACAGGACAACCTCACCATGTTTTCGGCAACCTCCCTGGCAGCGAAAGCACATGCCCTCGCCGCAGACCACGATCACCACGCCATCCGCGCTCTCTACGAGGATCTGCACCGCCACCCCGAGCTCGCTCACGCCGAGCACACCACGGCCGCCCGCGCCGCGAAGGAGTTGCGGGACTCCGGCGTCGAGGTGACGGAGAACGTCGGCGGGACCGGAGTGGTCGGGGTCCTGGAAAACGGTCCCGGCCGCACTGTGCTGATCCGGGCGGACATGGACGCGCTGCCTGTCCAGGAGTCGACCGGACTGCCCTATGCATCACGCGTCGACGGTGTCATGCACGCATGCGGCCACGACATGCACACCGCGATGCTGCTGGGCTCCGCCCAGGCCCTCGCCCGTGGCCGACGTCACTGGACCGGGACGGTTCTCTTCGTCCTCCAGCCGGCCGAGGAAACCGGGGAGGGAGCTCTCGCGATGCGCGCCGACGGGCTGCTGGAACGGTTCCCTCGCCCCGACGTACTGCTCGCCCAGCACGTCAGCGCCGGACCGGCGGGGCTGGTGGCCCATGTCGAAGGACCGGTCCTGGCGGCCTCGACGTCCATCGACATCGTCATCCACGGACGCGGCGGCCACGGGTCACGCCCCGACACCACCATCGACCCCATCGTCATCGCCGCCGCCGTGGTCGGCAGACTGCAGTCGATCGTCGCGCGCGAGATCGCCCCGCGCCACAGCGCCGTCGTCACCGTGGGACGGATCCAGGCCGGCACGGCACACAACGTCATCCCCGAGACAGCGGAGCTGGGGCTGACCGTGCGCTCCACCACGGGCGAGGTCCAGGACCAGATCGTGACAGCGATCCGTCGCATCGTGACCGGCGAGTGCGCGGCGGCCGGCGCCCCCGCCGAGCCGGGGATCCGCATAGTGAAGTCCATGCCCGCAACAGTCAACGACACCGCAACAGCTCGCCGAATCGCGCAAACACACCGCGAGATGTTCGCCGCCACGCATGTCATCGACCCCGGCCCAGCCATGGGCAGCGAGGACTTCTCCGAACTCGCCCTCTGCCCCGACGGCACATCAATCCCCTACCACTACTGGTTCCTGCCCTCCACTACCGCCGCAGTATGGGACGCAGCGGAAGGCGCGTCACCGGTGCAGAAGTTCGCAAAGGTTCCCAGCGCCCACAGCCCGCACTTCGCCCCCGACCCCGCGGTCATCGGCCAAGGAGTCGCGGCCATGACCGGTGCGGTGCTGGCCGAACTCAACCAGCCGAGTTGACATGTTCCTCGGGCTGAAGCCCGAGGACTCTTGCCGTCCCACGGGTTCGGGAAGCGCGTCGTCGGATCAAGCTGCTGGAGCAGGAGAATGAGGGTCCTGCGCCGGGCAGCGGCCTACCTGTCGCAGGCGAATCTGCCGGGAAGTTCGTCTGCGTAATCTTGCCCTCACCGGATAGGTCCGCTTCTTCTTGAGAAGCCTTCGACCGCCCTCTATGCACGACGGGACCTCTCGTAGATCCTTCGTAGACATGACCGATAAGACAAGCGATTCCGCGTGGCCCACCAGCATCAGCGCCATCACTCTGTTCGTCGAGGACTTGGACGCCACGAAGCGGTTCTACCAGGAGGTCTTCGGACTGCCTGTGCACTACGAGAACGACAACTCGGCCGTATTCGGCTTCGGCAACACCATCATCAACCTGCTGAAGTCGACAGCGGCGCATGAGCTCATCGATCCCGCGAGCGTGGCAGCGCCTGAGGTCGGATCCCGCCTCCAGCTCACCCTCCCGGTGGATGACGTGGATGCCAAGTGCAAGGAGCTTGCGGCGCGCGGCGTGACGCTGCTGAACGGCCCGATGGACCGGCCGTGGGGGATACGGACCGCCAGCTTCCAAGACCCCGGCGGCCACATCTGGGAGATCGCGAATTGAATCCTCCCCTTCCTAATTGAATCCTCCCCTTCCTAAGGGAGGGGAGGATTCTGGCTCACGTCGGCTGTGGGTCGGCGGCCTCGCAGCTCTTACACGATCAGCACCAGCCGGGTTGAGACCAGCCCGGACCAGCATCACGCGGGCGGAGTTCTTGTCTCTGGGCGAGACGGCTCCGCACATGGTGCAGCTGTAGGTCCGTTCTGAGAGAGGTAGTGCGTGCTTGGTTCTCGCTCCGCACACTGCGCAGTCCATGGTGGTGTGCGCGGGATGGACAAGATGCAGCTCACGGCCGTGTTTGCGGGCCATGTGGGTCAGGGCCTGCTTGGTCGCGCCGATCGCGGCGTCGGCCGCCTTCCTCGCTATGGTCGACTTTGCGAGGAACCGGGGGTGGGGGCTTCCCCCTGAGCCGTAGACACCGTTTGCTATGCGGCAGTGGTCAGCGTAACCATTCGCTGTTCGAAGGCGATCGGGCTGACCTGGCCGAT
>NZ_JBSGTG010000071.1:0-9929 GCF_053607285.1 Streptomyces sp. NPDC055140 | reverse complement strand
ATCCAGCGGCTCAACCTTTACAGCCATACCCGAAGCCCCCGGGCCCTCCGATCCTACGAACGACCAGAGCAGGCCCACGCCAAGAAGGTAGGACAGCCCTTAAAGGGCCTGCCGATCATCAAGGTGTTGCTTTCAGCGCTGGGGCTCGTTGGTGTCGTATGCGCATCCCGGACGAGACTTGTGATCAACTTGCCGTGAAGTTTGCGGTGTTGTTCCCGCACCTGGACGAACGACAGCGGCGGCTACTGATGGCCGCGGAGGCCCGAGCGCTGGGACATGGCGGCATTCGGGCCGTGGCTCGGGCGGCCGGGGTGAGCGGGACAACGGTTCGCAAAGGCATGTCCGACCTGGAGGCAGGCGATCCTCTGGTGGGGCGAGTGCGGCAGCCGGGCGGCGGACGCAAACGCGTCGTGGACCTCGACCCTGGATTACGGACGGCACTGCTGAGTCTGGTCGAGCCTCTGGTGGAGCTCGTCGGGGCGTTGGTAGAGCGCCACTTGGCGGGGGTCGAGCACGCCTATCTCCCCGACCAGGACGCGGGCACGGCCGTCCCGCTCCTCGTACGCGTCGGTGAGCGCGCGCCAGCGACGCCAGACCTCGTGGACCTCGGGGCGGTTCCAGGCCGCGGAGTTGACGGGGTCGCCGGTGGTCTCGTCGAGCGCTGCCTGCGGGTCGTCCGGCAGACCGGGCTGCTTGTGCAGGCCGTGGGCGACGTCGATCCGGAAGCCGTCCACGCCCAGGTCGAGCCAGAACCGCAGGATCGACTCGAAGTAGTCGCCCACGCGTGGGTCGGCCCAGTTGAAGTCGGCCTGTTCGGGGGCGAAGGAGTGCAGGTACCACTGGCCGGGCGTACCGTCGGCCGTCGTCGTGCGGGCCCACGAGGAGCCTCCGAAGATGGAGCGCCAGTTGTTGGGAGGTTCGGCACCGCCCGGGCCACGGCCGTCGGCGAAGTGGAACAGGGCGCGCTCGGGACTTTCTGGAGCGGCTGCCCGCGCGGCCCGGAACCAGGGATGGTCGGTGGAGCAATGGTTGGGAACAATGTCGATCATGACGCGCAGGCCCAACGCATGTGCATGGTCGATGACTTGACGCATCAGGTCCAGATCGCCGAAGCGGGGGTCCACGCCCTCGTAGTCGGCGACGTCGTACCCGTGGTCGTGCTGGGGCGAGGGATAGAACGGGCTGAGCCAGATCGCGTCCACGCCGAGGCGGCGCAGGTACGGCAGGCGCTCGAGGGCGCCGCCGAGGTCGCCGGTTCCCGTGCCGGTGGAGTCACGGAAGCTGCGGATGTAGATCTGGTAGACGACCGCTGTGCGCCACCAGGGGTCGTCGCGCGGGGCGGACGGCGCGAGTGCGGGGGTGGCGGGAGCAGGTGCGGTGGTGCTCATGTGGGTTTCGCTTGGCTCTCTCAAAAAAAAGGGGGCGGCAGTACGGGGGGGTTGGTTGGGCGGGATGGCGGCGGGTTGCTGTCCGCCACCGTGTCGTGCGCTCAGTCCTTGAGCGCTCCCGCGTTTCCGCCGCGTACGAAGTGGCGTTGGAAGAAGAAGAAGACGATCGCGACCGGAATCGTGGCGAGCAGGGCGGCGGTGAGCTTCAGTGGGTACTGGGTGCCGGATCCGAGGCCGCCCGAGACGAACTGGGCGAGACCGGTGGTCAGCGTGGCGTGGTCGGCGGACTGGGCGGTGACCACGAAGTGGGTGAACTCGTTCCACGAGCCCTGGAAGGACAGGATCGTGAGGGTGATCAGCGCGGGCCTGGCCATCGGCAGGACCACCGACCAGTAGGTGCGCAGGATGCCGGCGCCGTCGACACGGGCCGCCTCCTCGATCTCCCGCGGAACGGACTCGAAGAACTGCTTCATGACGAAGACACCGACGGCGTCCACCAGCAGCGGCACGATCATCGCCGTGTAGGTGTCGTAGATCCCCAGGTACTGCACCACCAGGAACTTGGGGATCATCAGGATGACACCGGGCACGGCCATCACCGAGATGAGCAGCACGGTCAGCAGTCCGCGGCCGCGAAAGCGCAGGCGGGCGAGCGCGTAGCCGGCCAGCGAGTCGAAGAAGACCCGTCCCGCCGTGACGACCACGGCGATGAACACGGAGTTGCCCAGCCAGGTCGGGAACGCCACGCCCTCGGAGCCGGTGAACAGCTGCCGGTAGGACGCCAGTGAGAGCGGGTCCGGTATGAGGCCGAGGGGCGAGGCGGCGGCCTGGGGATCGGTCTTGAACGTCGTGGCCACCTGGATGACGAACGGCATGAGGTAGACCAGTGCCACCGCCGACATCACCAGTGTGCCCACGAGTTGCATGTTGCGCCGCCGCTCACGCGGCCGGCTCCGCGCCGTGGCCGACGCGTGCTTTGTCACCGTCGCAGTGGTCATCGGGTGGTCCTCCTCGTGCGACGCCATCCACGGCCGTCGCGCTCGCGCAGCGCGAAGCGCTGGATCCCCGTCATGACGAGGATGATCGCCAGCAGGACGAAGGAGATCGCGGCGCCGGTCCCGTACTGCGCGTCCTTGAAGCTCAGGCTGTACGAGAGGAAGGCGGGGGTCAGGGTGGTGTTCGCGGGCTGGCCCTGGCTCATCACGTACACCTGGTCGAATACCTGCCAGGTGCCGATCAGACCGAGCGTGATCACCAGGAAGAGGACGGGGCGCAGCGCCGGCAGGATGACGTGGCGCAGCGTCTGCCGGCGGTTGGCGCCGTCGAGGCGGGCGGACTCCAGCTGGGCCTCGGGGATGTCCTGCAGGGCGGCGAGGAACATCAGCATGAAGGTGCCGGACGTCGTCCAGATCACCAGCAGGATGATGGTGCACATCGCGACGGACGGTCCGGAGAGCCAGTCCCACCATGACAGGCCGAGCACACCGTGGTCGGCGAGTGCGGCGGGCGGGCGGTCCGGGTCGACGAGACCGACCCCGCCGAGCGCCACCCACACGAGACCCCGTGCGTCGGTGAACCAGTTCGGTCCCTGGATGCCGACCCACTTCAGCAGGTTGTTGACGGCTCCGCTGCTCTGGAACAGGAAGAGGAACACCGTGGACACCGCGATGGAGCTGGTGACGGACGGGAAGTAGAACGCCGTGCGGAAGCCTCCCTTGCCTTTGAGGCGCCGCTGGTTGACGGCGAGGGCCAGGCCCAGCGCGAGCGCCGTCTGCAGCGGGACGACCAGCAGGACGTAGTAGAGGTTGTTGCGCAGGGACGTCATGAACAGCGTCCGGGTCAGCCCCTGGTCGGCGAACAGACCCTTGTAGTTGTCGAGTCCGACGAAGTCGGCCGCTCCCGAGAACGGGTTCGACTGGCCGTCCCAGTCCAGCAGGCTCACCCACAGGGCCATGACGACGGGGAGCGCCAGGAACAGCCCGAGCACCACGACCATCGGGCTGACGAAGGCCCAGCCCCACAGCCCCTGGCGGCCCTCACGGCGCGGCCGGCGGCGCACGGCCGCGGGGGTCTGAGACCCCGAGCCGGTACCCGACGTGCTGGTGGCGGTGACGGTGCTCATCGAGCGTTACCGCCCAGGACGCTCGCGCCGTTCTTCTGCAGGTCGCTCAGCAGCTTCTTCGGGTCACTGTCCGCCAGTTGGGCCAAGGAGGTGTTGAACTCGGCCATGACCTGCCGCATTCCGGGTGCGGTCACGGGCAGTTGGGCGTAGGCGGCGCCGTCGGCCCATGCGGTCGACCCGGGGTTCTGCTGCTTGTAGGTGTCGAACAGAGTCGTCTTCGACGGCATGACGCCGAGCGTTTTGGCGAACTTCAACTGGGCGGAGTCGGCGGTGAGTTGCTCGATCAGGTCGACGGCAGCGTCGCGGTGCTTGCTCTTGGCGGCGACGCCCCAGCAGTTGGTGAAGGCCATCGTGCCCCTGCCCCCGGGGCCTTCCGGCAGGGAGAGCACCTTGTACGCGGTGTCGGGATAGTCCTTCTTCATCGCCCCGGCCAGCCAGTTGCCCTCGACGGTCATCGCGGCCTTGCCCTTGCCGAAGGCCTCGCCGCCCCACCCGGACCCCAGGTCCTTCGGGTACTTCAGGACGCCTTCGTTGAGCAGCTTCTTGACGAACGTCAGTGCCTTGACGTTGCCGGCGTCGGTCGCGGTCATCTTGGTCTGCCCCGGGTTCGTCAGCCATGACCCGGACTGCTTGAAGAAGGGGCCGATCTCGGCGTAGTCGGGGTTGAAGGAGAGACCGGTGACACCCTTCCCGGTGAGCTTCTTGGCGACGGCTTCGAGCTCTTCCCATGTCTTGGGGTAGTCGGTCTCGGTGAGCCCGGCCTTCTTCCACAAGGTGGTGTTCACGGCGAGCCCGAGGGTCGACTGGTCCTTCGGCGCGCAGTACAGCTTGTCGTCGTAGGTGAAGGCCCGGGTGAGGACGGGACTGAAGTCGTCGCGGTCGTCGAGCTTGTCCCCGTAGGCGTACAGCGCGCCGCGCTGTGCGTATGTGGAGAACTGGTCGCCCGATGTGTAGAACACGTCCGGCGGGTTGCTGCCCGCGAAGGCCTGGCCGAGCTGCTGGTCGATGTTCTGCGCGACGTCCACCGTGACGGAGTTGCCCGAGTCCTTCGCCCAGGCGGCGGCCACCTCTTTCACGGCACTGGTCTCGGCGGGGCCGGAGGTGGCTATCAGGACCCTGATGTCCTGCTTGCCCGAGTTCTCCTGCCCGGCGTCCTTGTCGAACCCCGATGAGCAGGCCGTGGACAGCAGCGAGACCGACAGAACGCAGGCGACGAGAGGCAGTTGGGTGCGGCTCATGATCGTTCCTTTGATGAAGGCGAGTGCCGTGTTGCGAGGATGGAAGGGGCTGCGGGGTCAGGCGCCCGCGGCAGCGGGTCCGGAGCTGTCCCTGACCACGAGCCGGGGCGTCAACAGCCGCTGCTCACAGGGGCGTCGGGGGTCGGCGATTCGCTCGACGAGCATCCGCACGCATTCCGTGGCGGCCTCTTCGAGCGGCTGCTCCACGGAGGTCAGGGGCGGGTCGAGGAGCTCCGCGAAGGGCGAGTCGTCGAAACCGGTCACCGCGACGTCCGTGCCCGGCCGTTGCCCGCGCTCGCGCAGCGCGTCGTAACAGCCCAGCGCCAGCGCGTCGCTCACGGCCACGATCGCGCTCACGCCCTTGTCCAGCAGCGTGCCCGCGGCCCGGCGGGCGGCGTCGGGCCGGTTGGCGGTCGCCGCGGTGAGCCCGCGCGCGGGCAGGCCGTGCCGCTTCATGGTGCGCCGCCAGCCCTGTGTACGGTCGTCACCGGTCCCACTGCCGACGGGCCAGCTCAGCAGGCCGATCTTGTGGTGCCCGGCCGCGACCATGTGCTCGGTCGCGGCCTCGATGCCTGCCGCGCCGTCGACGTCCACCCAGTCGCCGAAGTCCTCGTCGCTCCAGGAGCGGCCGAACGCGGCGAAGGGCACGGACCGGTCGTGGAGCCAGCGGTGGCGTGGGTCGTCGGTGGCGGTGCGGTCGAGGACGAACGCGTCAACGGCCTGCTCCCCCAGCAGTTCGTCGTAGCGCTCGATCTCCTGCTCGCGGGAGTCGACCGAGAATACGAGGAGCCGGTACCCGGCCGCGGCCGCCAGCGCGTGCAGGAAGCGGTCGTTCACCGCGTTGGAGCGCCCGGCGACGCTGCGTTCGAGGGCGAAGCCGATCGTCCGCGACTCACGGCGGCGCAGCGAGCGGGCCGCGGTGTGGGGCCGGTATCCGAGCTCCTCGATGGCGGTCTTCACCCGGGCCAGCGTCTCGGGCCGCAGCAGTTCCGGCTTGTTGAGCGCATTGGACACCGTCTGCTTGCCCACCTCGGCACGGCGGGCGACATCGGCCATCGTCGGCGGCCGCGCCGCCGGTCCTGAACTCCCGCCGGGAACATCTTTGTTCATTTCAATCCATACAGAACGTCGGGTACGGTGTGGACACGAACCGGCTTGGATCGATCCAATGCCTGATTGGATCGATCCAAGCACGAATTTCCGTCACTGTACATGCCGCACACGGCAGCAACGAAGGCCAAAGGTCCCGTCTCGATGACGCAACAGATTCCTCAGCAAACGCAGTCCCCAGCGCAGTCGCCCGACCTTCCCGCACCCGTCTCCGCGTCCGGCGGCCAGCCGTTCGTCCACGATGCGGTGCTCGTCCTGTCGGCGCCTTCTTTCGTGGCCTCACGCCCCGACGGCGACCTCGCGGCGCCGGTCGACGGCTTCTACCACGGCGACCGCCGCTTTCTGCGCTCCTTGCACATCACCGTCGACGGCAGCCGCCCGGCCCCCACCAACTCCGTTCTGCAGAGCGCCGACCGGGCCACGTTCGACGCGGTTCTGCGCGGAACAGCGCAGCAGACCGCCGACCCGGCAGTGACCTTGCTGAGGGAACGCACCGTCGCACCGGGCCGGTTCACCGAGACGCTGTCCCTCACCAACCACGGCTCTCTGCACGCCCGGTCGACCGTCACCGTCACCGCCGAGAGCGACTTCGCCGCCATGGACGCCGTCAAGAGCGGGGCCACCACTCCCCTGTACGAACCGCGAGGCGAGGACGACCGTCTGACATGGTCCGCGCACGACGCGCGGATGACGCTCACCGCCCGCACCGACGACACCGCCGCCCGGACCGGCGTCTCGGCCCTGGGCCCCCGCGGCGCCTTCACCTTCGAGGTCTGCCTCGCTCCGGGCGAGAGCTGGACCTGCGCCCTCGAAGGCCGCGCCGCCACCGACACCCCGACCCCCTTCGGCCCGGCGGCGCACCAGGACCGCCCCTGGGCGCAGCTCCGACTCGACAGCGCGGACGGCGACTTCACCCGCCTCGTCGGCCGGGCCGAGCAGGACCTCACCCGGCTCCTGCTCTGCGACCCCGAGGCTCCCGGCGACGTGTTCGCCGGAGCGGGCGCGCCCTGGTACCTGACCTTGTTCGGCCGTGACTCCCTGTGGACGGCGCGCATGCTGCTGCCGCTGGGGACAAAACTCGCGGCCGGCACACTGCGCACGCTCGCGCGCCGACAGGGCCGCAACGTCGTTGCCTCCACAGAGGAACAGCCCGGCAAGATCCTCCATGAGGTACGCGCCGAGACGCAGGAACTCGACGACGGCACCCGCCTGCCCGCGCAGTACTACGGCACCATCGACGCCACCCCGCTGTGGATCTGCCTACTGCACGACGCCTGGCGCTGGGGCATGCCGTCCACGGAGGTCGCCGCCCTGCTGCCACACCTCGAAGCCGCCCTCAACTGGCTGGTGGAGTACGGCGATCCGGACGGCGACGGCCTGCTGGAGTACATCGACTCCACCGGCACCGGCCTCGCCAACCAGGGCTGGAAGGACTCCGGCGACTCGGTGCGCTTCAGGGACGGCTCCCTCGCGACCGCGCCCATCGCGCTGTGCGAGGTGCAGGCGTACGCGTACGAGGCGGCCGTCGCCGGTGCCCAACTCCTCGACGCCTTCGACCGGCCTGGCGCAGACCGCTACCGGGCCTGGGCCACACGCCTGCAGGAGGCCTTCCGGCGCACCTTCTGGGTCTTTGACGAACACGGCCCCTACGTGGCCATCGCGCTCGACGCCGACAAGCGGCCGGTCGACGCCGTCACCTCCGGCATGGGGCATCTGCTCGGCACCGGCCTGCTCAACCCCGAAGAGGAAGCCACCCTCGCAGAACGGCTCCTCTCCCCCGCTCTGGCCGACGCGTTCGGTCTGCGCACCTACGCGACGAGCAACGGCGGCTACAACCCGCTCGGCTACCACATCGGCAGCGTCTGGCCGCACGACACCGCCATCGCCGTGCAGGGACTCGCCCGCGCCGGATTCCCGGACCACGCCCGGCGCCTCGCCGAGAACCTGATCGCGGCCGGGCCCGCCTTCGACTCCCGCCTTCCCGAACTCTTCGCGGGCACGGCCCGTTCCGCGTCCGCCCGCCCGGCCCCGTATCCGGCGTCGTGCCGCCCCCAGGCCTGGGCCGCCGCGTCATCCGTCGCCCTGCTCCAGGCACTCCTCGGTCTCCAGGCGAACGCACCGGAAGGAACCCTGACCATCCGCCCGGTCGAGAGCCGCCTGCTGCCGCTCACCGTCTCCGGCCTGAACGTGGCCGGGCACGAGCTGACGGTGTCGGTCGCGGCGGACGGCACGGCGCGTACGCGCACGTCGGCGCCCCTCGAGGTGACCGCCTGACCACGCCGCCCGAGCCGCTGCCCCTCGAACCAGGCACGAAGCACACCGCACATGTCCAAGTCCCCCGCCGGCGGTGTGCTTCGTGCCTGCCCTCCCGTCCCTGATGTGACGTCAGCAACGTCCCCGCCCGGACGGCTTGAATCATCGCGGTCAGTTCTCCGAGGGGATACGCGCGGCAATCTCCCGGGCGAACCACTCGGCTTCTTCACTCAGCTCGTCCAGGCCCTCCGCAGCAATCAGTTGAAGAAGGCGTAGAAGGTCGTGAGCTTCGTCGAGGGTGAGCATTTCCAGACGGTGCGCCGTGGCGTCCTGCGCCGGGATCAGGCTGGTGGCATCCGAGTTCATGTCCTGGGTAACGACCGCCAGGACCAGGAGCATCTGGAAGAGCTGTCCGAGCACCCGCACGGACCTACCCATATCCGTGACCTGTCGGGCTGGGCCCTGACGGCGAGGGTCAGCGGTCGATCGGCTGAACCTGGTCCAGCCCGGTCTCGCGCACGATGCGCGCCACGATCCCCCTCCACCGTCTCGATTCCGCTGGGCAGCACATCTCGCTCCCGGTACCAGCCCTGAAGGTGTTGCTCGGCGACCCGGGTCAGATACTCGAGGTCGGGCTTGGTCGCATGCCGCGTGAACGTCTCAGCCAAGGGTGCCCGCAGGGTCGCGCAGCGCGGGGGCCGACGCGCCATGGGGACGCAGCGCGGTGGCTCCCGGGCACGCGCGCTCCGGTCCTGTCCCTTGCTCGCTCTTCCTTCTTCTGGTCTGTCGAGGAGCTGGAGTGCGCGTGTGAGGGGTTGTCAGGGTGCCCACCAGTTCCGAAAGTCTGGGCTGACCTGGGGTTATGATGCCTTGGTTGCGTGGGGTGTACTGCCTGATCGTGGAACGGATCACCTAGCATCAGCAGCACCTGTGCGTCGCCCGGCAGTTCCACGCCGCCCAGTCGAGTGGGTCGCGCGGTCACCCTGCGCCAGGTGGTCACGGGCGGCTCGCGTCGCAGGACCTCTTCCACCCATGCCTCGGCCAGCCCCGCCTCCTCGGCCGCGCGCGGCCAGACCCCGGGCTCGGTCAGGGCCCGGCGGAGCACGGTCGCGATGAGCTGACCGGTGGTGGACTGGCCGGCGATATGGATGCCGAGGAGTTCCATCAGCACCCTGCATGGAAGGACCTGCTCGAAGGAGCTGAACAGGTCGGTGGCCGTGGACTGGGGCCGCACTGCGTCGAGCAGTTCGTCGGCGATGCGCTCGACTACCGGTACGGCGGCCGTGACACGCCAGGCGTCGAAGAATCGTGCGACCGTACGGCGCAGGCCCCCGGTGAAGCGGGGTCCTGGCCGTGTGTGCCCGGCATCACTCAGTCGCCCGCGGGTGGTCTCCCCGAGCCCACGGGAGCTTCCCGCCGACACCGATCCCGGTCCGGCACCGCCCGCGCGGACGAGGCGGGCGAACACGCGCTCCACAAATCAGCGTTGGGCGCCGAGTTCGGAGCCGTGTCCGGTGCCCGGCGGACGATCAGCGGTTTCACGCCGAGGCCCCAGACCAGACAGCGGTACTTGTCATGGGCGTAGCCGCGATCGCCGAGCACGACGTCAGGGCGGCGCCGAGGTCTGCCGCGCTGGCCCCGCACGGGCGGAACGGCCTGGAGGAGCGGGATCAGCTGGGTGACGTCATTGCGGTTGCCGCCGGTCAGGGTGACGGCGAGCGGAATGCCGGTGGCGTCGGTGATCAGACATCCGATGCGGTTAAGGAGTCAAGCGGCGGTTGCGAGGACGGTCTGGGGTTGGGTGGGAAAGGCGATGGT
>NZ_JBSGTG010000070.1:0-9982 GCF_053607285.1 Streptomyces sp. NPDC055140 | reverse complement strand
AGGCGGCGGCACTTGAGGAAACCCTGCACGCCTGCAATCAGGCCGCGACCTGGGTCTCCCAGATGGCGTTCGAGAAGGACATCAAGCGCAACTTCGCCCTGCGTGAGCACACCTATACGGCGGTCAAGGACCGGTGGGGGCTCGGAGCTCAAGCGGCCCAGCACGTCATCAAGAAGACCTGCGATGCCTACCGCACGTTGAGGGCGAACCTGAAGGCCGGAAACCTCGGCAAGCCCTCCTCCAAGCGCTACCGGCGCGCAGTCGAGAAACCGATGGCCTTCCGCCCGGAGGGCAGCCCTATGACGACCGGATGCTGTCCTGGCAGTACACGCAGCGTACGGTGTCGATCTGGACCCTGTCCGACCGGATGAAGGGGGTGGCGTTCACCGCCGCCCCCGCACACTTGGCCCGCTTGGCCTCGTATCGGAAGGGCGAGTCCGACCTTCTGTTCCGCGACGGCATGTGGTTCCTGACCGCCACCTGCGAGGTCCCCGAGGCCGAACTCAACACCAGCGTCACCCAGTTTCTGGGGGTCGATCTGGGGATCGTGAACATCGCGACCACCTCGGACGGTCAGATCATGGCCGGGCGCCGGCTCAATCGCGGGCGTCTGCGCGAGCGCGTCCTGCGTCAGAAGCTCCAGCGTAAGAACACCCCGTCCGCCAAACGGCGCCTGAAGAAGCGGCGCCGTAAAGAGGCGCGGCGGGCGCGGGACATCAACCACAAGATCGCGAAGCATGTGGTGGCCGAGGCAGAACGCACCGGTCGCGGAATCGCTCTGGAAGACCTCACGGGCATCCGCGCGCGGGTACGGCTTCGCAAGCCCCAACGGGCCACCCACTCCTCCTGGGCTCGGAGATTTCATTACGTACAAGGCCCGCAAGGCAGGGGTACCGGTGGTGCACGTCGATGCGGCGTACACCTCCCGCACCTGCGCCGAATGCGGGCACATCGACAAAGCGAACCGGGCATCCCAGGCCCGCTTCGCATGCCGGTCCTGTGGTGTCGTTGCACATGCGGACTGGAACGGCTCCCGCAACATCCGTCACCGTGCGGAAGAGTTGTGGCGACGCGGGGCGCAGTCAACCGCCCCAGGCCCACCCCCGAACACCGGGCGTGGGACAGGACGCAAACGCAGCACCACAGCCAGTGGCGCCCGTTGTGCAAGCCCGGGACTTTCAGTCCCGGGTGGTTGACGATGTGTGGCCCTGCTCAAGCGGCTCCATATGCTGCCTATGCCGGACCTGCCGCTCAGCCGCCTGGACCCGCTCGTGCGTGTGTCTGAACGCATCGATGTGTCCGTCACCTTACTCGAAGACAACCCGGCGATGACTGCGCGCCCGGCATGAGGATCTCGAGGCTAAAGTCGCAGCCGCCGGTGCCGATCTCCCGGCGCCGAGTCACCAGTTCACGGCTCAGGTAGCGCAGGTGCGCGGTGGGCAGATCAATCGCCGACGGGTACACAAGTACACGAAGCTCCTGGCAGAGCACGGTGGATCTTGGTCGTGTCACCACCTCATGCGAGGAGCTTCATCGCGCTGCAGAGCCGCCCAACTGACGGACACCACAGTCAGGTTGGAGTCAGAAGGCTTTCGCTTTCCGAACATGATCGTGTGGCTCGAGGCTGGTGGGCATGAACTCCACCTGTAGGCGGGAGACATGGGGCGGTTCGTCTGCTCGTTTCGTCCGTGGAGGTGGCTGTGCCGTCGGTGCTCGGAACCCCGGGAAAAGAAGGTTCGCGAGGAGGTGGCCCGGCTGCGGGAGGAGGCCGAGCGGGTGCAGGCCGCGCTCGTGGCGGCGGAAGGCGCCCTGGCGAAGCTGGCCGGCACTCGGGAAACGGGGGCCGACGTGCTGGGCGGACGGCCCGGTCACGAGGGTGAGTTGACCCGTAGCGCGGTAGCGGGCTCCACCCTTCCGCACCGGGTGAGAATGCCGTCAGGTAGCGGTAACCGGTGGCCTGGGAGACGCCCGCATCGCGGGCGAGACAGTGCACACAGCTACGGTCGCGGAACCACCGCACCACCCAGCCCGTCAGCTCAGGCACCCCATCGTCCGACCGCGATTCCAGCGACATCCCGATCGGTCTCGCCGTTGAACTCGACCAGCTCTGTTTCGAAGTCCGCGCAGACGGCGTGCATGACTTCCTCGCAGCGTCGAGGGATCTCGTCGGTGAACGGTCCGCGCCGGTATTTGGGTGTGAAGACCAGGTGGGCGTGGAGGGTGTGGACGAGCGTGCGACCCCTGCGAATATGGGGGTTTGGCTCCCAGCGTGGTGACATACGTCGATACGATCGCCTGCGTGAAGATCGTCGTGCAAGTGAAGCTGATGCCGCAGGCCGAGCAGGCCGGTGCGCTGTCGGTGACGCTGCACACGGTCAACGAGGCCGGGAACTGGGTGTCGGCGGTGGCGTTCGAGCACGGTGTCCCGCGTGAGTACGAGCTGCGCAAGCACACTTATGGCGAACTGCGGTCGCGGGGACTGGGGGCGCAGGCCGCCCAGCACATCATCAAGAAGACCCGCGATGCCTACACGACGCTCGGGGCCAACATCCGCGCCGGGTACCTCGGCAAGCCTGGATCGAAGCGCCGTACCAAGGCCGAGTCCAAGCCCATCGTCTTTAGGCCCGAGGCTGCGCAGCCGTATGACGACCGGTGTTTGAGCTGGCAGTACGACGCGCAGGCGGTGAGCATCTGGACAACCTCCGGGCGTATCAAGAATGTCCGCTTCGCCTGCTCGTCTGACGCACTCAAGACGCTCCGGGATCACCGGCAGGGCGAGTCGGACCTGATCGAACGCGACGGCGTGTTCTATCTCCTCGCGACCTGTGACGTTCCCGAGGCTGAGCAGTACGAGCCCGGCCACTTCATCGGGGTGGACCTTGGAATCGCCAACATCGCCACCACATCCACCGGCCACAAAACTGCCGGGCGCGGCCTGAACCGCCACCGCAAGCGGCAACTCGACCTGCGCAGGAAACTCCAGGCCAAGGGCAGCAAGTCCGCGAAGCGGCTGTTGAAGAAGCGCAACCGGCGCGAGCAGCGCCACGCGAAGAACCAGAACCACATCATCGCCAAGACGATCGTGACCGAGGCTGAACGCACCTCGGCCGGAATCTCTCTGGAAGAACTCAGGGGAATCCGGCAGAGGGTACGGCTCCGCAAGCCCCAACGGGTCGCGCTCCACTCCTGGGCCTTTGCCCAGTTCGCAGACTTCATCGTCTACAAGGCCCGCAGGGCCGGCGTCCCCGTGGTCTTCGTCGATCCCGCCTACACCTCGCAGCAGTGCTGCGAGTGCGGCCACATCGACAAGAAGAACCGGGCAAGCCAGGCCCGCTTCACCTGCCGGGACTGCGGGGTCGTTGCCCACGCAGACCGGAACGCTTCCCACAACATCGCCCGCAAGGGCGAGGCTGTGTGGACTGCGGGGCGTGAGTCACGCGTCCCTGCCACCCCATAAGGGTGTCTGGACGGAGGAGCCCACCCAACAGCCAGTTGGACGCTACCTCCAAGCCCGCCCCTTCAGGGCCGAGTCAAGTTGACGCAGGGACGAAGACGGCCTCGTCGGCCCCGTCGAGGATGAACCCGTTGTCGAAGCGGACCCGTACGCTCACGTGAGGTGCCCGTTCCTGGAAGGCGGTCCACGCGGGTTCCAGAGAGGCAACTTTCTCTTCGAGCTGCCTCCTGCTCTCCGTGGGCATGTCGAGTCCGAAGGCGTCGAGCAGCGACTTGAGCCGCTCGTACTCGCGCACGTCCTCGCTCTCGTCCTGGTGGTTGGTCACCCGCTCGATGGTCCCGCCGGTGCCCGCCGCCAGGGACAGGAACCCGATGACGACCCCCGACACCTCAACCGAATCGGTCAGCCTGGTGTCGGCTGCCAGCTCCACCCGCTGGCCTTCCTTGAGAGCCATCGACTTCCCATCTCTCTTATGCACTGTTCGCGGGCCGTAAACCCGCTGTGAAACGGGCATCCGCTGAGGCTATATCGCCAGCAGGCTCGTACGTCGGTTCGCCCAGGAGCGGGCCACCGCGAAGGCCGTGCTCTCCGCGCCCGTGGGGATGGTCCCGCCGCGGTCGGCGGCCAGGCCGCGCCAGTGCCGGTGCTCCCCGCGCCTGCGGGGATGATCCCTTCATGCCGATTCACCCTGAGCGGCTGCAGGTGTCGCCCAGCGCCTGGGGGATGGTCCCGGCGACCTCCATGGATGCCAGTGCCCGCAATGACGGTTTCGACGCCGGGGTGAGGGGCGGCCTCACGGAGACCGAGGCCGCTCACCTACCAGGAGGCCGGAGGATACCTGCGGGTGACCACGGCAGGAAGGCGCCCGCTCGCGATCGTCTGACGTGGCAGTGACAGGCCGAAATATTCACTGACGACCTTCAGCACCCGGCGGCGCTGTTCGCTATCCCGCTGACGATTGGCGTGTCCCACCTCTGCTTCGCGGATGAGGAGGAGCCGGTGCCCAGCCGGCCAGAGCGGGGGCATTGCGCCGTCCCACCAGACCCACCCCAGACCCACCAGCCTGCTGGCCCCAAGCACTCAGAGCCGTCCGTGGCCGGCTGACGCCCTGGGCCACGCTGCAACGCTACTGGCGAGCGTGGACAGCCAAGACCCCACCCACCGAGCTCCAGGCCCTGATCAACGCTGTCGGCACCGGCAGACCTCTCAACCTCTACATCCCGGCCCAATAGACCACCGCTTGAAGAGGCCACCGCGCAGATCGACCAACCCTGACACACCCTCAACCCTGCTGGGTCGGCGCAGCTTGGTGGAGCACACTAGCTCGGGTACCGATTCCGGACGACGAGGGAGCCTGATCATGGCCGATGTCGACGTACTCGTGGTGGGGGCGGGGCCGGTGGGCCTGACGGCGGCGGCCGAGCTGCGGCGGCACGGTGTGGACTGCCGCATCGTCGACCGGCTGGCCGTCCCGGAACCCTATGCCAAGGCCATCGGCGTCGTGCCCCGCACGCTGGAGATGTGGGACACCATGGGCCTGGTCCGCGAGGCGCTGGACGTCGCGGTGCCGCACCTGGGCCAGCTGGTCTTCATCGACGGCAAGCCGGCCCCGCGGGCCGAGCTGACTCTGCCACCCGAGATCCCCTATCCCTTCACCACGCTGCCCCAGTACGCGACCGAACGGCTGCTCACTGAGCATCTTGCGCGCTTCGGCACGGAGGTGGAGCGGTCGACCGAGCTCCGCTCGGTGGAGATGCGCCCGGACGAGGTCGAGGCCGTCCTCGCGCACGCCGACGGCCGGACCGAGCGTCTGCACGCCCGCTACGTCGTGGGCTGCGACGGCGCGCACAGCCTGATCCGCAAGGCGGCCGGGCTGACCTTCGAGGGCGACGCCTTCCCCGAGCAGTACATGATCGGCGACGTCGAGGTCGACTGGGAACTGCCCGCCGGCTACAGCATGCGGGCCGTGAACCTGGACGCGAACGGTGCGATGGACGACATGCTCGTCTGCATTCCGATGCCTGGCGTTCGGCGGTACTGGCTGTCGATGCTGCGCCCTCGCGCCCGAGCCGGGGGCGAAGACGGCTCGAGCGCTCCGGACGGGATGGGGGACGGCCACGGACCGGACCTCGGCCAGATCCAGGCCGCGCTCGACAGGCTGTCCCCGGAGCCGACGACCGCCTCCACGCTACGCTGGTCGTCCGCCTTCCGGATCAGCCACCGCCTGGTGGACCGCTACCGGAACGGCCGTCTCTTCGTCGCCGGGGACGCCGCGCACATCCACCCGCCGGTTGGTGGGCAGGGTCTGAACACCGGTGTGCAGGACGCCTACAACCTTGCCTGGAAGCTGGCCCTGGCCGTCCGCGGTCTGGCTACGGACGACGTGCTGGAGAGCTATCACGCCGAACGCCACCCGGTCGCGCAGGAGGTGGTCGACCGCACCGTCCGCCATGCCCGCTCCGGCCTCAGCAACAACGGGGACGACGCCGAGACGAGGCTGCGGCGCCAGGCCCAACTGCTGGTCGCCTACCCGGACAGCCCCTTGGTCCAGCCGCAGGCGGCGGACGGCACACCTGCGGCCGGTCCCGCCCCCGGCGACCGGGCACCGGACTGCCGCGGCCTGCTGAGCGACCTCGCCACCTACCCGCGGCGGCTGTTCGACCTGCTGCGCACCCCGCAGCACGTGCTGCTGCTGTTCGCGGGCCCGGAACACGCCTCGGGCGAGGGCGCCGCCCGGCTCGAGGCCTGCGCCGCCGAGGCGCATCGCGCCGCCCACGGCCTGCTCGACGCCTATCTGGTCACCGCCGCAGAGGTACCAGAGGACGCCCGCCCGGTCGGCCTGTGCCCGCCGCGGGTGCGCGACGCGGCGGGCGAGTTCCGCGATGTCTATGCGCCGCGTGACGGCGAGGCCCTCCTGATCCGCCCGGACGGCTACCTCTCCGGACGCTTCCACCCGGCCGTACCGGAACGCCTGACGGCGCATCTGCGCCGAACCTTCGTCACTCCCATGAGGGAGGCGACACCGGGCATTGCTGGCAGCGGGACGGCCGTGGCCGGTGCGGATCGGGCGTTGGCCATGGGCGCGAAGGCCATTCCGGGTTCCTCGGCCGCGGCACTGTCAACTTGATGTTGGCCGGCCTATGGGCTGATCGTTCAGCTCGTTGAGGTGGTCGGGGGCCATGTCTCGCAGCCTTTCGTGAAAGGTCTTCAGCTAGCCACCACAACTGGAACCTGAGATGTGCGGCAGGTCAAGATGTCACCCGATCGTGCGGCAGACCCGATTTCCTCCACACCTGCAACCACCACCGATGCCACACCGCACTCGCAGGCAAGCCCTCCATCAGCCGCCCAAACAGCGCTCCAGGGCAATACAACTAGACCGTATGTCTCAGGGGCACCGAGTCGTCCCGGAAACTCACACCGCCACACATCCAAGAGCTGAAGGCGCGGCTGCGGCGCATCACCTGCGAACGCGCCCCGATCGGCCCGGCCGCCGCGGCCGGCGTCGACGAGCGCGGCCGCCCGGTGCGCGCCGCGGTCACCGCAGCCGCGCAGAGGTGCGTCGTGTCGACGACGGAGCCGGTCCGCAGCGTTACTTGCGCGGGTGCAATGTCTGGGAGAGCGCGTCGAGGGTTACGCCCACAATGGCCAGGAGCTGTGCCGGGCCCGCCCCAGCTCTGCTCATGACGGCGAGAGACTGGTTCACGGCGGCTACGTGTTCAGCGAAGTCCTCGGCGTCCTGGTCGGTCAGTCGGCTTGCCGTCAGTGCGGCGCGTAGACGCACGCGCTGGCAGCCCAGCGCCTTCTTCGCGTGTGCCGCGACGCTCTGGCTCAGCTCCGGAATTGCCATGACCGATTGGGCAACCAGGCATCCGTCCGGCAGTTCGGGATCGGCGATGCGCTCGAGGGTGACGTCGAAGAACGCACGAATGGCTGCAAGAGGCTCCGAGGCTGCACACGACAGGGCGGCGTCGTACCTGCCGCCGTAGCGCGCGGCATAGCGATCCAGGCAGCGCAGGAAGAGCGTGTCCTTGTCGCCGAGCGAGGAGTAGATGGAGCTGCGGTTCAGGCCGGTTGCCCGGGACAGATCGTCCACGGAGGTATCGGTGTAGCCGGCGAGCCAGAACTGGATCATCGCGGCGTCAAGTGCCGTGTCCATGTCGAATTGCTTCTTGCCTGCCACGTGGCACTTCCTTGCCGGGTGTCGATGTCTCGTGCTGCGCCGCACCATTCTATCTTGAACTAACCAGTTCAAGATGTGTTAGCGTCCAAGCGCGGTCATGGCCGGGCGTCCCCCGCACTTCGCGACGGCGCGACAGTTTTCGTCCAGTCCGAGCTCGTCGTCCCTGTCCTGCTACTGGCCCTCACCCATCAGGCCGTCGGGACCCGGATACCGAGCAGCACGCTGACCGCTCTCGTCATCTTCACTGCGCTCGTGGGCCTAACCCTGGGGCGAAGCTCCGAACCAGGACACCCGACACCGACGGAGGATCCCCGTGACTGCCCCTGCGGCCGGCGCCTGGCGCGCCTGCGAAAGTAACCCTGTCCGCGATCTGCCCCTGCAGCACCTGGCGGGATTCACTCACCGCTGGGTCTACGCCGACGGCGTCCGCCTTCATGCCGTCGAAGGCGGTCAGTCGACCGGCCCGGCCATAGTCCTGCTCGCCGGATTCCCGCAAACCTGGTGGGCATGGCGAAAGGTCATGCCCAGCCTCGCCGGCCGGTTCCGCGTCATCGCGATCGACCTGCCGGGCCAGGGCCACTCCGAGCGTCCGGAGCGCAGCTACGACACGCACACGGTCGCCGCACATGTGCATGCCGCAGTGAAGGCTCTCGGGGTGTCGACTTACTGGCTGGTCGCCCACGACATCGGCGCCTGGGTCGCTTTCTCCCTCGCACTCAAATTCGACAGCGAACTGCACGGGGTCGCCCTGCTCGACGCCGGAATTCCCGGCATCACCCTCCCCGAAGCGATTCCCACCGACCCGGATCGGGCGTGGAAGACCTGGCATTTCGCGTTCCACCTTGTGCCCGACCTGCCCGAGACGCTGCTTGCCGGCCGCGAACGGGACTACGTCGGCTGGTTCCTGAAAGTGAAGGCCCTCTCTCCTGACACGTTCGAGGAGACCGAGCTCGACCACTACGCAGCGGCCATCGCCGTTGACGGCGGACTCCGCGCTTGCCTGGCCTACTACCGAGACGCCGCCGAGTCGGCGCGCAAGAACCACGAGGCGCTCAAGCGGCAGCACCTGACTGTGCCCGTCCTCGGAATCTCCAGCAGTCACGGCTCCATCCCGGACATGGCGGCCTCCATCAGCCCATGGGCCGACGACGCCACCGGAGTCGTCGTACCCGGCGCTGGACACTTCATCCCCGATGAGCAGCCCGAAGCCGTCGCCGCCGCGATAGCCGATTTCGTCCTCGACGGCGACTGACACCGGGCAAACCAGCCCGACTGCGCACGTTCACGTGTACGCCGACAATGAGCACGCCGCCAGCCAGAGTCTCGTGCGGACGCTCTCTGCCAGCAGGACGCACTCGCAGCGGCCGCGGGGGGAGACCCCACAGGGAGTTCTATGACGGAAGTCAGCTGCCGGAGCGGCAACTTTGGGCGCTCCTGGCCGGGTACGCCGATCAGGACGGCAGCGCCACCCCATCCGTGCGCCCCGAAGGCGAGTACGAGGGACTGGCCGTTGTCGAAGCATCCGAGGGGGAGTGGGCCGAGTTCTACCAGAAGGCAGCGCAGGCCTGTCTCGGGGAGTTCCGCTCGCCTCCCGATGCGGCCGGCTACACGCGGTATCTGAGGGAGCGGTACGGGCTGGACGCGCCGGAGGTTCACCTGCTGCCCCCGGATGTCATGCCGCCGGAGCCGCCGGAGGAGCACGCGAATGCCGCGGATGGGAAGACGGAGCCCACCGTGGGGCGGGGCCGGGTAAGACCGGGTACTTGCTCGGCGAAGGTCATGCGCTCGCAGGATTCCTCCTCGCAGACGAAACTCCGCACCCGCAACGACACCACGACGAACTTGCCCGCCGTCGGCAGATCACGAGGAAGTCGCAGGTAAGAGCCGTGTATTCGTCCAGACCAGCACCCGCAACCCGGACAGGCCGCCCGCCCTGCGGTCGTACGGGCCTCGAGCCGGACGACCGTGTCGATCACCTCGACCGATTCCACCAACACGCCCTCGACCGAGGAAAACAGCAGCTCGTTCAACGTGATCTAGCCAGGAATCCCGGCCCTTTAGGGCTCGGGAGGAATGGCTTCTCTGGACTGCTCTGACGTCCGCGTTCCAGCGGGCGTTGCCGCTGCTCGATGTACTCCTTGATCACAGAAAGCGGTGCTCCGCCGGCGGAGGCCGCGAGGTACGAGGGGGACCAAAAATGCTCGCCCCACAGGTCGTTGGTGAAGACTCCGCGCCGGTACTTGGGTACGGAGACAAGCTGTGCGTGGAGAACGTGTACGACGCTGCGACCCCTGCGGATATCGGGATTGATTCCCATCGGGGTGTCATAGACACGAGCTACGGTG
>NZ_JBSGTG010000069.1:0-10090 GCF_053607285.1 Streptomyces sp. NPDC055140 | reverse complement strand
CTGAAGGGCATCAGCCCCGACCACATGAACATGATCACGCTGCCCGTCCGCTACGACGCCCAGGACACCGGCCGCGTCCTGCCCATGACCAAAGCATCCCACCAGGTCTGGCAGGCCCTGCACGACGACCGCCCGATCCCCAAGTCCGCGACCCACAACTCGGTCGCCGCACGCACCGACTCACCGGTGACCGCCGGCACCTAGAGGGCGTCGAGCCGCAGCCAGTTGCTCACATCGACCGCGAGGACGGTTCGCCCGTCGGCCGCTCTCGGCAGCGGGGTGGAGGCCAGCAGCCGCCGCAGACGGCGCGGTTCCAGCCAGCCATGGTTGACCGCGTCGTACATCGCTCCGTGCCCGCGCCGGTGCTCGGCCGTCAGCGTCAGCTCGGCCGGCGACGTGACTGGACCGTCCGTGCACAGCACTGTGCGCTCTTCGAGCTCACCGACGCTCAGCACGGGAGTAGAGGCAGTCGTAGAACTCGGCCGGCCAGAACCGGTCCGCGGGCTCGTAGCGGACCGGGCCGGCGATCTGACGGTGTAGCACCGCATTCTCATGGTGGAGGACAAGCAACTCGGCGGCCTTGGCGCTGTCGCGACTCAAGAGCACCCCGGGGACGGGCAGCAGCTTGCGGGCGACTTTGTACAGCAGTGAGACGATCACGCCGGCATGGTTCCAGTACAGACCGTGCGATGGTCGCGACCTGCAGCGATGACTTTACGAGCCCCACGCCGTCGTCACGGAGATCGCGCCACTCCGACGTCGGCGCCGATGCTGACCGCTTCGCCCCGGTGCTACGGGCGTCGGCACGTTACTTGACGATCTCCAGCACCGCCATCATGCCCGCGTCCTCATGGTTGAGGATGTGGCAGTGAAGCACGGTCTTGCCGGTGTAGTTCCTGAATTGGGTCCGGAGGACGATCTTCCCCTTGGCGGGCACGCTCGCCGTGTCCTGCAAGCCGTGGCCGGCGTGCGGTCGGCCGTTGATGCTCATCAACTGAAATTTGTTGACGTGCACGTGGAACGAGTGTTCCTCGTTGCTGTCGTTGCGCACGGTCCACTCCTCGACCGTGTTCAGCTTGGACCGGACGTCCACCCGGTTCGGATCAAACTGCTTGCCGTTGATGAAGAACTTGCTGCCGTCCTTGTTCTCGGAGAACACGAGGGTGCGCCGGGTGGCGATCGCCGAGTGGCTCAGGTCCGTGACCGGCGCGAAGGCTGAGGTGGGCAGGGCCGCCGGGTGCGCGGAAGGTCCTTCGGAGACCAGGGTTGCCAGGGTGGCCTGCGGGAACTTGTTGCCGGCCGGCCCGGTGTCGTACGCGAGCGTCTGCAGCTGGGTACGGCCGGTCGGACCGCCTTGTACGAGCACGTCGAAGCGCGCGCCTGCCGCGAGTAGGAGCGAGTCAGCCGTCCAGATCCGGTCGACGGGGGTGCCGTCGTGAGCGATCACATGGAACCGCTGACCCTGCAGGTGGATGTTGTAGTAGATGTTGGCGCTGATGTTGGCCAGCCGCCACAGCTGGGTCTCACCCGGCCGGATGCGGATGGTCGGGTTCAGCTGACCGTTGACGGTGCGATTGGTGGACGCGCCGATGTGCAGGTTCTGGGTCCTGACCGCATCACCCTGGACCTGGAAGTCCTTGAGCCCGATGACGTGCTCGGTGATGTGGCGCAACTTCGCCGGCAGGTATTCCTGCAGCCCGTCGACGATCAGGACGCCCGACATGCCCCCGGCGACCTGCGGTGCCGAGATCGAGTGTGCGTGTGAGTGGTACCAGTAGGTGCCGGGCCGCAGGGTGTTCGGAAACTGGTAAGCGTAGTGAAACGTCTGGCCGGGATCGATGTGGACGAAGATGTTGTCGGAGTTGCCGCTCGGCGACACATGAAGTCCATGAACATGCAGATTGGTGAACTCGTTCAGCGAGTTCTTCATCGACAGGTCCACCTTGTCCCCCGGCCGGATGCGCAGCGTGGGAGGCATGTAACTGCCGTTGTAGGTGAGGGCCCACAGCTTACGGCCGCCCACCTCGACCTTTCGCCTCTCCACGACGAGTTCCACCCGTAGGACCCCGTTGCGGCTCACCATCTGCGCCGGCTCCTTCAGCGGCGCGCCCTGCGCAACCGCCGGCGACTGCAGGGGGACAGCCACCGGCTGCGCCTGCGCCGGTTCCCGCTCCGGCGGCTGCTGGCCGGAACAGCCACCGACCAGGAGGGCGATGACGACAACGACGGCAGTGGCCAGTTCGGGCAGCTTGAACCGAGACCTCATTACCTCTCCACTCCTGGGACTCCCACATCGCACGTAGCTCACTCCCAGCAAGCACGTGGTCCCGCCTGTGCGCTACCCCGGTGGGGCGTTCGCGCGACACAGCCACCCCCGATGTACGGACGTCGCCCGGGGCTGCGGGCGTGGACGGCGGTCCACTGGGGTGTGGGCATTCCTGTGGTTGAGATCCGCCGAATCCGGAGGATGCGGAGACCGTGGGCCTGATCAACCGCGGATGCCGGGCAAACCGAGTGCATCCGCAAGATCCGTCCACGCCACAGGGTTGTTCTCGCCGCCGCGCGCTCGACGGCCGCGACCCCAGCGCGAGGTCGGTCGTGAGAGAGGCTGACCACACGCCTCTCTCCAAATGGCGCGAGCCTGATCGTCCAATCTATTCGTTTTGCGGAACAGCTAGACCGTGGCCCGGGTGCGGACGGCCGATGCCGAGGAGGCACGGGCCAACCTCCGGGCGTCCCCGCGGGGACCGCTCCCCTCCGTGTTGGAGCGGGACGACCTGCCCGAGCGGGCGACCGCGCTCCTGACGTACGTCTGGGAGGAGACCGTCCGGCCGGAGCGGTTCGGGCAGTGGGCGTAGGGGAGCGGCGCTTTTGAGGGTGTGGCGGGGGCGGTGCCCGTTGTAGAACTGCTCGTACTCGCGTAGTGCGTGGAGTAGATGGGCCTGGTTCCAGATGAGGGTGCGTCGAGGAGTTCGGACCGGCAAGTTCGTACCCAGCGTTCCATGATTGCGTTCACGCGGGGGATACGGATGCCGGTCTGGACGACTTCGATGCCTTCGGCTTGTAGGACGGCATCGAAGGTGGCGGGGCAGCGCGCGTCCCGGTCGCGGATGAGGAACTTCACCTTGGTTCCTGCGTCGTGGAGGTCCATGACTGTGTTCCGGGCGAGCTGGGCAACCCAGTCCGCGGTCGGGTGTGCGGTCGAGTCGGCAGCAATGATGCCGTGGGCCTGGGAGGTCAGGAACTGCCGCCAGGCCGGGCCGGAGCGCTGCGGCGCGGGGTCGATGCCAGGCGTGGAGGACTCCCGGGCCGTGGACGGGGCGATCGGGTAGTCGAGGCGGGCGAGTTCGCCCTGTATCCGGAGGTGGCCCCAGTTGCTGTTCTCCCGGGCCAGGCGCAGGATGAGGTGTTCGAGCGGCACAGGGTCGGGACCAACCGCTTCGCGGCGGGGGCGGAGCTGGTTACCCGCGAGGCCGGGGCGGCCGGCCGGTCTGGAAGGGCACCGTTATGGCCGAACAGATCGTCTTGGGCGCCGCCAAGGATGTGGACCACAGCCGGGAGCTGCTCTCGCCGAGTGGCTGACCAGGAGCCGGTGACCAGTGCGTGAGACGCCAGTGGTGGCGGTCACCGCCGTTCACGAACTGGCCCTTGCGCAAGTCTTGATCGGCACGGGCCGGCCGTCTCCACCGCACGCTTCTGGGCATCCCACGCCGCCTGGAGACGTGAGGAGGGATGGCAATGCGAACGAACATCATCCGGCACGAGAACATGATGGTGAGCTACGACGTGGTCAACGGCTGGACCGTCATCGAGATCGACGGTGAGGTCGACGCCCACACCGCCCCCATGATCCGCGAAGGAGTGATCAAGCTCTTCAATGAGGGGCACCGCCATTTCGTCCTGGACCTGGGCTTTGTCGCCTTCATGGATTCGATGGGGCTGGGCATGATCGTGGCGATCACCAAACGCCTCCGTGAACACGAAGGGACACTGCGTATCGCGTCCGCCTCCAGCCGGATACTGAAGATCTTCGACGTGAGCGGCATGCGCGAGAGTTACGAGATCCTCCCCTCGACAGCGGAAGCGACGGCGTCTGCTCCCTTGCCTGGCAGCCTCGCGGACTGGCCGCATCCATCCTCGGGCTGAGGAGGGCGCCACTGTGTGTCGGGTGTGCGGCAACTTGGGGGTTCCGGCAGCCCTGCTCCTGCCGGAAACCCTATCTGTGCAGGTCAAGAGGAGTGTTGGTACTCGTGAAGGGTGCCGCCGAGCCGGTCTCTTCCGCACCGTCGCAACCGCCCCTGCTGGTCCCACTCGGAGATGGCCGACCGGCGACGTCCGCGCATGGGACGAGGCAGGCTTCGACTCGGTGAACCGGGCCATTCGGGATTGCCGGCCCGCTCCGTGTCAGGGCGTGGGGGACTGTTGCGGGGAGCGGAGTACCAGCAGGGTGATCTCGCTGGGGGCGAAGACGCGGAACGGCGGGCCCCAGAAACCGGTGCCGCGGCTGGTGTAGAGGAGGGTGCGGGTGCCGTGGCGGCTGAGGCCGGCGAGGGCGGGCTGGTCGATGCGGACGAGGTGGTGGAAGGGCCAGATCTGGCCGCCGTGGGTGTGGCCGGAGAGCTGGAGGTCGATGCCGCCTGCTGCGGCCCGGTCGACGAACTTGGGCTGGTGGGCCAAGAGCAGGACGGGCAGGTCGGGGTCGGCGCCGTCCAGGGCTCCGGCCAGGTGGGCGCGGTGGCCTGCCAGGCCGGAGGACTCGGCGGTGACGTCATCCACGCCGGCGACCACAAGGGTGTCGCCGCCGCGTTCGAGCAGTAGATGACGGTTGCGCAGCGGCTCCCAGCCCAGCTCGTCCATCAGGTCGACCCAGCCCTGGGCCTCGCTGTAGTACTCGTGGTTTCCGGTGACGTAGACCCGGGCCCGGGTGGCTCGCACGGTGCCGAGCGGAGTGGCCTGGGCGCGGCGGCGCTCGGCCGTGCCGTCCGCGATGTCGCCGGTGTGGCAGACCAGGTCGGCCTCGAGGGTGTTGACGGTCTCGCAGACCCGCGCCGACCAGCGGGCGCGGTCGAGCGGGCCGTAGTGGGTGTCGGTGATGAGGACGACGCGGGTGCCGTCCAATCCGGCGCCCAGGCGCGGGAGTTGTACGTCGAGCTGGCGCACCCGTGGCACCCGGCGGGCCTCGGCGTACCCCCAGGCGAGCAGCACGGCGGCTACGCCGAGGACCGCCCAGGTGACGATCCGGGCCCGGCTCTGACCGTCGCCTGCGCCGGCCACGGTCAGGGCGAGGCGCAGCAGGACGCCGAGCACGACGGACCAGGTGAACAGGACCCAGCTGGCCCCAAGGAGGGTGTCTCCGACGATCGCCGCCCAGTCCTGCTGCCTCCGGCCGTGGCCGCGCACCATCGCGAGCGGCATACCGATCAGACCGAGGACGAACAGGGCGGTGCCGGCCAGCGCCACGGGGAGCGGCCAGTGCTGGCCGGCGTGCAGCAGCACCCAGCAGGGCACGGCCCACAGCAGGATGGGGGCGATCAAAGGGATGTAGCGCATCAGGCTGCGCAGTCGGCTCTGCTCGGTCGCGTGCGCTGCACCGTCCGCGGATCGGGCTTCGCTGGTGTCGGTCACGCTTCCCCTCCTCGTGTAACCAGAATGTCGACGCGCGCACTGTATCCGGTGGTCCTGGGGGGACATCTTGCCGGTCATCGATCGAGCGGGATGAGTGTGCTGGCGAGGGTGATCGCAGCGAGGCAGCGGTCGCGATCACCGTCTCCACGGTCCGTTCCTTGAGCGGGTCTCCGGATGCGAACAGCTCCCCGGTGCGGAGCTTCGCCTCCTCGCCCGCGGCCGTCCGGGCCCTGCGGTGGCGGGCCTTGGTCTTGCGCCCCGAGCACCGCCATGGCCTGCCGGGCGCCGCGGCGCTTCGCGCCTCGCTCCGGGTCGTGGCTGATCGGACGCCGGTTCCACAAGACGGTGGCGCTGTCGGCCATTGCGCAGATGCTGCACCGCCACCGATGGAGCCACCAGCTCCCCGCCTCGCGTGCCGCCGAGGGCGACGAGGCCAAGGCGACCGGCTGGGTGAAGGAGGCCTGGCCGCAGGTGGAATCGCCCGTGCGGTGCTCGACGGCTACCTCGTCTTCGAGGACGAGGCTGGCTTCTCGATGACGCGGTCGAGCAGTACGGCGCGCCGCTGCCGCGCTGCCGCGCTGCGCTTCCCGGCGGCCCATCCGGCCGTCGACTCGGTTCTTGTCGGGGCGCGTTCGGCCGCGGAGGTCTGCGACGCCCACGCCATGGCGGCCCACCCCGTCCTCGCGGCGATGTGGCAGGGCCTGCGCGACGAGAAGCTCATCCCGCACGGAGGCGCCGGCCCCGGCCGCGGACGACGGGTCCGCGACCGGGCCCTACAGCGACGACGTGCCCGCGCCGGGGAGCGGGGGCTGCACCTGCTCATCGCCCTGTTCGTTACCTGCTTCAACGCCGCCTGCTTCAACAGCACGCCGAACCCGCGGTCTCGTTGTCAGCGGCCGGCCGCTGACGGTGACGTGGTGATGCGTTCGGGGCCGGCCGAGGAACGCCGGCCCCGAACACGCGCGCCGTTCAGACGAGCTTCTCGAAGAAGAACTCGTGCTTGAGGAACGAGGTTTCGTACTCGCCTCCGGGCGGTGCCGGTACGAGCTGCGCGGCCTGGAACAGCCGCCAGCCGTCGGCCAGCGCCGCGACGCCCGTCTTGTACGGGGGTTCGTCGCTGTCGCCGGTCGTGGGGCGGGTGTCACCGGTGCCGTCGTAGTGGGACCAGCCGACGACCTCGGAGTCGAGGGCGGAGGTGCCCAGGTACAGGACGAGGACCTGCTGTCGTACGGCGCTCTGGGCGGCCTGGCCGTCGTGGGTGCTCACGCGTCGCTCCTCTGCGCGGGCCGGTTGTTGATGCGTGTGGCCCAGTAGTCGATGTCGAAGTCGGGGTCGGCGGTCATGGCCTGCCACAGCTTGATGCGGTTGTGGATCTCGAGGCGGCCGGTGGCCGGTTCGTACCACAGGAAGTTTCGTGACAGTTCCTCGCGGACTGCGGGGCTGTCCAGGTCCGAGGTGTCCCACAGGCGGACCTGCGGCACCGTCGGGTTGAAGCGGATCTTGTACATGTAGCGGACGAGATCGCTGTCGTTGCGCCGTCCGCCGTGCCAGATGCCGTGATGCAGCAGCATGACCGTGCCGGCCGGGCAGGTGAGTCGGGTCTGGCCGCGCAGGTTCTGGTAGCGGCCGATGTCGGACTCGTTGACGCGGCGCAGGTGGCTTCCGGGGACGACGAGCGTGCCGCCCATCTCGGCGGTCACGTCCTGGGGGTAGTACATGAGCTGTACGTCGAAGGCGTCGGGGCGTACGTCGATGATGGCGTCGGCATGCAGGAACTGGGCGCTGCCCTCATGAGGCTGGCGGGCGTGCATGTAGTGGTGGTCGACGGTCGGGTCCGGCCCCACAAGGCTGTCCAACGCGCCCGCGATGGTGGGGAGTTCGAGGAGTCGGCGGGCGAACGTACCCTCGCCGAACGCCTTGGGGACGGGGGTGCCGTACGGCACGTACGGGAGGTCGGCGTCGAAGACACCGAAGGACTCGTCGTTCATCTCCTGGGGGACGACCCCGTCGAGTCGCAGGAAACCCTGGGCCACGAACTGCGCCACCTGGGCGGAGGTCAGAAGCTGCGGTGTGGTTGGCATACGGCAACCGTAGGAACAGGCCACCCGGCTGTCATGGGCTGTAATCGGCAACCACTGGTAATTTTCCACCATGACCGAGTACGTGGACCTGGCTCTCGACCTGCCGCCGCTGGAGGTCAACGCCGGGGTGGGGGTGCATGGGGCGAGCGGCCCGTACGAGGTGTTCCGGCTCCCGCGCCTGTGGCAGCTCCACCTGTACGGATACGAGGGTGCCTTGGAGATGGGCGGCTCGTCCTTCCCGATCCGCCCCGGGTATGTCAGCCTCGTGCCGCCGGACGTGGAGGTGGG
Organism: Streptomyces sp. NPDC055140; assembly: GCF_053607285.1. NCBI lineage: Bacteria > Bacillati > Actinomycetota > Actinomycetes > Kitasatosporales > Streptomycetaceae > Streptomyces > Streptomyces sp. NPDC055140. The sequence goes on along the minus strand of NZ_JBSGTG010000069.1, from coordinate 2,096 downwards.
GTTCCGCTACGGGGCGCGGCGCTGCGAGCACCTGTACGCGCACTTTCGGCTGCCCGGCGACGGCGAACGGCGCCGCGTGCCGGTGATGCAGGACGCGGGCGCGGAGGCGGCGGCGCTGAGCGGACTGCTGCGACAGACCGTCGCGGCGGCCGTCCGGTCTCCGGTCCGCGCGTCGGCGGAGCTGTGGACGGTGCTCTGGCGCACGGCCGGTCCGGAGGGTGGGGGTGAGGGGCCGCAGGGGTCAACTCACCCCGCCCTGCGGGCCGCCCTGGACCATATCGAGGAACGGCTGGCCGGCCCGTTGTGCGTCCCGGAGGTCGCCCGCGCTGCCGGTGTCTCGCACACGCACCTGACCCGGTTGTTCCGCGAGGCGACCGGGTCCACGGTGGTGGGCTACATCAGAAGACGACGCATGGAACGGGCCCGGCACCTGCTCCAGGCCTCGACGCTGGCGATCCCGGCGGTGGCGGCGACGGTCGGCATCCCGGACCTCCAGGCGTTCAACAAGGCGTGTCACAGGGAGCTCGGAGCATCGCCGCGCGCGACACGGGCGGCGGTGCGCGGGTAGTCGAACATCGGGACATCCTCGACGCCGTACGCGCCGAGGAGCCGGCGGGCATTCGACACCACCTGCTCTATACCGACATTTTCGGCGACCGCGCACACTGCCGCGATCGGGGGGTGTCGCGGACCGGACTCGGTGTCAGTGCCGTGGCCAGGGCGTGGGTGTCGTCGAGCCCCGAGTCCGTGTCGATCACCAGTACAGCAACCCGGGCCTCCTGCACAGCAGCACCTCTGCCCACTGTCGCGACCGGCCGCGACCGCACGCCCGACAGCACGATGTCCTGGGTCGACCGCGGCCCTGTCCTTGCCGAAAACCTCATCCGTGCAGGTGAGGGGCGGTATGCGGGTTTCGCGGCCCCCTGGGTGCTCGGGTCGGGGGCTCTGGCGCGAGTGCTGGATGCTGCGGGAACGTGATCGATCGTGCTGCTTCGACTGGCCTACCTGGGTGTGACGAACGTGTTCGCCATGCTGCGCTTGCTACCGATGAGCGACCGCGACCAGGACGTGGAACTCCTGGCGCTGCGGCATCAGATCATGGTTCTGGAGCGGCAACCGGGCGGGAACAGGCCGCGGTTCGGGCCGGGCGATCGGGCGTTCCTGGCGGCGTTGCTGCACCAGGTCCCGCGCGATGTACTGCGTCGACTGCGGTTGCTCGTGCGCCCCGTCACGGTGCTGCGATGGCACCTCGACCTGGTCGCGCGCCACCAAGCGGCCCGTTCTCGGCCGAAGCGCTCGGGCCGGCCACGCACCGTGCACTCCATCCGCGTCCTGGTTCTGCGCCTGGCGCGGGAGAATCCCACGTGGGGCGCAACGCCGTCCAGTACGCCCTGGCCGTCGGCCTGCTCGACGAGGCCTACGCCGAGAACCTGGAACACCACCCGCCCAGCCCTCGGTTACGGCGCGCCGTCGCGGACACCGGACTGATCACGGTCACCGGAGGAGTCCACGCGTTGCTGGGGAGTAAGCGGGGGCCGACTTGGGCCAGCGCGTTCGTCCTGCGCACCGTCCCCTACCAGCCCGTGATCGCACAGTTGGCAGCCCACGGCCTGACCACCGAGACCGACTCCGCACAAACCTGTCCCCAGCGGCTGTTCACCAGCGCAGCGGAACAGCGTCGCGCCGTCGAGCAGGTGCTCCGTGCCGGCGACGACCCCACCGGACTGGAGGCGGAAAGCCGTTATCACACCCGGCTGTACCAGTCCCGGCCCTGGGCGTATGACTGACGCCCAGGAGTAGTAGCAGCTGATAGTCGGGCCCCACGCCAGCGCGAGCTGGGCCCGCCGAGTGGACGGCAGATGCGCGGATTCGGGCAGTTCGGCCTCTTCGGAGGCTGTGTCGCCCGTATCGCACGTACCCTTCGTGGTGTCTACGGCGTCACATAGCGGGCGCCGAACCACTGGAGGCAACACCTCGTGCTGATTGCTCAGCGTCCGTCCCTGACCGAAGAGGTCGTCGACGAGTTCCGCTCCCGGTTCGTGATCGAGCCGCTGGAGCCGGGCTTCGGTTACACCCTCGGCAACTCCCTTCGCCGG
>NZ_JBSGTG010000068.1:6377-10105 GCF_053607285.1 Streptomyces sp. NPDC055140 | reverse complement strand
GGCCGGTCCGCGCGCGGATCGGCGTCGAGCAACTGCAAGGCGTGGAGTGCGGATTGCTCGGCGCGCTCCGAGTCTTTGAGGATGAGGTACGTCGTGGCGTGGCTCATCGCGGCCCGGGCGGGCCCGAACGCGAACTCGCCGCCCACGTCGTCGTGCAGCTCGTCGCGCACCTCGGGGCCGGGGTCGAGTGCCTGCTGCACGGCGCGTTCGGCGTCACGGGGGCGCCCCAGGTGCGCGTAGGCGCGGGCCTCGATCGCGGACAGCCGCATCCGTCCCATGGCGCCGACTCCGCCGAACGATTTCGCGATGTGGATGTTGCGCATGGCGGCCGTCGGGCGGCCGTCCCAGTAGGCCAGGTACGCCAGTACGCCGTGCGCGTAGGCCTGGAGCGGCCCGTGCTCGATGGTCTGCCCGTACATGGCGGCGGTGCGGGCGAACTGGGTGGCTGGACCGAGCACGCCCAGGTCGAACGCGGCCACCGACAACAGGGCCCCGGCCTGCCCGGCCGCCAGGTACAGGCGCTCTTGTTGCCGTGGCCGCTGTGTGCGCTCCAGCTTGTCCTGCACGTCCAGGAGAAGGGCTTCTGCGCGCCGGAACGCCGCGACGGGGTTGGTCGTCTCGTAGTCCACTGCCAGCGTCTGCACGTCGTCGTCGATCTGGTCCAGCGTCATGTCTGGCAGATGGGCCGAGGCGGCGTTTCCGGCGTGGGTGGCGGCGTCACGAGCAGTCATGGCGATATCGCTTTCGTTGAGCGCTGGGTGCAGGGTGACCGCTGCCTGGACAGGCGCGAATAAGTCCAGCACCGACGCTCCGAACATCCTGTGCAGGATGAGGGGCGCCGGCGGATTCGGCGCCCGCCGCTGCTGGCCGCTTGTCCACCGTCTCCACGTCGGCTCGGAGACATCCGCCGACCGGTAGCGGGCTTCATCGCGTTCGTTGCCGATGAGCCGACCGGTCTTGCGGTACTCCTTCGCGGCCTCTTCGTAGGTCCACGCCCGCTCCAGGACCAGCGCGTGAAGCAGGTTGCGCGGCTGCTGCTGCGACATGAGGTCCTCCTGACGGACGCGCCCCGGTGGTGACAGCCGGTCAGCATCGTGAATATCGCCCGTCCAGACTGCCCGGGAACCACCCACGATGGAGGTGATACCCACCTGATAGCCCGTCTGAATTCGTGAGACCCAGGTGAGACCCCGGGCGGATGGTGCCGCTCCTGTCGCGCCGGGAGGCTAGTGGGCCAAGCACGCCAGTCCAGACGAGGGGGCGCCGTGAGCATCGTGGACTCACACCACGCCGGAACACGTGAGGGCACTGAGCCCGGCGACGTGAAGGAGCCGATCGACTTCCGGGCCGTGCGAGCTGCCATCGCGGAGGTCAACGACACGCCGCTGGCCGCGCTCGAACGGCCCGGGATCGAGGAGCGGACCCGGTGGATGGCCGCCCATGTGCGGCGCATGATCCGCGAAAACGGCCCGGACCGCCCTGCGTACGCGACGTCGATCTTCCGCGCCGCCTACCGCGTCCTGGACTCGCCGACCACGCCCACCACGCTCGACTCGGACTGGGCCGCCTGGAAGCACCTGCAAAACCTCGCCTACAGCGCCGCCGCGCTCGCCGAGCTGCTCGATGCGGACACGGCGTGAGGGCCCGCATCCGCCTCGTCGACGCACTGATCACCACCATCCTGGCTGCCGCCGGCATCGGCGCGATCGGCATCGCCTTCTGGCACAGCCTCCCCTGAGCCCCCGCCGCGCTTCGCACAGGAAGGCCGAGGCGCGGCGGCTGCAAGATCCCGCTCCCCGGGCAACTCCGCACGGCATTCGGCACCCGGGGAGCGGGGCCCCTGGCACCATCCGCTCCACATCCACGGAGGATCCGATGACCACTGCCACCACCATTCCGTTCGCCGCGCGGTCCGCAGCCCCGCCCTGCCTCGTTCAGACGTCGATCAAGGGCGTGTCCTGGAACGAGGGGCTCCAGATCAACCAGCAGGCGGACGGCAGCCCCTGGCACACCGGAGACATGGCCGCCTCGACGACGGACACCAACCACGACGGGCAGGGCGACGACGTCCAGGACCCGTACTACGCGTCCGCGTCATGACCGCCGCCGCCCGCCCGGTGCTCGTGGTCGCCGAGCAGCTGGACGCGTCCGCCGACATGGTCGTCGACCAGCTCAACCGGCGCGATGTCCCAGTCATCCGCTTCGACGTCGCGACCTTCCCGCAGCAACTCACCCTCACCGCCACCCATGCAGCCGGTGAGGCGGGCTGGAGCGGGATCCTCGACGACGGGCGCCGGACGGCGCGGCTCGAGGACGTCCGGGCCATCTACTGGAGGCGGCCCGGACGCCCCCTCATCGCGGACACCGTCCCCGAGTCCTACCGCACGTGGGCCCAGAACCAGGCGGATGCCGCCCTGTTGAACGTCCTGGCGGCCCTGCCGGGCGTGCCGTGGATCAACAATCCGCACGCCGACCGCGTTGCCGCCCACAAACCTCAGCAGCTCGTCGCCGCGACCCGTTGCGGGCTCACCGTGCCGCGCAGCCTGATCCCGCCGGCACCTGGGCCTGGGTGGAGAACCGCACCGGCCTCCCGATCGCCGCCGCGCACGCCGACTACCTGCAAGGAGTCACCGAATGAATTCCTGGCCGGACACCGGCACGTCGGCCGCCCTGCGGCACAAGTACGCCACGGATCTCGCCCTGGACCACGACGGCGAGTGGCTCCAGGCGTTCGCCGACGTCCCGCGGCACGTCTTCGTTCCGCGCTTCTACACGCAGGGCACCGACGCGGCATGGCAGCCCGTCTCCTGGGGCGACGTCGGATACCTGGAGGCCGTCTACGCCGACGCCGCACTGACGACCCAGCTCGACGAACACGGCATCCCCACCAGCTCGTCGAGCCAGCCGTCCGTGATGCTCACCATGCTGGAGGCCCTCGACGTCCACGACGGCTCCCGTGTCTTCGAGCTCGGCACCGGAACCGGCTACAACACCGCGCTCCTGTCGCACCGCCTCGGCGAGGGACGCGTCACGAGCGTCGACGTCGACCCGGGGCTCGTCGCGGCAGCGATCGGCCGCCTGAAGCAGGCAGGCCACAGCCCCACCCTCGCGGCCGGCGACGGCACACTCGGCTACCCGCGCCGGGCCCCCTACGACCGCATCATCGCCACCGCGGGCCTGCACGCCATCCCGCCCGCACTGCTGGAGCAGGCCGCCGACGGCGCGGTCATCGTCGCCCCGCTCGGCTACGGCATCGTCCGCGCGCAGGTGACCGGCCCCGGACACGCCACCGGCCGCTTCCTGCCCACCCCCGCCCACTTCATGGCGCTCCGCTCGCCTGCCACACCGCCCGACCTCGACGCGGTCCGCAACGAAGACCCCCGGACGACGTCCGTGGCACCCCACGACGTCCTGGGGCGCCTGAAGTTCCCCCTCTCGCTCGCCCTGCCCGGCTACACCTCATGCACCTGGAAGGACGACCAAAGACAGGTCACGGCCGTCGGCCTGTGGACCGCGGACGGCTCCGTCGCAACCGTCGACACCACCGGCACCGTGCGCCAGAGCGGCCCGGTCCGCCTGTGGGACCGCGTCGAGGAACTCGCCAAGACCTTCACCGACGACATCGCCCGCGACGACTTCGCTCTGACCATCACCCCGACCCGGCAGACCGTCACGTACCGCGAGCCGGACGGCCCGAGCTGGCACCTGCCCACGCTCAGCCACTGAGC
>NZ_JBSGTG010000068.1:0-6367 GCF_053607285.1 Streptomyces sp. NPDC055140 | reverse complement strand
GTCCGCCCCCCCCGTAGCGGACCGGCGGACGCAAACCGGGCCCCTGCACCTGTCGGAGGTGCAGGGGCCCGGTTGTCTTGGGAGGGCGCTCGTATGGCTACGGTCAGGTGTAGGGAAGCGTTCGGGCCGTCGCCGCCGTCAGGGCGATGCCATGGGGCGAGATCGGCGACGGGTTGGCGTTATGCCCGTACTTCGGGGTGGGCTCCCGGCGCTGGGCGCACGACCCCATCTGGGCACTCAGGTTCCCCATTTGTCGAGTGCCTAGCCCCGGTCCGGGCTGTGCAGCAGGAGAAGACCGCCGCAGCCTGATCGGGCGGCTAGAGAGGGCCTTGTGTCGGCGTCAGAGTCAGTCTGAGCGCATCCGGGCTGAAACGAGCCGCGACAACGTCGCCGAGTAGATGTCGAGGGCCTCGGTGCGTGCGACGGCCAGATCGGTCGGCCAGGCCCGGTGTGGCGCAGGGGAGGCGGCACCCGTACGGCATGCCTCGGCGGCGGTTACGGAACGGCGCAGGGCGTTCGTCCAGCGGTGGCCCAGGTCGTCGTCGGGGAACGGACGGGCGTGGAGTGCCCGTTCGGCCGATAAGTGCAGGCCGGCACAGGCGGCCACGACATCATCGATGTTTGAAGGAGTGGTGCGGATAATGCGGTCGGCCAGATTGTGGTAGGCCAGTACGTCGGTGAAGAAGGGGTTCTCGGTGCTCTCCCAGGTGCGGAGCTGGAGCGCCTGGATCCGATCGCCGGTCGATTCCCCGGTGAGCACCCCCCGGTGGGGGCGGAGTACCAGGCTGGGGTCACCCCTCAGCTCCTGGCTTGCTGAGCAGGAAGCAACCGTGGTGGTCAGCAGTAGTCCAACGCCCGCACGAACCGCCCAGGTCCGGACGGGCGTGGCGGCTCGTCCCCGGGGGGGCCGGGGACGCAACCGGGCAGGCCGGCGGACGACGTACGCGAGGAGAGCCGCCGGCACAGCAGTGAGCGCGGCAGCGAGCAACCCCAGCGAGACCGTCTCGAACAGCACCGGATAGATCTCCGCGAGTTTGGACGACTGCAGCCCGCAAGAGGCGGTGGCCACAAGCCGTCCGCAGCCGCCGAAAGACATCAGGCCGAGGAAACCGACCAGTGCGGTGGCCTGGGCGACAGCCGCCGCCGTCAGCGCGCGAGGCAACCAGAGCGGGCCCAGGCGTATTGCTGTCAGCACGGCAGCCAGGGAGGAGCCCGCCCAGAAGGCCATGGCGGTCCACCAGACAAGGAGCATCCGGCGTGCGGACTCGGGCAGAGGACTCCCGGGCAGTAAGGAATCCGCCGACGAGAGAAGGACGAACAGAACGACGCAGACGGCGAGACCGCACATCAGGCCGAGCGTCGCCACGCCGCCGAAGCTGGCGCGCTCCGCGCGCATGGTCACCGAGCGCATCCGGTAGAGGGGGCCGCGACCGTAGAACCGTGGGAGCTGGACGAGTACGACGAAGAACCAGGCAGCAATTCCGATGAAAGCCATGGAATCCCCAGTGGCGGGCGTACCGACGTACTGGATCGTGCCCGCTATGACGCGCAGGGTTATGGGATGCGTCTGCGCGAGATCGGGCAGTTCCACGACCAATGACTCGAGGGCGGAACCGAAAGGATCTCCGGCCATAGCGGTGAACGCATCGTCCACCCACCACTGGAAGAGGGCGACTCCGAACAGACAACTGGGGAAGGCGGTGAGCCAGACAGCAGCGCGCGGCCGCGCGCCCTGAAGCAGGCAGAGGTGACTGATCTGGTCGACCCACCCGACCCAGAGCGCACCACACAACGGCAGGGCCAGCAGAACAACGGGGGTTTCCGGGGCAGTGGGCCACCAACGGCTGCTGTAGCCCACTCCGACGACGAACTGGCCGAGGAACAGACCGCCTCCGAACGCGAGCCCGGGGGCGGGGCTGGGACCGTGCTCCCGTAGCAGGTTGGCGAAGCGAGCACGGAGCTGGTCGTGCCAGACGGCGAAGAAAAGGATGCTGGCGGCGATCAGCGCGACCGTCGACGCTTCCAGACCGGGGCCCCAGATCCGAGCGACTGTGTGCACCGAGATCATGGTCGTGCAGCCGATGAGAAAGTACTGCAGGGGGCTCAGCCCGCGAAGGGTGAACGGGCGGTGCAGCGCGCGCAGCCGTTCCTGCCAGGTGGGGTGGGGGCGGACCAGGGCCAAGGCCCGGCCTGCCAGATGGAAAGATGTTGCCGGCCTAGACGTGGTCGGACGGAGTCGGCTGTGCGAGGCCTCGGCAGCAGCCGCCTTCTCCCACACCTCGATGCAGGCACCGGCCGCCACCGCATCCACGTCCGCGACGAGTTCGCGATGGCGCAGGGTGGCAGCGCGAATCAGTACCACTGCGGCCACCAGCAGCATTGCCTTGGCGGTCTGCCGGGTCAGTTCCGGCAACGCGGCGGGCCAGAGTTTGTCGTCGAGGCCCGGGAAATGCCCGGTGGTCGCGGCCCACACGAAGGAGCCGCCGACGATCACGGTGTACGGGATGAGGGCCACGGCCAGGAAGGCCCGCCAGAGGGCGAGAACCGAGTAGGCAAGACCCACATCCATGGTGCGGATGTGGGCGAGTTCGTGGAGGACCACCGCTCTGAACTGTTCGGGGGCTGTGCTGCGTACGGTGAGGAGCCCGGCATGCAGGGAGACGACGGGAGCGCGGCCCCGGCCGAAGACAACGGCGCCGGCATCGAGTGCCGCGCAGTCCACAACGAATCGTGGCGGGGTGAGTACCAGGTACGACGAGTCGAGACTGCCGTGGTGTTCGGCACGCCCGGCCAGGGTGACGAGTTCGTCCAGCTCTGTGCGCAGACCGGCCGGGTCGAAGGCCGCGTCGAGGTCCTCCAGCGCCACCAGGCCGCGCCGGCGCGAGCGGAAGCGCGGCAGCAGCCAGTAGAGGACGGTGGCAGTGGCGAGCAGGGCAGCCGTGCCGGCATACCCCCAGTCGTGGATTCCGCCCTGCACGGGTTCGGTGAGACAGGACTCGGCAAGCGGAGACCCGGTGCGACCGGCAAGAGCGGCACGCCAGAAGGCGCTGTCGTCACCCACGGCGAACCAGCAGCCCAGACCGGTACCGTCGGCGAAAAGCAGCGAGGCCGCGGTATTCGTCATCTCCAGGGTGGCGGTGAGCATACCGACGGCAAGAAGGGCGAAGCGCAGAACGGTCCCCGAGGGAATGCCTGGACGCCCGCTGCCGTCCTCGTCGTGGGGACCCGTGAGGTGGGGATAGGGGAAGGTGGTGTACGGGTCCGGGCCGGTCATGCCCTGGGCCTGTCGTCCGGCGTGATGTCACCGCCGTCTGTGCCGCCTCTGACTCGGTCCCTACCCGAAACCGTGTCTGCGGGGGTGGGCCGGGCCAGGATCAGCCGGGCAACCACGCGGTCCGCCAGCTTTTCGGCGTCCTCGGCGGCGAGACCGGCGGCCTGGGCGTCCTCGGTCACCCGACGGTGGACCAGATCCAACTGGTCCCGGGACAGCTCCGGAACTTCTGTGGCGGAGCCCCCGGCGGCACCTGCGGCGGACGGGCGGCGCAGCAGCCTGCGCGCGGCACCGGCCAACCGTGCGTGAGCCGAATCGACCGAGGACTGCACCGCGGAGCGGCAGGCCTCGTCGACCGCCAGCCACACCACAGGGGTCACCACGGCGACCACCTCGGCGAAGCCGAAACCCAGCGGTTCGGTCTTGCGCCGCCCGCGTAAGATCCTGACCACGTGTGCGTCGTCGACATGGGCCAAGGCCGCCAGCACCGGGGCCTCTTCGGGTGCGTACTGCGCCACCACGTCCACGACCACGGCTCGCACTTCTGTGGTCCCCATCCCGCACCGCCCCTGTTCCGGCGCCGCCTGTCCGTACGCCGCTGACAGCAGTCTGCCCTTAAGTCCTTCCAGTTAGGGACTGTAAGAGGGCATCTGATCAACGTTCAGGGCGTGTTGACCGATTCGCCGGATTCGATTCGCCAGGGTGGTGCGGATTCTCCCGTGAGCTCTCGGCTCATTTTGTTAGCCATCGCCCAGTGGATCATTGCCCGGGACCTTTGAGGCAGGGTTTCGTAGTCCCGTGCCAGCCGCCGGTGCTGTATCAGCCAGCCGAAGGTGCGCTCGGTCACCCACCTTTTCGGCAGCGGCTGAAAGCCTTTCGCTGTCGGCCGTTTGACGACCTCGACGTCGATGCCCAGGCCGGCACCGTGCTGGAACACACTGGTCTGGTAACCGCCATCCGCGCAGACCTTGGTCACGGTGGGATGCGTGGCGGCCAGCTCGTCCAGCAGTTGTTTCCCACCGGTCGAGTCGTGCACCGAGGCAGCCGTGACAATGACGGCGAGGACCAGGCCGAGCGTGTCAGTGATCAGGTGACGCTTGCGGCCTTTAATCTTCTTGCCTGCGTCGATGCCCTGGCTGGTCTCGGCCACGTTTGCCGAGGTCTTGACGCTCTGGGCATCCACCACGGCTGCCGACGGTTGCGCGGCGCAACCGTGGGCGCGGCGGGTCTTGTCCCGCAGCAGATCGTGGACCCGCCCGGTGGTACCGTCCGCCTCCCACTTCGCGTAGTAGTCGTAGACGGTCTTGTGCGGCGGCAAGTCGTGCGGAAGGTACTCCCACGGGATGCCGGTGCGGTTGACATAGAGGATCGCGTTCACGATCTCCCGCAGGTCATGCACCCGCGCCGCCACACCGGGCCCGGTCCGCCCGGCGCGCCACGCCGCGAACACCGGCTCGATCAAAGCCCACCGGGCATCGGACACATCACTGCGATAAGGACGACGAGTGCTCACCCACTGTGCAACGCCCCACCACCGCCAGCAGTCACAAGAACATCCCAAATCACCAACTAGCTAGATCAGATGCCCTCTTATGCCCAGGTGAGCAAGAGCAGGCTCAGGTGCCGCGCTTGCGCATTCCCGCGGCCGCCAGCACCACCGTCGGCACCGACACCAGCACAGCCCATCCCAGGCGTCGTGTCTGGAACGAGGCGCACGTCGTCTCCGCTCCCTTCTCCATCGACCCATAATTAGGGGTCCATTCGGTGCCGAGGACGGCGTGGCACTTGGATTGGGGGTAGCCGGAGCTGATGTCGGGTGCGCTGGTCAGCAGCCATAGGGTCACACCCAACCCGGCGCAGGCGAGAAGCCATATGAATGGTCTGGTCATACCGTGACCCTAGAGGCTCGATCTCTAGTTGCGGCCCGGCACAGGCCAAGTCCTGTCCCGGATACGGGTTGTCGGCTACCTCGTGGACGAGTTGGGGGATCTCGTGGATGTGACCACGCTTGCCGTCGCACTCATCAGCGTCGCAGGCACGCTGGGCGGCACTCTGGGCGGAGCAGTGCTCAGCCAACGCGCCAGTCGGGCCGAGGCTCGGGAACAGAACCGGCGCGTCGACCGTCAGCAGGAGCAGGAACGGGCCGAGCAAGCAGTGCAGGCCAAGCGCGATCTCTATGCTCGTTTGAACACTACGGCTCGTGCCTACCGAATTGCCGGCAGGGACGTCGTCGAGGCCGTTGCCCGCGGGGAGGCGCTGGATCCAGCGCTCCTTGATGCTGCAAAGGAGGCCTGGGCCGAGCACTACTCACAGGCGCAGATGACATTGGCTAGCGATCTCCTCGAAGTAGCCTCCAGCCTGAACAGAGCCCTCGGAATCGGATACTCCGTCGTCAAGCAACTGCCAAGCAGCTCAGACCATGAAGCGGCGTACCGGCGAGCGGCAGCATGGTTCAAGGGCCCCCTGTCCGACGGCGTGTACCTGCTCCGAGTCGCTCTGCGGCAAGACCTAGGCGTCGAGAGTGAGGCAGAGTTCGAGCACTGGCGCCTGCAGATGGTGACCGCTCTGGATAGCGCGCGGGACGCACTCGCCCAGCAGTTGGAAACGGAACGTCGTCAGGCCAATGCATCGGTTGACCAGCCCTGACAGGTTGAACTTTCACGCCCGGTGAGGGCTCACACGACAAAGCCCTTGGGCAGAATGCCAGGGGCCAAGGTGATGCGGCGCTCGTCTCATTCGTACTCGCGGAGCAGGTCCTCATTGCGCCTGTTGGCGACCTCGTGACGGCCGTCGTAGGTGCTGCGGGATCGTGATCGGCAACGTCGTGGCCGCATCAGGAAAAGACCCCAGATCCAGGCCTACTGATCCGGCTGTTCCATGCCGTACTCGTAGGCGACTTCCCAGCGCACGTCGGGGACGACGATGTCTGCCGTTTCGACGGGACGGCCGTCGGTGTCGTAGTAGGTCCGCTCGATCAGCAGGACCAGGTCGCCGAGGCTGATGCCCAGCAGGTTCGCCTGGGCCTGGGTGGCACGCCCTGCCAGGCTGGCCCTTCTCGTCACCACCCTCTACCTCCCCCACCGGTGGCTCTACCTC
>NZ_JBSGTG010000067.1:0-10366 GCF_053607285.1 Streptomyces sp. NPDC055140 | reverse complement strand
GGAGAGCGGCGATCCCGGTCGTGAGCATCTGCGCGGTGGACGCCCGGCCGAACACCTTCAGCACGCTCGCCATGACCATGGCGCCGATCGGGAGGGCCGCCAGCAGATTGATCCAGATCATGAAATGAAAGCTCCTTCGATACAGGGGCGGGTGGAGTCCGCATGCCGGGGCCGACCGGCCCGGCCCGGATACGGCGCACTATGGGACGGCAGACAGCAAGCAGCACAAGCACCACGGGGCGCGGGCAGGCGGCCGACCGACGACAGGCGACAGGCGACAGGCGACAGGCGACAGGCGACAGGCGACAGGCGACAGGCGACGGGCGACGGGCGAGGCAACCGTTGGCGTGGCCCTGGGGCCGTGGATGTTCATCAAGAACCGACCGCCGTCCAGGGCGCGGGGCAGCGCCCGGCAGTAGGGGGCCCGGCGCGTGCGGCGGTGGAGTGGGGCCGGTGGTCAGCGAGACCGCCCCCAACACCGCCCGAGGCCGAGGGGGAGGGCCGAGGCGGCGCCCGCGGGTCAGGCGGTGGTGCCGGGTGTCGTGTGGCTGCCTGCGGGGAGGCTGCCGGAGGCCACGCGCGCGTCGAGCGCGTCCTGGGCCCGGATGAAGTCAGCGCACTGCTGGGCTGCCTTCTCGGGAGTGTGGGCGGTTGCGACGTGCACATTCGTCCAGGTGTCCATCACGAGGTGCGGAGGCCCGAACAGGCTGCCGAGATCGCTGTCGTCGTGGACGACGGTGTAGCGAGGGCCGGTGCGGTCGGCGGGGATCTCTGCGAAGAACACCATGTACGCGTCGGCAGGGAGCGTGACGGCCAGGCCGGCGGCAGCCAGTTCCCGGGCGAGTTCGAGGCGCTTGGCTTCCTGCTCGGGGGTATCGGCGGCGATCTTCTCCTTGAGGTCCCATACGGCGATCGGCCTGCCGGAGCGGGCCAGGATGAGCCATCCGTCCTGCGTGCCGGGGATGTGCTGGGGAAAGCGGGCTGCGAGGGCCGCATCCGCCCGCTCGACGGCGGCGACATGCTGTTGCGGAAGGTAGAGCACGGCAGGCTCCCTAGATCGGGGTGGTGGGCGGGGAACACCGTGCGGGAGACGCAGGCAAGGCAGGCAAGCCGCAGCACTCCTGCCACGGTGGCGGGTGATGCGGGATCCGGTTGAGTACCCGAAAGGTGACGGGGCCTGCGCCGGTCGGTGCGGCGTGGCGGGGGCGGCGGGGGAACACGGGTCGGCTCCCGGGCGCTGCGTGGTTGCAGCGTCCAGGAGCCGGATGGCCGGGGGCCGTGTTTCATGCGGAGTTGGTCAGAACGGCGGTTCGTTGCTGTAGCCGCCGGTGGGACCGGGGGTGTCGTAAAACTCGTCGTGGTTGTCTGCCGTGCGGCGGCGCGTGGAGCGGCAGCGCAGCCGGTCGAGGGTGCGGACGGGCCACAGGGGAAGGTACTTGAAGAAGACGCGGCGGGTGGGGCACGTCGGGCAGCGTGTACTCGTGTCGTCGGCGGGTTCCTGACTGGTGCGTTCCCACCACGGGAGAAAGCCGCTGCCGTGGCAGTGACGGCAGGAGTGCTTCCCGCCGCGCGGGCCCCGGGACAAGGCCAGGCTCTTGAGGCTGGGGTTGTAGAGGACCTCGAAGTATCCGAGGCGCCACACCCATTGGGTCGAGTCGTCGGGATCGTCGTAGGGGTGGGCAGGTTCAGCGAGCAGCGCCGCGAGGAGCAGGCCCGTCAGGCTGCTGAGGAGGGCGACGACGTACCAGGCTTCTTCCTGCCAGATCGCCGCGACGGTCGCCGCGATCACCACGCCGGTGGCAGCCCTCAGCCGGGTCTTTCGGCTCCACAGGCCCAGTACCCACACGAATGCGGTGTAGGCCACAACAGCGAACAGTGCGACAACAAAAGAGTGGACCATGACAGATAACTCCCGTGGGCAGTAGGCGGGTGAGGGGTGAGGGTGGGGCGGCCGGTCCGTGACCGGTGAACGCACACTGACCTGGTGCAGGGCAAGCACCGCAACGGCACGGCCACCCCTGGCACCCCGGTGACACGGGCGGCGGGGGTGTGGCCCGACCCCTGGGACGCCTGCGCCGGGGGCGGGCCCTGCAGGGCAGCTCAGCCGTTCAGGAACGGGCGGTGGCCTGGCCGGGGGTGACCTCGCAAGCACCGACCGCTGGTACCACGGCAGGGACGACGGTCTTCGACGACGTGGACTCCGGCTGCTGCGGCGGCTGCGGCTGCGGCTGCGGCTGCGGCTGCGGCGGCAGGATGCGGAAACGGTGCGGAGCTCCGGGCGGGGCCCGCAGGGGGTGGGTAGCCGGGGTCAGCGGCGCCGTCTCCTGGACCGGCGGCTGAGGCGGCCGTGTTCGCCGTTGAGGGCTCGCTCGCGGCTGGAGACGGTGAACTGCCGGGTGGACAGGTCGAAGACCACCCACGGGGCGTCAGTGCGAGCAGCGGTGGAGGCGTAGGGCTGGGGCTGCCAGTTGTTGCGCGTCCCGTACAGGTCGTGGAAGTGGGGGAACTGCCGGGCGTCGATGAGGGCGTTCAGGGCGTCTGCGAGGTTCTGCCACAGGTCGCCGGTGTCGGTGGTGGTCGGGGTGGTGGCCATGATGATGCTCCGCTTCTCGAAGGGGACGGGCGGGGGCCCGGCGAAGGTGGGGCGGGCGGCGAGGTACTCACCGCTCGCCTCGGGCTTGGGCTGTACGCCGACCCTGACCAGCAGTGAGGCAACAGCCGCAACCTGGTTGGGCAGGAGGCCGGTGGTGCGCGGGCGGAGTCAGTCCGCCTGAGGGGCGTAGCTGTGCGGGCATGGCGCGGCGCGTGCGGTCACCGCTCCCGGCCGTATGCGTGGTCAGCGAGCGTTGAAGACCTGGTGACCGTTGACCGTGATGTGCAGGGGCACGGTCTCCTCGGCGCTGATCAGGTCGCTCGGGATGTCGCCGGTGTCCAGGTGGACGGACACGACGATCTGCCCGCGCTCCGGGTCGACGTACGTTTGCACGGTGGCTCCTGCTACGCGGATAGCTGGGGTGTTGGCGTCCTCGTCGAGGCGCGCGGCGCGGTTCAGCTCGCGGGCACGCTCCACGGGGACGGTGACGAAGCCGGCGAACCATCGTGCTGTTGCCTCGGCGGCCTCTGTCACGTCCGTGGTCAGCGGCGCCTCGCCGGTGCCGCTAAAGATGTCTTCCAGCGCCTCGAAGTCGGCACCGCCGTCGTGGCGGTAGGCCACAGCGGCGATGGGCGCGCGTTCCGGGGCTCGCTCGTTCATGGGGGCGTACGCGCCGATGAGCACGTGTACGCCTTTCCGTGCCTCGTCGGCGGTGACGGTCCGGGGGTGGGCTATGACCCCGTCGTCGTCGACGAAACCGGCCAGGCCCTGGATACGGAGAGCGGCGAGCACAAGTTCGGCAAGGGTGGTCATGGCGTGCCTTCCAAGGGGGTGCAGGAGATGCGCGGGGAGGGTGCCGGGGCACGGCGCGGCGCGGCGCGTGCCCCGGCCTGCGGAGGGGTGGCGCTCAGCGCGGCATGTCGGGCCCGGTGCACGTGCACGCCGCGCGTCGGGCGAGCAGCGTGCCGATCTCGGCCCAGGCACGGTCACGCTCGCTCGTGAGCTCCGCGTGTCGGGCGGTGCGCTCCTGCGGCCGGGGCGCCCAGTAGCGGACCGCAGCACGGCTGTTCATGTCGCGCAGTGCGTTGTCCGCCTTCAACTGGGCCCGCTCGGCGCGGTAGATGTCGCGCGCGGCGATCCACGCGTCACAGGTCGGGGCCACAAAGTCCTGCATCCAGGAGCGGCGGCACTCCGGGTAGAGGGGGCGCTCGGCGACGGCGACGACGGTCATGGTGGTCTCCTGTGGGCGTGTGCGGCGAGTGAGGGTGGGGCCGGGACACAGATGCCGCGCCCCGGGCGGTGAGGGACCAGGCCGGTCAGATCACGTCGGTGACGTCGGCGAGCTCCTCGGCTTTCCCGATGGCGGAAGGCGCAGCGGGAGCGGTGGGCGTCTCCTCGGCCGGCTGCTCCGGGGCGGGAATGCTCACCGCTCCCCCGAGGCCGGTGGTCTGTACCGTGCCGCGGCGGCCGGCAAGACACACAACCCCGGACAGCGAAGCGGCGAGCCGCGGCCGGGCTGCGGCCCCCGACTCCCGCACAGACGGCACGCATTCAAGGACCGCGTGCAGGGGCGGGCGCCGCAGGCAGGTGGTCAACTGGCGGGGTGGCCACTGGAGTACGGGGTGAGCGCGTCCTCGGCCGGGGTGTTCTTGTGCCAGGGGCGGCTGTGGGTCTCCCAGCGGTTTTCGTCGGGGTTCCGTCGCTGGACGCGGATGCCGCGCACGCCGTTGGCGTGGTCGGTGTAGCTGGTCAGGGAGCGGAAGGTGACGCCTTGGTCGTTGGCGGCCTGGTGCTGGGCCTTGCGGGCCGCTGCGTATACCTCGTCCTCGGTGAGGTAGGGGGCTTCCCGGTGGAGGCCGGGACCCGTCAGGACGATGCGCCAGGGGGCATGGCGGAGCGTGGTGTAGGGGGTGGGTACGTGCGTGTTCGCGGTGTTGCAGGCGGCAATCCATTGCTGGGCCTGCTTCTGGAGCCAGGCCAGGAGGGTGCCGGTGGCCTGCTCACGCGGGTGGAGCAGGAACGTGGAGTCGTCCAGTGTGGCGAGCCGGGGGTTGTCGGGGCTGGTGACGTGCACGGCTTTCCCGCCGCGCCACACGAAGTTGAAGCGGGTGCCGTCGGCGGTGGCGTCCTGGTACGTCCACGCTGCCCGGTCAGTGATCGGCCGTTCTGCGATACCGGCGTTGCGCCACGGCCCGGGGCCGCCTGGAGCGTTCCATACGTCACGCGCGGTGGTGCTGATCCAGGTGTGCCAGGCGCCCGTGATGCTGTCGGCCTTGGCCTGGGTCGGCAGGCTGCGAGTCGTCCAGGCGACGATCTCGTCATGCGCACGGTCGCCGTGGCGGACCGGGTCCGGTGCCCCCTGCTGGGGCGTGCAGATGCCCTCTTGTTCCAGAACGCCGGTGGTCCAGCCGTCGACGCGGCGGGTCAGCCAGGTGGTGGTGACGTCGGCGGGGGTGCGGTCGTTTGCCCACAGGTCGATGACCGGGCGCCAGTCCTCGCTGTCAGCGGGGGTCGCTTCGATGGCCGCGCCGCCCTGGTAGCGGACGCGCACCTTGCCGCCGAACACGTCCCAGGCCCATGGGTGCTGGGCGAAGTCGCGGCCGGTGTTGATCTCCCGGCCCTCCCACCAGGCGCCACACGCGTCGCGCAGTGCTTGGGGAGTGAAGGGCAGCAGGACGACGTCCAGGCCGGTGCGGTGAGGCGGGCGCTGGTCGGTGGGCAGGAGGTCGCTGCGCCACATGTCGGGCTCGCGGATGTCGATCCGGTCGGGGTAGACGCCCCAGGACGGGACCGTGTTCCCGGGGCGGATCGTGATCTGGGTGCCGCCGTCCCAGGTGAACGTGAGGTCGGCGCGGGCATGGTGGTAGGTCAAAGTCGCGGGCACAGGGGGTTTCCTTCTCGGCCAGAGGGATCAATGGGGATGGGTCCGGGGTCCGGCTCCGGGGGGCGGGTTGAGCGGTCACCGCTCCCCCGGGCCGGTGGTCAGTACCGTGACGCGGCGGCCGGCAACAGACGCAACCCTGAGTGGCACCGCCCGACCCGCGGCCGAGCTGCGGCCCCCGACTCCCGTGCGGACGGTGGGCGTTCGGGGGTGATCGGCGGGTAGACCTCGGCGCCGGTGACGGCACGTGACGCCTTCCGGTGCGGTCGAGGGGCACGGGGTGTTATCGACTGGCTCACCGTGGGGGCCGGGCGGGCTGGGAGCCGCATCAGGCCCGCGGGCGGTGTGGCGGGCCGGGTCGGGGTGGCCCGGGCTCTGCGCGGCCCCGGAGGCTGCGGGCCGGGGGGTGCGGGCCGGGAGTGCGAAACGGCTGCGGCCCGCCCCGATGCGGGGCGGGCCGTCGGCGCGGGCGCTCTGTCTTGCTGTGTCCCGGTGCGGAGGAAGGGGGGCGGGCTGTCAGCCCATCGTGAGGCGGCACCGGAGTCGGTCGAGGCCCGTGGCGTTGCGCAGACGGCGGTCCCGGGCGGCCTTGCAGGCCCTCTCACGGCGGTGCCTGGTGTAGGGGCGGTCCAGCTCGCGGGTGATGGACGTGCCGTTGGCTTCGGCGCGGGCGGCCTGCCGGACGGTTACGTATGCCTCGGCGACCTCGTCGAAGATGAGCCGGGCGACCCGGGGAGGGCAGTCGTTCAGGAGGGGCTCCGCGTCAGGGCCGTCCTCCTCGAACGCCGTGATCGCGGTGTCGACGAACCGGCGATGTGCGGGGTTCGAGCACTGGTCGGCCGTCTGCCGCAGCCCTTCGAGGATGTCGGGGCCTTCCAGAACGAAGCCACTACGGGTGACGCGCATGCGGGCCTCCACGGTGCATGGGCCGACAAGTCGGCCGGTGTTGGGGTGGGCCGGACACTGCGAGGGGCTGAGCAGCCTTCGCCTCGGGGCCGGGTGAACACCACCATGCCCGGTCGCACAGCAACGCCCGCAACCCCCGACGCCGCCGTACACAGATGGCGGCACCGGGGGTTGGTGAGCCGAGGCGGGAGTGTCTTGCGCCGGTCAGTGCGTGGCGGGTTCCGTCGGCGTGTCGCCGGTCGGTGCGGTGAGGGCGGCGGGGATGCGGGTCCACCTGGCGAGGTCGTTCTCGCTCAGAGCGGCGGAGTACTAGTCGGCGCCGGGGGCGTTGCTGCGCAGGAAGCCGAAGGCGCGCGGGCCAGCGCCGGGCCGGGGGTGGGTGGCATTGTGTCGCACTGGAAGGTGTGCGCCTGCTCGGGAGCCTTGTAGGGGTCTCCGTCGTAGTAGCGGGCGCCGGGCACGAAGAAGTCGACGGGCGTGGTGTCGGGGGTGTCCTCGATGCGGGCGGTGACGGTCGCGGGGCGCGGGCGGGGCGTGGTCAGGGTCGGTCTCCTGCTGTGTGTGGGCCGGTAGAGGTGGGGCCGGTCGCTCACAGCGCACGAGAGGGGGTTCGTGGCGGGCGTTTCCGGCTGATGTGACTGTCGTACGGGGCCGGGTTAGCCCCACAAGCCCCAGGTGGAGCCCGCCCGACAGACCCGGGCGCCGGGCGACGAGCGACAGTCGGGGAAGCGGCGGCGGGCCCCGGGACCGCGCGCGCCGGCTGGGGGCGGCCTGGCGTCGACGGGGCAAGACGCGGGGGCGTGGCCGGTGAACGCGGGCGCCTGGGCCGCTACTGCAGACCAGGACGCGGGCGTCGGCTGTCGCGGGGCTCAGTCAGTCACGGACGATGCGGGTCTTCAGGCCGTAGCCGGACTCGTGGTGGCACTCGCGGGTACGGGCCGCTTCGAGGAGGGCGTCGTCGATCACGAAGCTCTGCCAGACGCAGATCTCGGCGAGATAGCGGTCGAGTTCGCGGGCGGTGAAGCTACGGGGCCAGCCGAACTCGCCCTTGTGGCTGTAGGTGAAGGTCGCGGCCGGGTCGATGCCGTACTTCAGGACGCCGTCATGGATGGTCACCTCGTCACCGTGCGCGGCCTGGGGGAACTCGGCCGGGTGGATGGTGCGGCCGCAGCCTTCGTAGCCGCCGGATCGGGTGCACACCAAGGTGGTGCTGTCGGGGGCGGGTCGGTAGTGGGTGAACAGTCCGCAGCAGCGGATGAGGACCCAGTGACGGTCAACGGTGCTGACGCCGACGCTGGTGCTGGTGTTCGCGGTGTGGGGCATGGACGTCCCTGCTGTGTGTGGGCCGGTTGAGGGGTGGCCGGGCCGCGCGGGGCGGGAATGGGGGGTCCGCATCCATCGCGCGGCCAGGCCGGGGCCGGTCGCACAGCGCACGAGAGGGGGTTCGTGGCGGGCGTTCCCGGCTGATGTGACTGTCGTACGGGGCCGGGTTAGCCCCACAACCTATTGCCCCACGGCCCCGGCGGCCGTCGGAGGCCGGAACACGGCCGTCTTGTGGGACTGCGGGGTGCGGCGGTGGCACACGCCCCTCTGGACCGCTCAGCCCCTCTCGGGGCGCTGTTGGCGGCGGGGCGTACACGGGTGGGCGCTCACTGGCTTACCTCCTACCTCCTCGCGGGTCGCGGTTGCATCGCCCGGCCATACCCATCCCCCGTCGTCGAGGGTGCGGTGCAGCCTCTCCCGCTTGGGCTTGTCGGCGTTGTGGTCCTTGGACCTCTGGCAGGTCACATGGCGCCCCCCGGGCGTCTGACTCACCGCGAAGCAGCGGGCATGCGCGCTCATCGGCTCACCGCCTCGTCTCGCCGAGCGTCGGCGCCTGCTTGACGTCGATGTCAGCGAGCAGCTCGACCAGCCTGGCGACCTGCCTGCGCGCGTCGCTCACGGCCGCGTCGAGGACGTGGTCGAGGGCCTCGCGCATGTGGTGCGGCTCGGTGATGTCGGCGCCGTGCTCGGCGCTCGACAGCTCGCGGGAGTCCAGCGTGACCGTACCGACGATCACCACGTCGTTCGTGCTGGGCTCGGTGCCCAGGTAGTACGCGCCGTCCTCGGCCGTTGCGGGGCGCACGAGGACATTGACCGTGAACCCCTTGTGCTGGAACCGGGCGCGGCACTGGAGGTCCCAGTGCCAGCCGGGGTCGAGGCCGGGGCTCGGGTGGATCTGCTGCAACTCGCTCATGATCAAGCCTCCTGGGGCTTGTCGAGGCCGAGGGTGGCCAGGTGCGTGAGGATCTCGGCGTATTCGGTGGCCGGGCGGCTGCCGGGCCGGTGTGGCCCCGAGCGTGGAGCGGGGAAGGCCAAGGTCGGCAAGGCACCGGCCGACGGGGGTCACGACGGTGGTCACGGTGGAACTCCCGTCAGGGCGCGGCTGGTTGACGGGGTGAGGGTGCGGTGGCCCGCGGCTGGCAGGCAATGCACACCCAAAAGGGGCCCGCCCCGCCACGCTGGTGGCGGTACGGGCCCGGGGGCGGGGCGGCGGGGTGGTCAGGTGGCGGGCTGGTTGAGGAGGACACGGCCGTTACGGACGAGCAGGAGGCAGCCGTTCAGGAGGGGTTCGGCTCCCGGATCTCGCAGAAGGCCCGCACCGTCTTGAGCGGACCCTCAGACGCGGGCGGGCTGCGGTGCGGGGGTGTTCGCGACCGGTTCGGCGGGGTCCGCCTGCCAACCAGGCATGTGCATTCGGCCGCGTGTGATCACTTCGTGTGGGACGCGCGAGTACGGGCCGTCGTAGGACGGTTTGACCTCGGGCTTCCCGCAGCCAGCACCGAGGCAGGTCCGACAGTGTCCCGTGCGTACACGGGCGCTGACACGAACGAGCCAGCCATTCTCGTAGACGTTGACCGGGGCGTACGAGCGGTCGGGCCACAGGGTGGTCATGATCCTGCCGCTGTAGGTGCTCACGCACCATCGGGTCGCGGTCATTGGGTGGCCTCCTGCTGTGTGGCTGACGGGGTGGACAGTGCGCGGAACTTCGGATGCGCGCACTGTGGAACGGCCGCCGGAAAGCCGCGCAAGTGGTGACGGGCGGCGGCCCGGGTCCCGGGCGCGCGTGACGAAGGCCGGGGCGCAGCGGATCGGCGGGCCTTTGGCCTTACTTCGTGCGGGATTTGAGGACGGTGGGGGCGTTGCGTACGGCTTGCCGGGCCATGTCTCGGACCATGTGGATGCCGAGGACATCGGCGACCCGACGCACGGTGGCGTCCCTGAACAGGGCCAGTTCCGGCCAGTCAGCCTTCGCGGCGGCGAGCTGCTCGTCCGTGAGGCGGTCGAGGGTCCATGCCGACGGGGCGCCGCTGTCGATGATGCCTCGCTTGGTCATCTCTGCGTCGATCGCGTCGAAGTACTCCACGATCTTCACAGCCATGTCGTCGCGGTCCTCCATGAGCTGGATGTCCCAGGCGATCCCCTTACCCCTCCGTTCGTCGGAGAGGTGTCGGGCGAGGCTGGCCTTCCACTCCGCGATGGTCGCGCGCAGGTCGGCGAGGGCAGCGTTCAGGTCGGGCTTCTCGTACACGGCGGGTCCTTGTCGTCCGGGTCGGTGCCCGTCCCCTGCTGCCGGTACAGGGCAGCAGGGGACGGGCGGCGGGGGTGATGGGCGTTGAGATGCCGCCCCCAGGGCCCGCCGACCATGGCGGGGCTGGGGCCAAGGGCCGCAACCTCTGCCGGCTCGGCCAGTGTCGGGGCGCGCGAAACGGCTCCGGCACCGCGAGCGCGGAACCGGGGTGGCGTCGGTCAGACGGGGCGAGCCGGTTCCTGCTCTTCCTCGCGCTTGACGGACTCGACGCGCAGCTCGACGGTCTTGCTGCCGGTCTCCTCACCGTCCAGGAGGTAGCGCTCCTCAGCATCCTGGAGGGATGCGGCGGTCAGGGTAAAGGTGATCTTCTCGGTGCGGAACACGGTCACTTCGTAGGAGTTCCTCGGGCCCGGGC
>NZ_JBSGTG010000066.1:0-10967 GCF_053607285.1 Streptomyces sp. NPDC055140 | reverse complement strand
CTCGACAGCTGCATCGGTCATCGGAACTACCCGAGCATGCCCGTTGACCATGCTGTCGCACCGCGAAACTCCAAGATCCCCGACAGAGTCAAGCTAGGGGCGCATGTAGCGCAGCAGAACGCGGACCGCGTTATCCGAAGCTCGATGCGAAGCTGCCCACAAGCAAGAGCGCGAGGGAAGTGACAGGTCCGAGCCACTCCGGGAGCCCGATCGTGCTGCGCTTCTCGAAGCCATGTCCGGCCCTTGGTACGGCGGCGTCGCGGCGACGCAGCAGCTCCTGCGCGACGGCGTCCCGCTTGGCCTTGCCCGTCAGAGGAGCGGCGTCGAGTGCAGCCACCGGAAGGCGACCGTATCCCGACACGACAAGGGTGAGGGCAGTCCGCCCCTCCAGCGCCGTGATCGAGTGGTAGGGGACGAGGTAGTGCGTGAACAGATTGTTCACGCGGAAGCGATCCTGCCCGAACGATACGTATGGGTTCAGGAACAGCCGCCAAATCATGTACTGGGCGAACAACGTGGGAGCCAGCGGGATCAGGCGCGTCAGCCACGAGCCACTCACGGCCGCGTGCTCCTGGAGCAACACCACCTGCAATGCCACCAGCCCTGCCTGTCCTGCGATGGCCCACACCACCTTGGGGATTCTTCTGATCCTCGCCACCGAGCCGGTTCTTTCGTCGTGTCCACTCGGACAGTCCTGCCCAGCCCCCGGGAATCGGGCGGGGCAGGAAACCTACTACGTACTGTCCGACGGGTCACCCTCGCAGCCACAGTGTTGACAGCCTTGCCTCGCCGTTGAGACTCCGCTGACCTCATGCGGAAAGACGCGCCACGCCACCAGGCCCATTCGGCTGGGTGATGGCGAGGTGCGCGCCACGAGGGAGGGGTCAGTCCGCGGCGATCAGTACGTCTCCCTCATTGTCATACCAGCCGATGCTCACTGCCCCGTCGCCAGTGTCACGTACGTCGAGTTGCCTGCTCTCGTCCGGAACGGTCATGGCCGGCAATCGCAGGGTGTGGAGGAGTCGTCCGGTGCCCGAGTCGAGGACGAGCAGGTCGGCGCGGATCCGGCGACCCGTGTCCTTCCCCGTGAGGAACGGCTGGCGTACGACGTACACCCGGCCGTCGGCGATCTCGGGGTACCCGTACTCCTGGCCGGTCGGCGCCCGCAGCTGCCAAGCAAGGTGTCCGTCCCGGGTGCCGTAGGCGCGCAGGAGAGTGTAGTGGTCCTCCTCGGATCGGTCATCGGGGTCGATGGCCGACAGTACGATGCCGCCTCCCGCGGCGACCGCGTCCCATGCATCCGCGGCAGTGAGAGCGCGCGCAGTGGCCCCTTGGCGGTTCACGTCGAGCAGCTGAATGGCCGGCGGGTGGTCCGCATCAGGGATGACCAGTGTGTGCTCGCCTCCCCTGACCATCAGCTTGGGGGCCGCGGTGTGCTGCTGCCACAGAACCTTGCCCGTGCGGTTGTCGATGCCGAGCAGGAGGTTGTACTGGCCCCTGTCGAAGTTCGTCACGTTGCAGACCAAGGAGACGACGCTCAGGTGGCCCGGGAAGGCGTACGCAGTGATCAGGAGTCCGTCGGGGCAGGATTTGGGCGTCTTCGCAGTCCACAGACTCCGGCCGTCGCGCTCGGCGAAGGCACGCACGGCACCGGGGGCCTCGGTGAGAGCTTGGCCGCCGACGAGCGCCGTGGTCCGATAGCCCTTGGCATGCTGGATGTCTACGCGCCACAGCAGCTTGCCCGTGCGCAGATCGACGCCGATGAGTCTCCCGTCGCCGAAGGCGGCCACCACGGTGCGTTCCGACACGTCGGACGTATCCACACCTGGCTCCGAGTCTGGGCGCTCGTAGCGCCAGTACTCCTTGCCGGTCCGCACGTTCGCCGCAGTCACGCCGGAGAGCGAACCTGTCTCCCGTACGTACAGTCCGTGGACCAAGGCTTCATCGAATCCCGAAGTCCGACGTACGACGCGGTCAGGCGCGACCGGGGCACCGGCGCCGAACGCGGCGGGAAAGGGGCCGTGGGCTCCAGTGACCACGTCCCGTGGCTGCTGCTGCCTGTGCACCCACAAGTCGCTCATCGAGAGGAGGAGCAGCGCGATGAGCAGACCCCATACCTGACGGCGGGCCAGCGCCCGCACTTCCGCACCCTTCGGAACGTGCTTGCCCGGTCCGCCCGACAGCCCCACTCCTGGTTCTCCCAGCAAATTCATCCGTCGCGCCACAACAGCCCCCCGGCCCTGCCCCTGATCACCGTGACCCGATGGCTGAGGGATTCTCACCTTCCGCAGAAGGGCAGCACAAGGGCTGCGGTGTGGTTGCCGTGAATCGACAGGTGGTTCCCGAGTGTCCCTGTCCATTCCCCGGGCTTCTGCCTGGTTTGCACTCTGAGAGCGAGGGCCATTGGCTGCCTCAGTTTCCGTCTTACTCACTGCCGTTCGGAGTCGTTCGCACCGGTACGGCAGGTCCAATCGGGCACTGCTGGGGTTTGCGCAGCAGTGAAGCCGAGCACCAGCCGAGTCGGGGAGCGGAGGACAGGCGGTCGAGGTGACGCGATGTCACGGCTGTCCGCCGAGCCCGATCTTCTTCACCCCGAACGGGGAGAAGACCATATGGGCAGCCCAGCCGTGGTGGATGAGAGCGATCTGGGACGGCACTGGCGTCAGCGGATAGATGGCCTTGCCCCGCGACCAGTTCGCGAGCAGGCCCTAGGCCCCGGAGAAGCCGGCGGGACCTTGAGCCGGTACGCGCTGGGTATCACACACGGTCACCATCTGGCTGGGTTCCCCGGGGGACCGGAGGCAGCTGAAAACGAGCCGACCACCATCAGACCCGCGTCGAGGCAGCCGTTGACCGGACGCACCCTCGGTTGCACAAAACCGCTCGCGGTTGGCAGCCACCGGCGCGACGCTGTCACGATGCCTGCAGAGACCGCTTACCACGACGAAGTCGGCGACTACTTCGCAAAGAACGCCGACACCAGCCCCTACAACGCGCACACCGACCGGCCGGCGATGCTCGCGCTGGCGGGGGATGTTGCCGGGCTGAAGATTCTCGATGTCGGCTGTGGGGCTGGGCATTACGCGGCCGAACTCCTGGCGGGTGGTGCCGAGGTAGTCGGAATCGACGGCAGCGCAACTCTGTTGAGTCACGCGCGGGAGCGATTGGGCGACCGGGCCGAACTGCGCATGCACGACGCGGAGAAGCCGCTGGACTTCATCGATGACGCGTCGTTCGACGGAGTCGTGTGCGCATTGATGCTCCACCACATCGCCGACCGGCCGCGTCTCCTCAGCGACCTACGACGCGTCCTGCGTCCTGGAGGGTGGCTGCTGGTCTCGACGACCCACCCGACGGCTGACTGGAGGAAATTCGGTGGCTCGTACTACGCCGAGGACTGGGTAGACCTCCCGCTCGCCGGGGGACCGTTGGCCGTCCACTACCAGCGCATGCCGCTGGAAACGTTCCTGAACGAGCTGCTGACCGCCGGATTCATGCTTGAAAGACTCATCGAGCCTCGCCCGACGCCCGGCCTGCGAGAACTCGACGAAACGGCCTACAACAAGCTCCACCAGGCTCCGTGCTTCCTTGCTGTCAGGCTCCTGCGGCCCTGACAGCACGCAATCCCTGCCTCCCGGTGAACGCGCACAGTCACTGCCCCGTCTTCCAAGCGCCAGAACTGGCGACACCTGAATACGCGCGCCCACCAGTACCAAGGCCGCGCCCGCCGGGCGGATACGGCGCAACTCGCGTGTGGGGGCATCGGTGGCAAGTCCGGCCAGGGTCCCGCACCGGCGGGTGCCGGGCAGGGAGCATGGAGGGCATGACCACTGAGCATCCCGCCGAGCGGGGCGGCACCGGGCGCGACTTGTTCGCCGCCTTCTCCGAGCGGGCATCGAACGTCACCAGCTCGCCGCTGTTCTCCGCCCTGTGCGTGCTCCTGGTCCTCGGCATGGTCGCCATACACCTTGCGCACCTGCCGCTGCCCTGGCTGATCTTCGCGGGGGACGTCACGGCGGCCGTCAACCTGCTCTTGCTCGCTCTACTGACGAACACCGAACGGCGTGACGCGCACGCGGTTCAGCGCAAGCTGGACGCCATCGCGGCGGCAATGCTGGAGCAGCGCGAGGGCGCAAGCCATACAGCGGCCGACGAGCTACGGCGTGCCATCCGCATGGAGGAGAAGCAGTAACGGGGCTGCGTCTCGAGGCTGCAGACCGCTCGGCGGAGAGGAACTGAGGCCGACCGCTTGACTGCTGCAGGTCGGTGAGCCTGTTCACCGTGTCCCCGGGCCACCCTCGCCTGCGCCCCTGACCCTGGCCCAGGCGGACACTCGCCCACGACGATAGCGCTGTGCGGGCCGGTCTTCGGGCCAGGGCAGGTCCCGAATCGTGTTTTCGAGCGGCACAGGCATGAGTCGAGCACCCGACGTACGCGGCCCACGGTCAAGGACATGCCTCCGGCGGGGGATCGGCCGGCACCGGACGGGATGGGAGCCGGGGGTGGGGAATGGGGGGCAGGTTGGATGCCGGGTGTACCTGAGTACGTTGGCAACCTCAAGCTGACAGAGGGGTGGGGCCCGTGCAGATCGCCGGAGTGGACTTGTACGTCAACAATCCGATCATGGCTTTGGGGTCCCCGGACTGGATCCGCGACGACTTGGCGCTGGAGGGGACTCCCGCTGCGTCCTCTGATACTCACGTCCTCGTTCGTGTTCAAGCGCAGATCGTTCTGATCAAGGTGCGGCTGTTCAAGGACCACGGTCAGGGTGTCGTCGCCGATCCCTCGTTCACCACAGTCTTTGACGGGTCGCTCTACTTGGCCGACCGGCGTTTCGTGATCGGGGACGTGCTGGGAGAGAGCCGGTTCGTCAAGTACATCGGTGGACCTCAGCGGTGGCGAGTACGGGTCGCAGTTGATGACCCAAAGGGGTACGCGCGTGCTGCCGACGTAGTCCTGTGCGCTGAGGAGTAGAGATGCGTCGGCTGACATCAGCGGCTGACACCAACAAGCAAGAACGGCAGCGATCGGCGCTGAACCTCAGTGAATGATCGGCTGAGGTGTAGCCCCGGTTGAGCTACGGATCAGAAGGCGAGCCTCCCGAACAGCACAAGGCCCCTCGATGATCACCCGAGGGGCCTTGGCGCATCCGTCACGTTCTAGACGGGCGAAGAATCACGGGTCACAGCGCTTCCCGGTTCTCCTTCGGCGCCTCTCCCGACTTATGCACTGGAGGCAAGACACTCCAGGGGTAGTTGCTCCAAGCGCCGAGGTGCCTAGGGCTCGTCCGGCGGATCATGGGCCGAGCCAGGGCCGGACCGAGGCGAGGGCCGGCCAGTGCCCTAATCGTGTTGACCGCCCCCGGCAGGCAGTGCTGGAGTCGGCACGTGGACAGCATCCCCGCCAACCGGCGGCTCTGGAACCAGATCAGCAGCGCCTACCAGCACGAGCACGACCCGCAAATCGGCGCCACACCCCGGCTGTGGGGCATGTACTCCATCCCCGACGCGCACCTGCACGCCCTGGGCGACGTCACCGGCAAGCGCGTCCTAGAACTCGGCTGCGGCGCCGGCCAGTGGTCCAGGACGCTCGCCGCCGAGGGCGCCACCGTGGTCGGGCTCGACCTGTCCGAAGCCCAACTCGCCGCAGCGGCCCGCGCGATGGGAGCGGCCCGCTACCCGCTAGTGCAAGGCGCCGCCGAACAACTCCCCTTCGCCGCCGACAGCTTCGACCTGGTGTTCTGCGACTTCGGTGGGCTCAGCTGGGCGCCCCCGCACCTGGCCGTCCCGCAGGCCGCACGCGTCTTGGGCCGAGGCGGGCGCCTGGTGTTCAACGTCGCCAGCCCATGGTTCGAAGCCTGCTACGACGAAGCCGCCAGCCGCGTGACCACGACGCTGCAGCAGGACTACTTCGGGCTGAACATCATCGCCGAAGACGACGGTGCGACCAGCTATCAGCTCACCTACGGCGACTGGGTCAAGGTCCTGTGCGGCGCGGGTCTCATCATCGACGACCTCATCGAGCCGCGGCCCGAACTCGGAACACCCAACGGCTACAACGAAACCGACCCACCCGACTGGGCACACCGCTGGCCGGCGGAACTGCTCTGGGTAACCCACAAACCGTAAGTTCCGCCGCGCCGAGACGTGAAGGCATCCCCTCGCCGGACAGGCCCCAGTAGTACTCCAGCTGTAGATTGCTTGGCTGGTGGCGGCTATGTTCTTCGCGGTTTGCGTGGCCTGCCCCAGCTGCCGTGCGGCCGGTTTCGTTCCTGGGCCAGCATCATGGCGTCGAACTGGGTCTTGCTGGTCACTGCTCGTGGTTCAGGTACGAGCGTGGTCGCAGTCGATCGCCATGGGACAGCCGAGGCCCAGCCGACCAGGGGCATGGTCTCGTCGTAGTGTGGAGCGAACTGTGCGACGATGATGGTGGGCATCTGATAGTTCAGGTTGCGGACGTGTTCGATGAACGCGCCGGATAGCGAGACATGGTGCGTTTCCACGTAGTGCGGGAAGTCCTGGCGCCACAGCCAGGAACCGTCGGTCACCAGGGATGAGCACCCCGCAGAGTGCCGGTGGGCGCTCCCGGTGATGACGTCACGTCCGCCTTCCATGACGTCGATGAGGGCGTGGCCGGCGTCCAGGTAGGCCACCAGGTCCATCTCATCCGGCTCACCGACAGGCTGGACGGCATCGCGTATCGATCCGTTCGGCTGGCCGCAGCTGTTGTCCAGTTCGTCGTAGAAGCCCAGCAATCCCAGCACTACGTCTCCTTCGACGAGCCTTTCCATCCCGCTGGCACTCGTAGACGCTGCCACCGTTGATCATCGGCGTGTGAAGACAAACGATCACGCGGTGGCCGCAGGTCACAGCGTAGACGCTGCCCACTGGCAGGAAGCGTTCGAGTGGGATCATCCATGTATGGCAGACGCACGGCTCCCCCAAGGATGGACTCTTCAGCAGATCCGCGATGTATCGGGGGACCGAGAGGCTGTCGCCCTGGATCCCGATCGGTCAGTGAAGTGGGTCGGCTTCGGCGAGGCCCACGAGATGCCACGCCCAGAGGTCGTTCTCGGGTTCCACAGTCTGTGTCTCGTGAAGCCTGTCGACGACGACTGGTACATGGGCAGCCTGTACGACGGCAGCATCGACTGTTGGACCGCCTACGGCGACCTGTACGAGGCGCTACGCGGCCTCTAGGAGCATGCGCCACGGCTCCGCGTGCGAGACGCACTGAGTGTCTATCTGCGTCACAACCACGACGCACAACTGCGAACAGCCCAAGCTCAAATGCCAGACGCGTCTGCACAGCGAAAGCCGTAGGGTTCCGTCCATGGTGACTGCGACTGTCCGCGAGTGGGACGACGAGGAAGGGTGGGGTGTTCTTGACTCATCCGAGACCCCCGGCGGCTGCTTCGGCCACTACGCCGACATCCAGGCGACCGGCTTCCGCACGCTTTCGGCCGGCCAGCAGGTCGAACTCACATGGGAAGCCCCTGGCTTCAAGCAGGACGGGTACGACTACCGCGCGGTGAGCATCGTGCCTCGGACTGCCTGACATCCACAGCTGACATCAACTACGGCGTACGTCCACGGTCCCCAGCAGTCCGCAACGCCACCGCACTCTTCACCGCGACATGCAGTAGCTCCCGGTTGATCGAACTTACAAGGCAGATGTCGGCGGTTCGAAACCGTCCGCGCCCACCAGGTTCGGGAGGCGGGCGGCATCGGCAGTCCTAGATCGACTGCGAGGCCTGCGAGATGCCTGACGGCGGTCTGCGAACCGGTGGCGCGGTGGAACTTTCTCCACTTCATCAAGGCGCACGGCTGCGCTCCGCTCCGCCGGGCGCGCTTCCCGGCTCCGCTCTGGGGCGCCGCTCCTGCCTTCGGCCCGCTCCGCCCCCGGCTGCGCCGACGCCCGCCCACGTTGGATAGGCCCGGAAGTCATGAGTCGAGCACCCGACGTTCGCGGCCCACGGTCAAGGACGATGCCTCCGGCGGGGGATCGGCCGGCACCGGGGTGGAGGGGCGCCGTTCCCGTCTGCGGGCACATCGTGGCGAGCGTGGTGGGCTCCCATCCCGTCCACCGTCGACCCAGGCAGAGCCGAGCAGACGCGGCCCATGGCGTCCAGGTCGTTCGTACAGTGGCGCGCTCCACCTGGACGCCATGAACCACGCCCGCTCCACGGACGTGTGGGTCGACGGCGGACGGGATGGGAGCTGGGGAGAGTTGTGGGTGAAGCTGTCGGTACCGTGCAGCTCTCGGAGCGGACGACGACAGGGGCAACATGGGCAGTAACGCACCGCATCAAGACTTCCGGGTCGGCGACGTCCTGCGTGTGAGCTGCCCGCAGGCGCAGGGGCAAGTGGCCCACGTGTCCCGTTTCTATGTCTCGGTCGAGTGGCCATGGGCCGAGATCGATCCGCAGTCTCAGTTCAGGTGGAATGGCCAGAGAGCCTTCGCGGTGTCGGCCGACTCCCCGGAATGGGCCATGAGCCTGTTCAAGACCGACCCTGAGCCATGGAACCTGCACGTCGGTGGCAGCTGCCTCGTCGGCATACCTGAGACGCTGGTGCGGATCATTGATATCGGCCGCTACGACCCTCCACAGGATGTGGGCTGGCTTCCCCGCCCACACACGATGCTGGTCGTAGTGCCTGCCGACTACCCCGACGAGGCTCTATCCGAGGATGCCGGAGACACGATCGATCTTGACTCAGTGGCCCCGCTGACCGTCGAGCTTGTGTCCCGGAGCTGACCCAAACGTGCCCTTCATGTCAAGGGCGCCTGGATCGTCTGACATCAGCGGCTGACACCAACAGGGGCGTACGGCACCGATCAACGCCGAACCTCAGCGACAGCCGGACCAGGGGAGCAGTGCGACGGCGATTGGGAGCACGAATGGGGCGTCAAGATCGCGACGCTCGACAACCCCGGGTGGACCATCACAATTGATCTTGAGGACACTTCGCTCGAAGAGTGCGAGCACCCCAAGCAGGCCATCACGCGCGGCCCCAATGACTGGATCTTCGCGCGAGTGGTAGACCGTCAATTCGACGGCGCCTGCGGTCCCGGCAACTTGACCGAGCTCCTGACGATGTTCCGGACGTGGGCCGAAGAGCGCTAGCTGTACAGCAGCGAAGTACAGCAACCGGCCGTGTACAGCAGAGCCTGGAGGAGACCGGAAGTTGACCGGTCTGACCGTCGATAACCGATCCACATAGAGCTACGGATTAGATGTCCCCCGTGCCACAACCGTGCCAGAACGAGCGGGGAGCCACGGGGAACGGCAGGCGCTGGCAGGGCCTGCACCCCACGTTCGCCAAAGTGCTCCTTCCCCAGGTCAGCCGCCGAGTCACTCAACCTCGCCCCTAAAGCGGTGTTCCCGAGCACGCGGGCGCAGCAGGCCAGAGTAGCTCCGCTGACCTTGCTATAAGGTGCGCGTGAGGAGGGCCCAATGCCAGAGAAGCGACGTGCGCCTATGCGGGACTGGTTGTTCGCACTGGGGTGCTTCGCATGCAGCTTCGCATTCATCATCGACGTTGGGGTCAGGGCGGTGACTGAGTCCAGCATGATCACGCGAGCCGGGGCGATTTTCGGTCTGGTCGTTCTGGCCTTCGGTGTGGGAACCGTCTTTGGCCGGGTACAGGAGCGGCGGAAACTCAACGCCCAAGGTCCCCAGGGCGCCCCTGCTCCTGACATCAGCGCCGGGCCGAACGGCGTGAACGACGCCCAGTGATCGACCTGATAAGGATGAGGCCACAGGTTCAAATCCTGTTAGCCCACCAGCCGGGGCGTCGTTAGCCGGACCATGGACTTCTTCCGGAGATGCAGCCACCAGGGATAGCCTTCCAGTCCGTTCGAAGGCTACTGGAGGCTCTCTGTGCACACCGCCGTCTTCCTGCTGCGGGATGCGCTGGGCCTAGTACTCCAGCTGTAGATCGTGGTCTTCATGTCTGGGATGCGGCTTGCCGTAGGTAATGGCTGGTCAGTGACCGTGCCTGGTGGCGGCGTCGCCAGTCGGACCAGCCGAGCCGGTGGGCCAGATCGTGAAGAGGCCGGACGGCAACGGTGATGAACAGTCGCTGGATCTCATTGCAGGTCAGCGGGATCAGACCGTCGGGTCCCGGCCGGTGGGCATGCTCGTCGGCTCGGACGACGGCGAGGAAGGCGTGGGCGAGCATGGCGAGGGTGACCCAGCGGCTCCAGGAGGGGTAGCGGCGGACCTGGTGCTCGTCGAGCCCGGCCAGGCCCTTCCCGGCCTGGAAGGTTTCCTCCACTCGCCACCTGGAACCGGCGATACTTACCAGGGTGTTCAGCGGCACCAGCTGGGCGGAATGGCAGCGGTAGTAGGCCAGTTCGCCGGTGGCTCGGTTGCGGCGGATCAGCAGCTGGCGCCCTCCTGATCCCGTGGCGACCAGATCGATCACGGCCCAGTCGTAGAAACGCTGTCCCTTCGCTCCCTGTCCGGCGGACAGCTTCTGCCAGGCCCGCCGGGGCAGCTTGGCAGCCAGGGCATCCGCACGGAACTTGCCTGCTCCGGTGGCCACTTCGGCCGAGCAGGCCACTGCGAGCACGTAGCCCATGCCACGTTCCTCCAGAGCGGACCGCAGTTTCGGGTTACCGCCATAGACCTCGTCGCCGGTCACCCAGCCGACATGGTGTCCGGCGTCCAGGAACCGTTCGATCATCACGCGGGCCAACTCCGGCTTGGTCGCGAAGTCGGTGTCCTCGCCGAGTCCGGCCGCCCGGCAGCGGTCGGGGTCAGAGATCCAGGAGCGCGGGATGTACAGCTCACGGTCCACCGCTGCGTGCCCGCGGGCGCCGGCGTAGACAAGGTAGACGGCGACCTGGGAGTTCTCGATCCGGCCGGGGGCCCGTATTTCAATAAGTGCTCGGCAGAGGGGGGTTGGTGGGAATCTGAGATATGACCCCGTGTCAGTCAGGCCGCGTTGCCGCTCGTGCTC
>NZ_JBSGTG010000065.1:0-11589 GCF_053607285.1 Streptomyces sp. NPDC055140 | reverse complement strand
TCCCGCAGGCGCCTCCGGCACCTTCTGCTTCTGGTCTCGTTCCATCGCATACCTCCGTGATCAAGGTGTTGCGACGACCAGTTGAATCCGCCTTGACTGCCGCTATCGGAATGAAATATGCAGCCTTCGGCGAGGTCGATATTCCGGGCCGCCATATCGAGTGCATCCGATATGAGAGAGGTCTTCATGTGGTCAGCCATCGCCCAGCCGACCACAGCTTTGGTGTGGCAGTCGATGACGGTCGCGAGATACAGGAACCCGGCCCAGGTGTGAACATAGGTGATATCGCTGACCAGTTTGCGCCCGGGAGCGTCAGCGGTGAAGTCACGGGCCAGCAGGTCGGGCGTGGCCGGCGCCGCATCATCGGCGATCGTGGTCGCCCGCCAGGGCCGCGGCTGGCATGGCACCAGGCCGAGCTCGCGCATCAGCGCGCGGACCAGTTCCGCTCCGGCCTGCACGTTCATCCGCTGGAGCGCGGCGTGGACACGCCGGTAGCCATAGGTCTCCTGCGAGTCAGAGAAGACCTGGAGGATGACGGCCCTCAGTTCCGCACGGCGCTTCGCGGTGGCCGACAATGGCCTGGACCTCCAATGGTAGAAGCCCGACGTGGATACTCCCGCCCAGGTGCACATCTGCTGCACGGGAAAGTTGTCGGCCTCGCCGTCGATGAACTCGTACACCGGTATTCCTGGGCGAAGAAGGCCGCCGCTTTTCCCAGGAACTCGGTCTTCATACGGAGTTCCCGGTTCTCGCGTTCCAGTTCGCGCAGGCGAGCGCGTTCGCTGATGTTCAGGGGAGGCTCCTCCCCGGCGTGCTCTTGCCGGTACCGGCTGACCCAAGTGCCCAGCGTTCCCTCGTTCACTTGTATCTCTCGGGCGACCTCGGTGATCGGGCGGGACTCCACGACCACCATCTTGACCGCCTCGTCCCGAAACTCAGGACTGAACTTCCTACGCTTCTGTGCCACGTGCTCTCTCCGCCGTTCCGGACTTCGATCCTATGGGGACCGCTGTCCGAGAACTTCGGGGCGCCTCAACTTCTCCATCGTCGCCCAGTACCAGGCCGAGTTCCGCGGGATCGCCGGTTACTACCAACTCGCATTCAACCTCCACCAACTCGACCGGCTGAAGCACGTGATGCAGCGCTCCCTGGTCAAGACGCTGGCACGGAAGTACCGCGTCCGCGTCCCCAGGATCTACCAGCGCTACCGGACCGTGCTGAAGACCGACCAAGGTCCCCGCCGGGGACTCCAAGTCACCGTCGAACGAAGCGAAGGACGAACACCGTTGGTGGCGCAGTGGGGCGGGGGGTCTCACTGAAGCGCAAGATCAGGATCGGCAGCCTCGACGATCACCCGACACAGGTGTGGAACAGCGGACGCAGCGAAGTCGTCAAGCGCCTGCTCGCCGACACCTGCGAGATGTGCGGGTCCCATGACGGTGTCGAAGTGCACCACATCCGGCACCTCAAAGACCTGAACGTCCGGGGGCAGGCTCCCAAGCCTGCCTGGGCCCAGCTGATGGCCGCGCGCCACCGCAAGACCCTGGTCGTCTGCCGTGTCTGCCACGAGAACATCCACTACGGCGGATTCCCCTCGCGGCAGAACTCATGAGAAGAAAAGGCACTGGAGAGCCGTGGTGCCCGGAAAGCGAGCATGCCCGGTTCGGTGGGGGCCGTTGGAAGAGGGCCTGGTCACAGGCACCTCACTGGCTGCCTACCCAACCGCACGTCCGGTTCGGGACGGCGGTCCAGGGAAACGGAACGGCAGTGATGCCGTCACCGCGCCCTGGGCCGACCGCACAGAGACAGGGTGGCGAAGTGGTGTGGGCGTGGGCAGTTCCCACCGAGATGCCGAAGCCGGCCGCGATCTCGGGGCGGTCGAAGCCATTGACGCCGGCTTCGACCGCTCCACGAGAGTCTGCGGACACGCCCGGGCTGCCACAAGCGGCCCCGGTCGCCTGCGCTGTCCGCGGCTCGTCGGCGTGTGCCGAGGCGGCGCGGTTCTCGGCGCAGCCCGGCACACCGAGCCCGACGGCCGGGTGGGCTGGCCGGGCGCTGTGCGGTCTGTCAGCCCATGTCCGTCAGGAGGGCGGTCAGTTCGTTCTCCTGCTGCGCAGTCGACATCGGCGGGTTCGAATGATCGATGCCGAAGGTCTTGAGCACCTTGTCCATCTGGGCGTCGATGGAGGTCCAGCCGGTCTGGTCCAGCGGCTGCAGCGAGCCCTGGTCGGCATCCCACAGGTCACGCAGTGACTGGGCGGCCGCGTGGGCGCCGGTAGCGTTCCCCGAGCGTGCGTCCTTGAGCGAAGTGGAGGCGAGGGTCTTCAGCGCTGCGACCTTCGCGGGCGGGAACTTCTTCACCGCCTGGCCGGGAGCCATCTGGACGGCGGAGGTGTTGTCGGTCTCCGGCGCCGGGCCGACGTGCGGCTGACCGTGGGCCCAGACCAGCAGGCCCGCGGTGGCGACGGCCAGCACTCCGAAGCCGACAAGCGCGGTGCGCTCCTTGCGCGGGTCGCCGGTGGCGTGTGCGGCGTGGGTCGCCTCGTGGGTCTCGCTCACATCCGAGCGCGTCACCGTCAGGTAGACCACCGTCGCCAGGATCAGGCCGAGGAAGATCAGGCTGGTGGTGAACGTGCCCAGCGCGATACCGGTCGGTTCGCCCGGGCCCTGGGCGACCTTGGGGGAGGCGAGCCAGTCGCCGATGTTCGCGCCCAGCGGGCGGGTCAGGATGTAGGCGAGCCAGAAGGACAGCACCGGGTTCGCGCCGAACCGCCACAGCGCCGTGATCGCCGCGATGAGGCCGAGCGGCAGCAACACAGAGACGCCCGGGCTCCAGCCGGTCAGCTCCAGGGTCCAGTCGCCGGTCGCGGTGCCGAGCGCGAAGGTGACCAGGACGGTCAGCCAGTAGAACGACTCCCGCGAGAGCGTGGTGACCGAGTGGATCGACAGCGTGCGCTCACGCAGCCACCACACGCCGAAGACCACCGCGAGCAGCACCGAGAAGACCGCGGAACTGATCCACAGCGGCACGTTCAGCTGGTCGGTCAGGATGTCGGTGTACAGGGTGCCCGTGACGCTGACAACGACCACGGTCAGCCAGTAGGGGAACGGGACGTACCGCTTCAGCCGCAGCTGGACGGCCAGGACCACGACGAAAACCGCGGTGAAGATCCAGGCCGTGTTCACCAGGCCGACGCCCAGCTTCATGTTGATCCAGTCGGCGAAGCTCTCACCCACGGTCGTGCAAAGGATCTTGATCACCCAGAACCAGATGGTGACCTCGGGAACCTTGTTGAGCATGAGACGCCCGCTGCGCGTGCGTGCTTCCGTTGTCGTTGTCATGCGGGGAGGTTTACGCGGGGAACCTGCAAGCAACCTGACTACGTGGCCGCACGCGCGGCTGGAAGTGTCACCTCGACGTGACCGCAGCCGTCCGCGATCGCGCGGACCTCCACACCGGCCGAGGCTGCGATGCGCCGGACCACCGGCAGCCCCAGCCCGTACCCGCCGCCGCCGGTCACACCCGCTTCAAAGACCCGGTCGACCTCCGCAGGATCGAACCCGGGGCCATCGTCCAGGACATCGACCACGATTGCCTCACCCTGGATGCGCGCGGTGATCCACACACGCGACCGCGCATGCCGCAGGCCGTTCTCCAGCAAGGGCGACAGCAGCGACACGGCGACGTCGGCCGCCATGGCAACCTCGGCCTTCGCGGGAAAGGCGACCTCGACCGCGCGGCCAGCGATCGCCCGCAACGCGGCGGAGCGGAGATCGCACCGGGTACCAGCGTCTGTCCGTGCGCGCGCGGCGCGCAGAATCGTCGTGATCGCCGCATTGAGGCGGTCCACCTCGCTCAGCACCGCCTCCGGCGCCACCGGCTCGCCGGACAGCTGCGCCAGCTGCGCCTCGGCCCGCAGGACCGTGAGCGGTGTCCGCAGTTCGTGGGCGATCTCGTCGGTGAGCCGGCGCTCGTCCGCCAGCGCGTTGTCGACGCGCTCCAGGAGGTTGTCCAGGGTCCGCCCCAGTTCTCCGAACTCGTCGCGGGGGACTCCGAGGTTGAAGCGGCGCCCGGGTTCGTGATGGCCCCAGTCGTCGGCGAGGGCGGCCATCTCCTGCACGACCCGCAGCGCGCGGCGCACTGCGAGGTGTGCGACACCACCGGCCAGGAGGATTGCGAGGCCGCCCAGGATCAGCGACAAGGTCAGACTGTGCTGCTCGGATGTCTCGTAGGGCGTGAGGTCCACCCGGACGATCACCATGACGTGGTGGCCGTCGATCGGGACCTGCCGCGCGTACAGGAGGTAGTTGTCGACGGTGGCGGTTTGCGATCGCCGTGAGCCTGCGAGCGCCTCGACGCGCTCGACCATGCTTGCCGGTACGTTCCCGTCGATCAGGCGGCCGTCGGCATACACCCAGGCGACCTCGTCCAGCGCCTCGCTGCTGTTCTCCGTCAGTACGACACGGCCGCCCACAGTGGTGACGTTCGCCGCGACCGCCTCGGCGCGGGTACGCGCCAGATCGTGCGCGTCAGCGTCCGTGACCCCGCTCAGCAGCACGTGCGAGAGCACGACCAGTATCGCGACCACGGCGGTGGCGATCAGCACAGTGAGCGCGACGACCCTCCTGCGGAATCCCGTCACTGCCATCGGTAGCCCACGCCGCGGACGGTCGCCAGACGCTCGGCCACACCCAGCGGACCGAGCTTGGTCCGCAGCCGGCGCACGAAGGAGTCGAGGGTGTTGTCGCTGACCTGCGCTCCGTGTGGCCAGCCGGCAGCGATGAGGGCGTGGCGGCGTACCGCGTCGCCCTGGGAGGCGATCAGGCGGCCCAGTAGCCGGAACTCGGTCGGGGTCAGGCTCTGGCTCACCGAGTCGTGGGTCACCACGTGCTTCGCCGGATCGAGGACGACCTCGCGCGGTGAGGGTGACACGGTGGCCCGGCGCAGCAGCGCTCGGACGCGGACCAGCAGTTCCGGGATGTCGAAGGGTTTGGTCATGTAGTCGTCGGCGCCGGCCTCGAAGCCGCCCACCTTGTGATGCAGGCCGTCCAAGGCGGTGAGCATCAACACCGGTGCGTCGACGCCGCGAGCCCGCAGGGCCAGGCAGACGTCGCGGCCGTCGGCGTCCGGGAGTCCGAGATCCAGGACGACCAGATGGGGCGCCGGTGCGAGCTGCCGCAGCAGGCTGTCGGCCGTGGCGGCGACGGAGATGGTGTGGCCGTCGTGCTCCAGGGCGCGCTTGAGGACGCCGCGGACCGCCGCGTCGTCTTCGCACACCATGATGAAAGCCACGTGCTGACCCTAGATACTTCCGTCCAAGTTCTCCATCTGCCCTGATCAGCCGCCTGACGGTCGGGATCGGGCCAGTCCCTTTGGCTGGTTTCGCGGCGGCCAGCCTGCTCTGCGGCGGCTGGCGCCTTCCCCCCCTCCTCCCCCATGCCCGCGGTGGTCCTGGGCCGCGTCCTGCAGGGCGATTTCGGCGCGCTCGTGACGGCGGCGGCGCTCGCCATGGTGGCCACCGGTTTCACCGGACCGAGGGAACGCGTCAGGACTTTCGGGGTCTACGCCACGGTCAGCGTCGGCGGTCCGGTGCTGGGGCTGCTCACGGGCGTGTCCCTGCCCGCGTGCCCGATTCTGGGCTTCAACCTGATCTTCGCTCTGGTCGCCCTGGTGGCGTCCGCGTACTGCCGCACGACGCCCCGGTGGACCGCACCGACACCAACGCCAACGCCGGTACCCCCTTCGACCGGCCTGCCCGGTGCGCTGCTCGGCTCCCTCGGGCCAGCCGCCCTCACCTTCGGCCTCACCCAGGCCCAGTGGTGGACCGACGGGGGCGACCAGCGGGTGGTCGGCGTGCTCGCTATCGGCCTCGTCCTGCTCACGGCCTTCCTGTGGTGGCAGAGTCCGACATCGAGCCCGCTACTGTCGCCGTACGTCCTTATGGACCGCAGCCTCCTCGGTGACTTCCTGACCGTGGTCCTCACTGGCGTCGGGGCGAGGGTCAAACCGCAGTTATAGAACGTCTCGATGAAGTCGAAAACGTCGGCGCGGGCGGTGGCCCGGTCGGGCCAGACTCTGGTGCCGATCTCTTCCTTGAGCAGGGCCCAGAAACTCTCCGCGGCGGCGTTATCGAAGCATGATCCGGTGCGTCCGCAGCTTTGTCGGAGGTTCAACTCGCGTATTTCACAGCGGAATTGGCTGCTGGTGTATTCGCTGCCGCGGTCCGAATGCGCTATGCAGCCGGGCCGGAGCCGCCCACGGCCGGCGGCCATCTTCAGGGCATCCACGACCAGGTCTGCACGGTGGTGGTCGGCCATCGAGTAGCCGACGACCTCGCGGGTGGCCAGGTCCAGCCAGCAGGCGAGGTAGAGCCAGCCCTCGGCGGTCGGGAGGCAGGTGATGTCGCCGACCAGCTTCGTGCCGGGGATCTCGGCGTGGAAATCGCGGCCGATCAGGTCCGGCGCCGGCTTCGCCTTCTTATCCGGCCGGGTCAGCGACCGCCGCCTGCGGCGATGGGCTCCCTGAATACCGTGCTCGCGCATCAGGCGGGCGACCCGCTTGCGGTTCACGCGCCGCCCCAGACGCCGCAGTGCGGCATGGATGCGCGGGACGCCGTAGGTCTGGCGTGAGCCGACGTGGATGACGGTGATCTCGTGTACCAGGGCCTCGTCGGCGGCCTTGCGGACCGATCGGGTCCTGGCCGCGGCGAGCCAGGCGTAGAAGGAGGAGCGGGCAACCTTCAGCAGCCTGCAGAGGAAAGCGACGCCGTGGGTGGTCTTCTCCGCCTCGATGAACGCGTACGTGTCGTTCACCGATCGCTCTCCTTCGCGAAGAAGACCGCGGCTTTTCGCAGCACCTCGATCGTCTTGGCCTGTTCGACGTTCTGCCGACGCAGCCGCCTGAGCTCCTCGCGCTCGGCCGTGGTGAGCTCACCCGGGGCTCCCTCGCCCCGATCTGCCTTGGCCCGGCGATACCAGCCGCGCAGGGACTCGGAGCTGATGCCGAGATCCCGGGCGACCGCCGTGACCGTCTTGCCCGAAGAGTCGACGAGCGCGATCGCGTCCCGCTTGAACTCCTCGGTGTACCGCTTCGTGTACTTGCTTCCCACCTGGCGCTACTTCCTCTGGAACCTCAGGTCCCAGTCTCCAGGTGTCCACGATCAAGGGGAAGGTTCAGTGGGGTGTGGTGGACGAAGCTGCGATGACCAGCTCGCGCTGCCAGGGGCTGAGAGCGGTGTTTCAGTGCGGTGCGAGTAGGCCACCAGTGGCTCACCCGTTGTGAGCTGACCTGGGCTGCCGAAGGCGACGTGCCTGATCGCGGTCGGGTGTCGAAACATGGGGCTTCCGGCTGCTTTGTGCGGAACCACCGCATGGCGGCTCGTCAGCGCGCGCAGAGCGGCGGGACCGGACCGACGGAGCGTCCGGGCCCCCGGCGTACGACTCGGTTCGCCGCCGTCTTTTGCAGCAGCCCGTAGGCGAGGACCGGCAGGAGCAGGTGCGGTCTGTCGGGCAGCGTGGCGGTGATCAGGACAGCGCTCGCACTGCTGTTGTTCATGCCGCAGGCGAGCGTGAGTGACGACGCCGCGGGGGTGTCCAGCTTCAGCAGGCGCGCGGCGCCGCCGCCGACCGCGAACGACAGCACGCAGACCAGCGTCGCCACGGCCAACGCGGCGACGAGCAGCAGCGGACGCGGGTGGGACAGGAAGGACCCCAGGGCGCCACTGGCGTTGATGTAGGTCAGGGCAAGCGAGCCGGCCAGGGCGACCGGTGCGACGACGCCGAGTACGCGGCTCAACCACGGCGCGGGCAGTGCCAGGCGGCACAGAATGCCGGCCGCACACGGCAGGACCACGCCGACCAGGGCGAATCCGCCGTGGGTGGTGTGCGCGGCCTGGGCGAGCGTGCCCGCGTAACCTCCGCTGAGCAGCGGCAGCAGGGCGCTGATGATCAGCGGGATGGTGAGCGGGCTGAGGAGGGTGGAGGCGAGGACGAGTCCCACCATGGTCGGCTGGTCGCCGTCGCCCTTGCCGGTCCATACGGTGGCTCCGGCGGCGACGGGCATGGCCACGATGAGGATCATCGCGGTGACCAGGCCGCTGCCGCCGTCAGTATCGGGGGTTTGGCGCAGCAGGAACGCGACGGCGGGGATGGTCAGCAAAGGGATCGCCAGGTGTAGGACAAGCCCGGCCAACAGGGCGATCGGGCGTCGCAGCAGGGTACCCAGGGCGCGTATGGGCACCTGCAGTCCGGCCGAGAAGAGCACCAGGGAGAGCAGGAGCGGTGCGGTGGCCACGGGCAGGTTGCCTGCCTCGCCGAGCCGCAGCGAGTGGGCCTGGCGCAGCCACAGCCCGGGCCCGGGCAGGAGCAGGGCGGCGGCGTAGGTCAGGACGACCGCGCGGCCGAGCCTGTCTCGCAGCCAGCTCATCGCCCGCTCAGTCGACGGTTGGGCGGCAGTTCGGGTGCTCAAGGCAGTCTTCCTCCGTCACAAGGGGCAGGGCGGGAAGGAACCCCGGTATGCGGAGGAGCAGGGAGTTGTTGTTCATGGGCTCATGCTGCGGGTGCGCGACGAGCGGTGCACCCTGTGCCGCGCGGCACTCAGGATGCATTCAGGTGTCCGGTGGCACAGTCGCTATTCATGACCTATGAAACGTCTGAGACCTCCGCGACCCCCGAGGCGGGCGGGGCTGCCGCTGTGGCGCGGCACCGGCTGCGCTGGAACAAGGTGCCCGAGATCACGGTCTACTTCTGGGTCATCAAGG
The DNA here is from genome assembly GCF_053607285.1 of Streptomyces sp. NPDC055140. NCBI lineage: Bacteria > Bacillati > Actinomycetota > Actinomycetes > Kitasatosporales > Streptomycetaceae > Streptomyces > Streptomyces sp. NPDC055140. The sequence continues at coordinate 2,830 of NZ_JBSGTG010000065.1, read as the reverse complement.
TGCTGTGCACGACGGTCGGGGAAACCGCGGCCGATCTGCTGAACGAGAAGGCGGGCCTCGGCCTGACCGGTGTGTCGGTGCTGATGAGCGCGCTGCTGGCCGTGGTGCTGGTCGTGCAGTTCCGCACCAGCGCGTACCGGCCGGGCGTGTACTGGCTCGCCGTGGCCCTGATCAGCGTCGTCGGCACCCTGATCAGCGACAACCTCACCGACAACATGGGCGTGCCTCTGGAGACGAGTACGACGGTGTTCGCGATCGTTCTCGCAGTCGTCTTCGTGGTCTGGTACCGCCGGGAGCGGACACTGTCCATCCACCACATCGACACCACGAGCCGTGAGTCGTACTACTGGCTCGCGGTGCTGTTCACCTTCGCCCTCGGCACCGCCGCTGGTGACCTTGTCTCCGAGCGCATGGACCTCGGCTACTGGCTGTCCGCCGTCCTGTTCGCGGCGACCATCGCCGCGGTGGCCAACGCCCACTTCGGGCTGGGCCTGGACGCGGTGTGGAGCTTCTGGATTGCCTACATCCTCACCCGCCCGCTCGGCGCCTCGATCGGCGACTACCTCTCCCAGTCGACCGGAGACGGCGGCCTGGGCCTGGGCACCGTGATCACCAGCGCGCTGTTCCTGGCGGTCATCCTCGGCCTGGTCGTGTACCTGGGCGTGACGCGCAAGGACGTCGCCGATCCGGAGAGTGCCGCCCGACACGCGGCCTGACCTGCCTAACGGTCCGCATTCAGGAGGTTTTCAGGCTCTTTGTGGACAGGAGAATCGGAGTTGGAGAAACCGGAGGTCCTCACCGACCTCGACGTGGCAAGCACGTCGAATACGCCCAAGTCGGTGATAAAGAAGCTGCCCGAGGTCACCCTGGAGTTCTGGATCATGAAGATCGCCGCGACGACCCTGGGTGAGACGGGGGCGACCTCTTCGCGCAGACCCTGAGGCTGGGCTACTTCCTGACCACGATCGCGCTGTTCCTGATCTTCGTGGTGCCACTGGTTGTCCAGCTGCACTCCTCCCGCTACAACCCGTTCTCTACTGGACCGTGATCCTCGCGACCAGCATGGCCGGCACCACGATGTCCCACTTCATGAACCGCGACGCCAGCGCCAAGTACCACGCGGGCGGCGCGAGCAAGCTGGGCTGGGGCCAGCAGGGCCTCGGCCGGGGCTACCCCACCGGCGCGGCGATCCTCATCTCCGTCCTCCTGGCCATCTTCCTCGCCTGGAAGCTGAGCGGAATGACGTTCCTGATCCGCGACATCGTCACCTTCAAGGGCGAGTCCCTGTTCTGGTCGGCGATCCTCGTCTCCAACACCCTTGGCACTTCGATGTGCGACTTCCTTTCCGACAGCTCCGGCCTCGGTTACGCCGGCGGCGCGCTGCTCGTGACCGGGCTGCTCGCCGTGCTCGTGGCGCTGATGAAGGTGCCCGCGGTACCGAACGTGCTGCTGTTCTGGATCGCCTTCGTCCTCACCAAGCCAGCCGCCAAGGGCGGCCTGGACCTCGGTACCGCGGGCTCGTCCGCCGTCCTGCTCGCCGTTCTGTTCGGACTCACCCAGGTGCAGGAGCGCCGGAACAGGAAGTCCAGGACGGGCACGACATCGGTCCTTCCGGGGCCGTCGCCGGGTTCATTGCGTCATCGCGGGCATCGTTCAGGAGCGTGTCGCAGATCGTGCGCATCAACTCGGCTGACTCGGTGATCACCTCGTGGGCGCGTGCAGGGTGAGCGACCCCAGCAGCAGCGTGTCGGCCGAACTGCGGTAGCGCGCGAGGTCCAGGGCTGTGACAACGGGAGCGTGACGTGCCGGTACCAGCCGACGTAGCGGCGGACCTCGTAGTGGTCCAGGCGGCACGCGTTCTTCGCGCGCTGGAAGCCCGCCCGGTGTTCTACCTCCTCGCCGAAACCTGGACGCCGCGCCCTGCCGCTGACACCGTCCTGCTCACCACCGGCACCGAGTTCACCGCCCCCTCCCCCACCGCCGACGGCATCACCGGCGTACAACAGCACGCGTTCCTGTGGCGCACCGCCCCAGACAGGAGCGGACACCTCACCCGCACCGACACCCTCGCCACCGCCTACCCCCACGCCCGCGACCCCGACCGACAGGCCGCCCGGATCCGCGCCACACGCACCGTCTTCTGGGGAGCCAAACACACCCGCCACCACACCTGAACCAACAACAGTGCCAGAGGCACAGGCTCGCTTCACGCGTGCCCTTCCGTGACGTTGTCCCCTGCACGGCCGGAAGGGGGACCGCTCGGGACTGTAACTGATGGTTTCAGAATGAAGTTCGTTGTGGGGCTTGGCGGTTGGGTGGTGTGTCGGCAGGATTTGGTAGGTGTCTGCTGACCTTGTGCCTGATGATCTGTGGGATCGCGTCGTGCCGCTGTTGCCGGCTCGTCCGGCTCGGCGGCACCGGTATCCCGGGCGGTTGCCGGTGGATGACCGGTCTGCGTTGCGGGGCATCGTTTACGTGCTGTGCAAGGGCGTGAGCTGGCGGGACGTTCCCGCGGAGCAGGTCGGCTGCAGCGGGGTGACGGCCTGGCGGCGTCTGCGGGACTGGACCGAGGCGGGTGTCTGGCCCCGGCTGCACGAGGTGCTGCTGGCCGAGTTACGGGCTGCCGGGTTGCTCGAGATGGACGACGCAGCGATCGACGGATCGCACGTGCGTGCCCTCAAAGGGGGGCTCACACCGGACCTTCGCCGGTCGACCGGGCCCGGCCCGGAAGCAAGCACCACCTAATGGTGACTCACGGGGCCGGTGAAACCTGAAGCACCACCGGGTCTGGAACCCTGTGATCAGACGGGTTCACCGGCCCCGTCATTGT
>NZ_JBSGTG010000064.1:0-11712 GCF_053607285.1 Streptomyces sp. NPDC055140 | reverse complement strand
GAGCACGAGCGGCAACGCGGCCTGACTGACACGGGGTCATATCTCAGATTCCCACCAACCCCCCTCTGCCGAGCACTTATTGAAATACGGGCCCCGGGCTGGACCGAGAACTGCCAGATCGGTGTCTTCGCTGCCTACGCCACCACACGCGGGCACGACCTGGTCGACCGCGAGCTCTATCTGCCCAAGTCCTGGGCCGAAGACCGGGAGCGCTGCCGAGCGGCCAGGATCCCCAAACGAGCGTGACTTCACCACCAAGAACAACCTCGCCCGCGTCGTGATCCACCGGTCACCTACCGTGGTGGCCATCCGCTCTACGTGATCTGGGTTTGCTGGCGCGCGCCTCCCGCCGCTTGGGCCGCGCGGGGAGCAACCGGCCCGTCATTCGTCCCATTGGTCGAGGAGGGCGTCGGCGAGGTTCATGCCGGGTTCGCTGGGGTCTTCGTGTAGGGACTGCTCGGTCCAGATGATCTTGCCGTGGGGTGTGTAGCGGGTGCCCCAGCGCCAGGCACACTGAGCTACCAGGAACAGGCCGCGGCCACCCTCGTCGGTGAGCCGGGCCCGGCGCAGGTGTGGGGAGGTGCTGGAGCCGTCGGCCACCTCGCAGATCAGGTTTCGGTCGTGCAGCAGGCGCAGTCGGATGGGCTGGGCGCCGTACCGGATGGCGTTGGTGACCAGCTCGCTGATGATCAGCTCGGTGCTGAAGGCGACCGTGGTCAGACCCCAGGTCAAAAGCTGGCGGCTGACGTCCGCACGGATACGGGAGACGGCGGCCGGGTCGGCGGGCACGTCCCAGTCGGCTACCTGGTCGGGGCCCAGCAGCTTGGTGCGGGCGATGAGCAGGGCGACGTCGGCGCGGGGGCGTTCGGACAGCAGGGTGTCGAAGACCGTCTGGCAAGCCTGTTCCGGCGTGTGGTCCGCGTGTGAGAGAGCGTCTCGCAAGAGTTCCAGGCCGGTGTCGAGGTGGCGGTGCCGGCTCTCGATAAGCCCGTCGGTGAAGAGTGCCAGCTGGCTGCCCTCCGGCAGCTGGAGCGTGGCGGTTTCGAAGGGGAGGCCGCTTCCCAAGCCGAGGGGTGGTGAGACCGGGATGTTGGGGAAGGTGACGGTGCCGTCGGGGTGCATCACAGCGGGGCCCGGGTGGCCGGCTCGGGCGAGGGTGCATGCCCCGGAGACCGGGTCGTAGATCGCATACAGGCAGGTGGCACCCGCAGTCGCCTCGGGCGCCTCACCCGTCAAGGTTTCCTCGCCCAACCGGGACGAGGCCGCTACCAGAAACGGACTTAACGCCGCTCTTGGCGGGCTGGAATCGGCGCGGCCGCCGGCCGCCACTCTCGCCTGATCAACCCGAACACCCACGAGTCGGATACCTCGCCGTTCACGACGCAGTCTTCCCGCAACGTCCCTTCACGCACGAATCCGATCTTCTCCAGGACCCGGGCAGATGCCACGTTGCGCGTATCGGTCTCGGCCTGAACTCGATTCACGTCCAGTGTGTCGAATGCCCACTGCAGCAAGGCGTGCGCGGCCTCCGTCGCGTAGCCATGGCCCCACATCGCTTCGTCGAGGACGTAGCCCAACGACGCACTGCGGTAGTCCGGGTTCCATCCGGTCAGACCGCACCAGCCGACGAAGGCCCCGTCAGAAGCACGGTCGATGGCCACCCGCGCCCCGGTGTCTTCGTCCGCCATCTTCCGGCACATCGCGATGAAGCGCTCGGCGCGGGCCCGTTCGTTCCACGGCGGGGAGTCCCAGTAGCGCATCACGTAGGTGCTGCTGTGTAGCGCGAAGAGGGTGTCCGCGTCGGCGTCGGTGAAGGGGCGCAGCCGCAGGCGAGCGGTGTGCAGTATGGGGGTGGCCAAAGTCATGCGCACCATCTTGTGTCCTCATGGGGCGGGCAGAACACCGAATATCCGATCCCGGTCCGATCCTCACGACCAAGGCACCGCCTACCAGCAGATCGTGCACGGCACGACTGCTCGGGCTGCCCACCGACGACCCAGACATGAACGTCCCCCACAGCCGCCTCGCCCGCCAAGGCTTCCTCGCCCAACCCGGACGAGGCCGCTACTAGAAACGGACTTAACGACCTCTCAGTGCAGGTGCTGGTTCACGACGATCAACACGATCGATCACGCTGCCGCGACCCTCGACAGCCGCGCCGGAGCACCAACCCGAGCGAACACCGTCGAGATCCCACAGACCCCGCACACCACCTCCCGTCATGGCCGATGAGGTTGTCGGCAGGAGCAAGGTCCAGCCGGGGGCGCACCCGAGGATCGACATCGGGTGGGTAGGCGGTTCCGCGGCGCGGAACTCACCCAGGAATTTACCTTCGGTAGGTGTGTTCTTTGGGGTGAGTCTGTCTCCGATTCAGGCTCTCTGCGAGCAGTGACACTCTGTCGCCCGACTGCGCTGTGACAGATGGCTGTTCATGTGATGGATGCGCCGCGTGTGACTGTCTTCGGTGGCCCTTCGGGCCCTTCTTTGGGGTGGAAACTTCGTGAGTCCTCGTGTGTCTCATGCGTACAGATCATTGAGTTTGAAGCGGAGGGCGTGGATCACCCTCGGCGCTGTCGTCCTGGGCGGCGGGGGCGTGGCGGCCTACGCCGTAGCCTCCCCGTCCGATGGCGGAGGCGGTGTGGCGCTGCGCGACAAGCGGCCCGTCAAGGTCTACGACCTCGCGCTGCCGGCCACTGCGACCGACCGTCGCGAGCTGCCGCGCAAGGACACGGAGCAGTTCTCCCTGCTCGGCGTCTCCTGGACCGGCGCCACCAAGCGGCTCCACGGCATCGCGCAGGTGCGGACGCACAGCATCGCGACCGACGAGTGGAGCGGCTGGCGCGACCTCGAGCTCGACGTCGATCCGCTGGAGAAGCCGGAGGCGGGCACGCGCGGCGCGTCCGAGCCCCTCTGGGTCGGCGCATCCGACGGCGTCCAGGTGCAGGTGGCCCGCAAGGACGGCACAACGACGGTGCTGCCCAAGGGACTTCAGGTCAACCTGGTCGACCCGGGCGTGGTGACCGACGCCGAGGCCAAGCAGCCCGAGGTCACGGCTGAGCCGGCCGGGTTCGCCGTGGAGAGTGACAGCCCCGCTGCCTCGACGAGCGCGGCGCCCACGGACACGACTTCGACGAGCGCGGCGCCCACGGACACGCCCTCGACGAGCGCGGCGCCCACGGCTTCCGCCTCGGCGTCCACCTCGCCGAGCGCGTCCGCCACCGTGCCCACCGCGCCCCCGTCCACCGTGCCCAAGCCGCCGATCACCTCGCGTGCCGGTTGGGGCGCCGACGAGTCCAAGGTCGATGACCCGCCGACGTACAACACGGATGTGAAGGGCGTCTTCGTCCACCACACGGACGGCGCGAACGACTACTCCTGCGCCGACTCGGCCTCGATCGTGCGCGGCATCTACGCGTACCACGTGGACGTCGAGGGCTGGAACGACATCGGCTACAACTTCCTCGTCGACAAGTGCGGCACCGTCTTCGAGGGCCGCGCAGGCGGCACCGACCTGCCGGTGCTGGGCGCGCACACGTACGGCTGGAACCGGGAGTCCACGGGCATCGCGGTCCTCGGCAACTACGTCTCCACCACTGCCTCGAAGGCCGCGCTGACGTCGATCGCGCGCATCGCCGCCTGGAAGCTCGGCCAGTACGGCGGTGACCCGGCCGGCACCGTCCAGCTCACCGCGGGCGCGACCCAGACCAACTACTTCGCCAAGAGTTTCACCGCGGGCACCCAGTACACGTTCAACCGGATCTCCGGTCACCGCGACGGCTTCAACACCCAGTGCCCGGGCGGCTCCCTCTACGGTCAGCTGCAGACCATTCGTGACTGGGCGGCCGGTCCGGTCCAGGGCCTGAAGACCACGACGGTCGACGGCGCCGGCCTGTCCGGCACTACGTACTACGCCAAGGGCGCCATCACCCTGCACTGGTCGGCCACCACACCGGCCGCGCTGATCTCCAAGTATGAGCTGCTGGTGGACGGCAAGGCGGCCGCCACCACGGGTGGCAGCGCCACCTCCGCCGCCGCCGCGACCCTCGCGCTCGGCAGCCACACCGTTGCCGTCCGCGCCACGCACCAATCTGGCAAGACGACGACCACGCCTGCGCTGACGGTCGTTGCGGAGACCACCGCACCGACCTTCTCCACCACGCCGAAGATCTCCCTGCGCACCGGCACGGTCAACACCACCGCCGTCCCGGTCACGCTCGGCTGGAAGGCGGCGGACGACAAGGCGCTGCGCGAGGTGAAGCTGCTCTCGCCGGCCACGGCCACCTTCGGCCCGACGACCACCACCTCCAACCGTACGGCGGCCTCCGGCACGGCCTCGACCTGGTCGATGCGGGCCTACGACTTCGCGGGCAACTACCGCACGTCGTCCCCCTCCTACACGCCCGTGGTCCTGCAGGAGACGTCAGCGGTCAAGTCCGGTAGCTGGACGTCCCGTTCGAGCACCAGCTACCTCGGCGGCAAGTCGTACTCCAGCGGTTCCAAGGGTGCGAGCCTGACCTGGACATTCACCGGCAGCTCTGCCTCGTGGGTGGTCTCCCGGGCGGCCAGCTCGGGTCAGGCATACGTCTATGTGGATGGCGTCAAGGTCAGCACCGTCGACCTGAAGTCCTCCACCACCCAGTACCGGCAGGCGATCTGGACCAAGACCTGGTCGAGCAGCGCCACGCACAAGGTGAAGATCGTGGTGGTCGGTACGAGCGGCCGCCCGACGATCACGACGGACGGGCTCGTCTACATCAAGTAGTCACGGGGGGAGGTGTCGGCGCCTGGCTGATGGCCGGGCGCCGACACCTTCACTTCACCGACAACAGAAGAGGATCCGGCCGCGCGTGAGGTCGACGGGCCGACTCCACGAGCACCCGGTCGAACGGCAGGATCCGGATGTAGCTCTTGCGGATCTTCCCGCCGATGTGAGCGAGTACCTTGTGCCCGTTGTGGAGTTCCACGGTGAAGGTGGCATTGCGCAGGCACTCGAGGACGGTGCCCTCGAGCTCGATGCCCTTTGATGTTCGTGCCATGTTCTCTCACTCACTTCTATGGTCGGCGACTGCGGGGAACGGCCGGCCGGGGCGTCAGCGGTACACCAACTCCAGCTTTTCGCTTGCCTTTGTTGGGTGCGGATGCCGTCGAAGAGCGCCGTCGCGGCCTTGTTGGATTCGTTCACTTCGGCCGACGCCCGTGCGACCGCGGAGCGGTGCAGCGAATCCGGTACGTCATGTGCCGCTCGAAAAGTCGTCGCTGCAGGTCAGGCGGTGTTTCTGGATTCGTTGACGAGGCCGCCCAGGATCCGGATGCGTAGCGGTCTGTGGGTGCAGATGTCCGTCGCGGCGGGTTGCTCCTGGGTGTTGGGCAGTAGCTGGTTGCGGGCCTGGTGAGGTCGGTGCTCGCTGTAGTGACTCTGGTAGGCAGGGAGCACCTGTCGCGCCTGCGCTTCTCCCATGATTACGACACGGTCGAGGACTTCGCTCCGGATGCTGCCTCATCAAGCCGGGCGTCGGTCCTGGAGGCCTTCCAGGGCCGGACGCGCCAAGTTGGCCAGGTCACGGGGAGACGGGGCACGCGTGCAGCAGAGGAGGCGTCACCCAGCGCCTCCGCGGCCGTAAACGCCTCCTTGTGGGCTTCCGTGTCGGCCTGGCTGTGCATCTTCAGGGCGTGAGCCACGAGATCAACGGCTTCGTCAACCTCCCCCCTCAGGTTGAGTCGCTCGACGACCTCATTGAGCGGCTGCACCATCCATGCGGTCTCTCCGATCTGCTCGTCCACGGGCAGTGAGGAGACCACCACAGCGGCCATCTCGACGCTCCAGGGAAGTCCCGCGTCGAGACCGGCAAGCACAGGGAGAGGCTGAGGGGCGCTGACGGCCAGGGCGGCGCCGCCGTCGGGCCGTTTAACCCGGACGCGTCGATGACGGGGATCAACTGTGGGCGCCGACGGTGGAGCCGCTCTGACCATCACCCCGCTCAGCCACAGCCAGGGCCTGACGCGTGGGGGCTCAGTCAAGGACCGCGAGGTGGTCGGCGGCGCCTCCGTGCCACTCGACCATGAAAAGGGTGGCGTCGTCGGTGGTGCGCCCGCCCCGTTCCCTCTTCAGCGCGTGAGAGAGCCGGCGCAGATCCGCCCGCAGCCCCTGCGACGGCTCATCCCCCAGGCGGTTCACGCAGTGGATGAGGCGTTCCTCGCCGAACAGCTCCCCGCCGTTGACGTGTTCCTCGATGATGCCGTCGGTGTAGCACAGCACCCGGTCGCCTTGCTGGAGCGTGTGCTCTCTGATCCGGGGCTCCTCACCGCCGAAGCCGACGGGCAGCGTCGTCGCGCTCTCCAGCTGCTTCACGACCCGGCCGTCACGGATCAGCAGAGGCGCGGGGTGGCCCGCGTTGACCAGTGCCAGCTCACCGGTGGCGATGTTCACATGCATCAGCTGCGCCGTGACGAAGTGGTCGGGCCCGAACTGCCGCGAGATGGCATCGTCCATGAGCGCGTACTTCTCGGCCAGGCTGACAAAGACGCGCCGGGCATGACGGTAGGCACCGATGGCCACGGTCGCCATCGTGGCGGCATCCAGGCCGTGGCCCATCGCGTCGATCACGGCCACGTGCAGGATGTTGTCGTTGAGGGCGTAGTCGAAGCTGTCACCGGCGACGCGGTAGGCGGGCTCCAGGATGCCGGCCACCTCGACCTGCGGCACAGACATCGACGTCGGCGGCAGCAGGCTCCACTGGATCTCCGCGGACACGCTCATCGGCTCACGGCGCCGGGCCTGGAAGAACTGGTCGGTGTAGGCGCCCTTGGTGACCAGCATGTCGGCCACCAGACCGGAGAGCCGACTCAGCAGACGCCGGTCGTCGCGGCCGACGGCGTTCAGGGTGAGGGCCATCACGCCCACCGTGTCGCTGCCGTCCAGTAGCGGCAGGTACATTCGGACGCCCGAGGGGGTCTGCGGCACCTCGACGGCGTGCCCGCTCAGGAAGGCCCGGCCGGCGGGGGAATCGATGATCGGCTCGGGCTGGCCGACGTGCAGTTTCTTGCCCGGAAGCGGCACCAGCACCTCCTGCGCGTAGTCCTGAAGCAGGATGGAGACGTCGCGACCTCCGATCCTGGCCACCTCCTCCGCGATCAGCGGGGCGATCAGCTGCGGCGGCAGCAGCCGCGCCCTGTCCAGCAGCACACCGAGCAGCCGCTCGCCAAAACCCTCCGACCGGTCCACGCTCTCCTCGCCCATGGCTGGTATGCCACCTCCTTCCTGCCACCGCCCCGGTCACCGTCTTCGTACAACGTGACCGCGAACGCCCGCTCGATCGGCTCATTACGCCAAGCGCGGCATGTCGGCCCACGTCGTCGGCGGTCCATGTTCACTCGGAGCTATGAGCAAGGCTGGGCAACCCCGAGGCCTCCCGGCGGTCATGTACGTGACCCGTCGCCCGAGGCTGTAGGTGCCAAGAACCACGTCCGGGCTGGTCACGCCACATGTTGGTACTCGTGCAGGGTGCCGCCGAGGCGGTGGCGTCGACGACCCACAGGCCGCGGGTGCCGCGGACGCGGAAGTCGCTGCCGAGTACTGCCATGGGGTCGTTCGCGGCGCCGATTCGGGCTGTGCCGCATGCGTGGTGGCCCCAGGCTTCGTTGCGGATGAAGCGGCGCAGGTCCTCCCGGGTGGTTGCCTGGGGTCCGGGGATGAGTTCGGGGTCGATCAGTGGGTCGAGTCGGCGGGCCAGCGTGCGGACGAGTTCGATGCCGTCGACCACGGCGTCCAGGTCCGGTTCGCCGCCTTCCTGGAAGTAGCGGAAGGAGATCTCGGGGGTGTCGTGGGGGTCGGCGGAGCACAGGGTGACGCTGGCGGCCGGTCTATTGTGCGGCCGGTCGGCGATCTAGCTGGCCAACCAGTTCGAGGTGGCTTACGACATCCTGCTCGCCGTCAACATGGTCGCCGACGGCATGACCACCGCCATCGAGACCGCCCACACCACCATGCGCGTGGCGCAGCAGCTCGCCGACCAGTACGGCCTGACCATCGGCGTCGACAGCACGATCACCGGCCCGCCGGTGCGCAACCGGACCGAGGCCGAGGAGTTGGGCCCGTACCGCTCGCAGGTACAGGACCTCATCGACCAGGCCGTCGAGCAGGTGACGACCGCCGACAAGCTGGCCGCCGCCGAGTTCACCAAGCTCGCGAACCAGACGGGTCTGACCGACCCGGACAAGGCGCTCAACGAGCTGCAGACCCATGCCTCACACGTGCAGATGGAGATGCTGGCCGCCGACATCCCCGTCGACCAGGATCCGACGACGGTCCGTCAGTGGTGGGGCGGTCTGACCGCCCAGCAGCGCAAGGACATGATGCTGGCCGAGCCGGTCCTCATCGCCAATCTCAACGGCATCCCGGCCCCAACGACTCCATCGAGAAGGGCACCACGCACCACGCGGCGGTCATGCCGGACGGTGAGATCAAGTACACCCAGCACACCGACTCGTACCAGAATGTCAGTCTCGAAGACCGGATCAACGCCACAGAGAAGCAAGGTGCGCAGAACGTCCGCATTGTTCGACCCAACCCGGGCTGGTACTGATGTCAACGATGTACCCCACCACGACTCCGTCCCGCAGCCGCAACGGCCTCCTCCTCCTCCTCCTCCTCGCCGCCGCCGTGCTGGCCGTCATATCGGCCGGGCTGCTCGCCGCACACATCTCCTTCGACGGGGACACGTTCCAGAACTGCAAGTATCTGGGCCCTTCGACGAGGATGTACGTCACCGCGTGGGCAGGGCCCCTGTGCAGCGGCGCCGCGCTGGTGCTCACCTGCCGCCGCACTCCCCGCTTCACCGGTGCCCAGGTGACCCTCGTCTGCGTGGTGGCGCTGCTGCTGTTCGTCCAGCTCTTCGCTCTGTACTGGGTGTACGCGCCGGACCCGAGCGGTGGCACGGGCTGCTCGGGCCTCAGTCTCCTCATGCCGTAGCTGAGGGACTACGCAGACGTCCCGATGCTTGTTGACAACTGTCGTCCGTCCAATCAACTCATCCTGTGCATACCGCTTACGGGGTGATAGGTGGCAGCACCAGAAACTCCCGATGGTGAACTGGGGTTGGGGTTGAACGCAGGCCGACTCCCTCGCTCTAACGGAGACTGCTCGTGTCTGGGGTCAACCTTGCCTTGCCGATAACCTCATCCGACCAGGTCACGCAGCATGTTCGTACTTGTGGAGGAGGCCGCCGAGTCGGTGGCGTTTTCGTATGTCGAGGCGGGTGATCTGCTCCGGGTCGGTGATCGGTTGGGGGAGTGGGTGTAGCGAACGTTGTGCTTGCCGAATACCTCATCCATGCTGGTCAGGCTGCATGTTGGTACTCGTGGAGGGTGCCGCCTAGGCGTGCTCGCCGTCGTATGTCCAAATGTGCGATCCGGTCCGGGTCTTTTATTGGAGCGGGCAGCGAGTGGAGGGGGCGGGCATTCGCAAGCCCCTGGTGCGGCCTGTGCTCGTTGTAGTACGTCTCGAACTCGCGTAGGGCGTGCAGGAGATGGTGTCGGCTCCGGATCAACGTGCGGTCCAGCAGCTCTCGCCTGCAGGTCTGCACCCACCGCTCCATGATTGAGTTCATCCTTGGCATCGGGACGCCGCTGAGCACCACTTCGATACCCGCGTCCTTGAGCACCTCGTCGAACAACTGCGGGAACTTTCCGTCTCGGTCTCTGATCAGGTAGCAAGCTTGGGAGCCGGCGTCCTCGAGGGGTCCATGACGAGATTTCTCGCTGCCTGAGCGACCCAGGAGGCGGTCGGGTGTGCGGTTGCGCCGAGGATCCGTATCCGTCGGTTCGCGTGCTCGATGACCGCGAGCACGTACAGCCGTGCCCCGGTAAGGGTGACGGTCTCGAAGAAGTCGCACGCCAGGAGCGCGTCGGCCTGGGAGCGCAGGAAGTCTGCCCAGGAGCTCGAGGCGCGCTCGGGTGTCGGCTCGATTCCGGCCTCCTTCCAAATTTCCCAGACCGTGGATGCTGCCACCTTCACCCCGAGTACGAGCAGTTCACCGTGCAGGTGTCGGTAGTCCCAACTTGGATTTTCCCTGGCCAAGCGCAGTACCAGCGCCCGGATCGAGTGCACGGTGCGGGGTCGGCCGCCTCGCTTGGCCGGAAGGCGGTGGCGGCGGGCGATCAGGTAGCGGTGCCGGCGCAGTACCGTGTCTGGTCGGACCAGCAGCTGGATCCGCCGGAGCGTCTCGCGCGAAAGGCCCTGGAGCTGTGCGGCGAGGAGGGCGCGGTCGCCCGCATGGAATCGCATCCGCTGCCCCCCCCAGTTGCCGTTCGAGCACGGCGTTCTGGTGACGCAAGATCAGGATCTCTACGTCCTTGTCCTGGTCGCTCATCGGCAGCAGGCGCAGCAACGCGCATGCGTTCGTCACACCCAGGTACGCGAGTCTCAGCAGCACCATCAACCATCATGCCGTGGTGATCGGGGGGCATTACTTGTGCTCCGTCACCGGGGACTCAATCACCTCAGAACCACTCTGACCTGTGTGGATGAGGCTCTCGGCAGGAGCACGGCCGCAAGCGGCACATCGCCGTTGACTCCCTCGGGATGCTGCTCGTGGTGCTGGCCCCGGGGGCGAGAGTCCAGGGCCGTGACGCCGGCCTGCCGCTGCTGGAACAACTCCGCCGACTCCAGTGCAAGATCACACTCGTGTGGGCCGACGGCGGCTATCCCGGTCGGCTCGTCGACTTCGCCCGCGAACACCTCGCCCTGGCCCTCACCATCGTCAAACGCCCCGATGACAGCACCGGCTTTACCGTGCTGCCCCGACGGTGGTGCGTCGAGCGCACCCTGGCCTGGCTGATACACCGACGGCGCCTGGTCCGCGACGACGAACACCTGCCCGTGACCAGCGAGGCGATGGTCATGTGGTCGATGACCATGCTCATGGGACGCCGTCTGGCCCGGCGCCGGCCGCCCTCACCCGGCTGAGGCCCTCGCCGCCGCGAACATCCCGGACGCCGACTGCACCACTCAGCCCCGTTCCACCAGGAGCTTCAACTTCGCCCTCAGTCCCTCGATCTTCGCGGGGACCAGCTCGAGTTCCAGCAACTGGGCTAAGTCTTTGGCCCGCAGCCCGCCTTGAGGCGCCCGGGAGGCAAACACCGACATGATCCGCTGGTAGTCCGGCGCGAGCACATCCACATCGAGGTCCTCCCGGCGACGCGGCACCACCGAACCGCGCTTCGGCACCGCCCGGGGCGCATCCGGGCAGGCCACCGCCTCCTGCGAGCCCGTCTCCTCCGTCTGGGACAGCACCTGGCTCACCATCCCCCGTGCGGTCACCAGCCGTTCCACCTCCCGCTCGGCGTCCTCGAGCTCTCAGCGCGGTCGCTCGGCCCGTTCCCGCGCTGATGTTTCCTTCGCCTCCAACAACCCCAGCACCGACGCCACCGGCCACCCCCGAACGAGAAAGAAGACGGACAAGGCATCACTTCCTGGCCCGGTCGAAAGTCACTCCCACCAGCAGAAACTCAGCCATCAAGTTCGGAGCGACAACAGGTACCAAGAGAGTCGTCCTCCGGGGGCGTCGTTCTGGCCTTTGGACCGGGTTGGACGCGTGACGTGGGTAACGCGGAGGGGGTCGGGCCTGTGAAGCACCCCATAGGAGCCAGATCACATACTAGCGGTGGTAGTAGCTGGTGGGGCCGTCCCGGGGTGCACAGAAGGGGCCTCATGCG
>NZ_JBSGTG010000063.1:2185-12971 GCF_053607285.1 Streptomyces sp. NPDC055140 | reverse complement strand
GCGTCACCCACGGTGTCCTGGAGCTCCTTGGCCGCCCGCTCGTCGGCCGTCAGCACGCCGAACTCCACCCGCGTGTCGTACGGCAGGTAATCGAGCGCCAGGCGCCGGCCGACGTAGTCCAGTACGGACGAGGCCTGCCTGATCTCGGGGTCGTTGGTGAGACCCGCGGGTTCGAAGCGCATGCTGACGTACTCACGGACGAACACCTCCAGCGGGACCTGGTGACGCAGCCCTTGAGTGATGGTCGTGCTGAAGCCGTCCATCAGGCCCGCCAGAGTCGAACCCTGCTTGGCCATGAAGATCGTGACTGCGGCAGGGCGGCCGTCCTGGGTACAGGCGACCGTCAGGTAGCCCTTCCCCTCGCCGACGATGAACGACCGGGTCGTCGAGTGCAGACGCCTCAAATACTGCGGCGGCACCTGCCCAAGGGGGTGCTCCTCGCTCCTGTGCGTACGCGCCATGCCGTCAACGGTTCGGTCCGCCATCGAATGTGTCCTCTAGGTGGTCGAATTGAACATAACAGGACTGACACCACAACCTATGGGCCTCCGACGTTCGGCGACCACAAGATGTGGGATTCCCACCGTAGAGGCGAGGAGCGGTCGACACCAATCGCGGCACGCCGAACACCCGTCCCCAACCGGGACGTTCAGTGGTTTCGCCCCTCAGGCATCGACGAGGCGGGGAAGCGACCGGACGAGGACGTCTGGGTGCTGCTCCCTGAGCTCCAGCAGCCGCTGGAGGACCCGACGGCGGAATTCCGGCCGACCGGACCAGATCGCGCTCCCGGAGTAGGTGTCGCTGCGCGCCCACTCGCGTTGGCTGCGGCCATCGTCCTCGCTGGAGCCGAAGAGCGCTTCGTACATGTCGGTGGCCGGGAACGGTGTGAAGAAGTGATGCTTCTGCTCGTTGTGCGGGAGCAGAGCCAGTTCCTGGACGAGCCGGAACGTGAGGTCGCTGTCGTCTTCGGTCTCCTGCGGCAGGTCGTGGATCCAGCTGGTGAGCTGGACGATGCCCGCTGCCGACAGCATCCGGCAGCCGTCGATCGTGTGCTGGACCGTCGCGTTCTTCGTCATCAGCTTCAGCATCCGGTCGGACCCTGACTCGCAGCCGACAAAGATCGCACTGAAGCCCACGTTCCGGAGCCGTTCGAGGTCGATGTGCCCGGCGAGGTTCACGATGTCCTTGGCCCGCATGTTGGCCCGCAACTGGATGCACAGGCCGCGGCGTTCCAGCTCCTCGACGATGCCGATCACCCGCTGGATGTTGGTCGAGAAGTTCGGGTCCATCAGGCTGATCTGGTCCGGCTCATAGGTCCTCGACAGCGCCTCGACCTCGTCGACGACTCGCTTCGGGGGCAGCCCTTTCCAGCGGCGCAGACTGGTCTTCGGCTCGCTGCAGAACCCGCAGGGGTGCGGACAGCCCCAGGATGTGAGGTAGCTGACGTCTCGGACCCTGTCCGTGTAGTACGCGGTGACGGGGATCAGGGTGTAGTCCAGAGGCGGAAGGGCGCTCGCGTCCGCTAGAGCGCCGTTCGGGGTCTCCAGGATTCGATCTGCCACCCCACCGCGCAGTGAGATCTCGCGCCGTCCGTCCCGGTAGGCCAGATTCGCAATGGCCGCGAGCGAAACCGAGTCGGCCAGGCCGCCTTCCCGCTCGGCCAACTCAGCCAGCGCCACGGCCGCAGCCTCACCGGATCCGAGGACGACCACGTCCGCCCACCGCTCCCGCAGGATCCCGCGGTAGGCGAGGGAGGCGTGGTAGCCGCCCCACACCACAGGTACGCCCGGCGCACGGTCGCGCACCGTGCTGATCGCGTCCAGGACGTTGCCGATGCTCGGGCCTGTCATACACGAAACCCCGACGTAGAGGGCGTCCTTGGCCTCGTCCGCCAGTTTCGTGCGCCAGTCCGGCTCGATCTGGCAGTCGATGATTACCGGCTCGTGCCCGGCGGCCCGCAAGGCGGTGCCGACCGTCAGCACGGACAGCGGGTGCCACGGGTAATCGGACTCGCCGGTGGCAAGCGGGTCCACGCCGGCAAACAAGACAATCTTCCCCACTGAAGGTCACACTCCCAGGCCGTTGGTATCTGTCGCCGCTCTGAGAGCGACCACGGCCCAGCCTTGCGTCGCCGCGATGGCGTCGGTACGCCACGGGTCTGCCACTCCACTGCCACTTCCCCGCCGGACCGGAGTGCGAGCTGACGGCGTGCTTCAGGACGCCAGCCCTTTCCGTCTGATAAATCCATTCGCGCTCACCGCAGAGTGACCGGCGTTCGCCGCAAGTGGCAGTGGAATGGCAGACGAATGGCGTACAGGCGAAACGCTATGACGGCGGTCATGCGAAAGCCCGAACCGCTGCGATGCCACTTCGCTGCCCCACCCAGTGAGAGGACCGGACCTGTTGGCCACGACGACACGGACGATCCCTTCACCGGCCCGGGGACCAGGGCGCCCCCATCACCTATGACGGCGGTGCACTTCGTCCGACTGGTGGGGGATGCGCTGTCCGTCGAGGCTGACGGTGTTCTTCTCGAGGGTTGGCTCATCGACGAGGCCGCAGGCGTGCCGCAATTGGGTGCTCCGGTGGTCGAGCAGAACAGGCCGACCGACGTTCACGTGCACCTCATCGCCGATGAAGCAGGGCGCGTGAGGGCTGAGCAGAGTCCTCGATTAGCGCTCGGGTCCGTCCCTCGCCACGGGACGGTGCGGCAACTCGTATCCCGCCGAGGGCGACCTCTCATCTTCTCAGCCCGATCGGACTGCTTGGCGGGCGCAAGCTGGCAGCAACCAGCCATACAGCGATCGACGCAGCGTTCCTAGACGCTCGCGGACCCAGGTAAAGATGCCAGTAGCGGTGGCCCACCCTCGGGCCGCAGAACGGGACTTGTTCACATGCATTCCCTTCCAGAGGCACTCTTGTTCGCCGCCGTAAACGAACGGTTGCGTGAGGCTACGCGCCAGCGCATGATCACTCGTGGCATCGCAGTGCGACGGCAGCAGCGACGCGACGAGCGGCGCGACCGCCAGGCCATGAAGCTTTCCGTGCCGGACATCGTGGTGCAGCGCCACTCATCGTGAGGAGAGGCGTGGGCGCACACCCTGGTGTCGCATGTGCTTTGGCTTTCATCCGGCACGCGCCCCCATTGGCCAGTGCCCCTGAACAGATCGCCGGGGAGCCCGCCACCGCTGCTTCCGATGTGTACGTGCTCGGCTTTGTCCTGATCGAGCAGCTCACCGGCAGGCTTGGCCCGGCCGCGCAGTTCCCCAGCGCTGAGCGGAACACCCTCACCCCCGCCTCCGCATGCTGCTCGGCCGTCCAGTACCCCGCGCCCCATGTCCGGCCCGACAGTGCGCCCGCACCGCGAGGGGGCACACTGAGCGCGCTCTCACCACACCAGAGACAGTCTGCTACCACCCTGCTACCATGAACGTATGAGCAATGATCGGAAGCAGACTCAGGTGCGGCTCGATCCCGACGTGCTGGCCGCTGGCAAGGACGCAGCAGCCGCCCGCGGCCTCGACTTCAACCGTTACGTGGAACGCCTCATCGACGAGGACACCACGGGAGCTCGCGGTGCCGGCATGACCGCTGTCCAGCGCCTCCTCGACCGGCACGGATCCTTCCTCGACAATCTTGAGCTCGACCTCGATCAGGGCCGCATCCGGTCGCAGAACACTGCGCGGGGCGCCGCTGCGTGAGCGCGTCTCTCCACGTCGACCTGTCCTGGATCCTTGAAGTCACCCAGCGCGCCGGACGCCACGACCCGGCCCCCGACGACTTCGGAGTCCCCATCGCGGCCGTGCAACGCCACCGGGCCGAACTCCTCGAACAGCCCGTCTACGGCGGTCCGTTCACCCGGGCGGCCGCGCTCGTGCACACACTCGGCCGCTGCCGCTGGCTCGAACAGTCCAACCTGACCGTTGCATGCGCCGTCGCCGTCATGTACCTCAACGCCAGCGGCATCGCTGTCGACCCAGACCGTGACCAACTCACTGCGCTCGCACACGAGTTGTATGACCCGCGCTGCACCGCCACCCGCATCGCCGAACAGCTGCGCACCTGGCGATAGAACTCCTCGATGAATAACAGTGCCGGGAAATGCCCCGAGGGTAGGTCCGACACTTCAGCGGCACTGCATGCCGCGCCGACGATGTGCCGCCAAGGCGAACACCCCCTCATCACCCGGCGCAGCAAGCTCGTCGCCAAGCTGCGCCTGCAACTGGCAGACGGCTCACCACAAGACACAGGAGTGCGGACACCATGGGTAAGGACTTCATACTGGCCTTCGGGGCTCCGGCGGTGCCCGGCTTCGGCGCCTACGCGGCGATCCTGCTGACCGGCGACACGGAGGACGTGAGCCCGGTCCGGCTGGGTCTGGCGGTCTTGGCCCTTGCACTGATCTGGCTGGGCGGTACCTACCTGCTCGTGAGGCGCGTGTACAAGCGGCAGATCGCCCGGAACGACTGGGGCAACCTGGGTGGAACGGGCGGGAAGGGCCCGGACTGCGATCGGTGCGACGAGCCGACCAAGAAGCCGTTCCTGTACAACCAGCCGCGCACTCACTGGCGTTGTGAGCCGTGCGAGAAGGCCGTGACGGACATCATGTTCACGGCGGCGGCGAACAGCGGGCTCACGAAGGACATGCACCGATAGCAGGCGCCCAGGAGGGCTGGCGAATCACTTCCTCAAGCTCGGCCCGGACCCAGCAACTCTGAGGCGCGGCTTGCAGGCTCCGCCTGCGTGTGCAGCCAGTCGCTCGCGGTTTCAGACCATAGTCCCCGTCTGTCGCTAGGAGCGCGAGGGGCACTGGGCAGCCCAGGCTGTTGCCCGGGCCAACCTTGACCTTGGCTCGGGTTCTGTAGCGTTGGATGGCCGCGCGATCTGGGGTGTGGAAGAGGCACCGGTCGCCGATGTCTGCCGGGCTCGTACAGGGCTTCTTCCCGTCTCGGTGTGGACGTACCTCGCCAGGGGGCTCGGCCTGCCATACATGCTGTTAAGTTCGTTCGCCGCCGTACAGACTGGGTCGCCCCCTTGCCGCACTTCCGCCCCATCTCTCACGGCTATTTTGAGGGCCCGATAGACCCTGAAGATTTCGGGACGCCCAGACGGATACCGGTCAGTCCAGGCAGGATGGCTCACATGGACGGCGAAGAGACGGCTGCGGTGATCGGCGGAGCCAGTGGGTTAATCGGCGCTCTCATAGGCGGCTCGGCTGCTGTGTGGGCCGCGAGGCATCAGGGCCGGCTGGCGGTGAAGAGCGCATTGGACACGGCACGTTCGACATATCTGGGGCCACTCGACACTGCACGGCGGACCGCGCAGCGTGATGTTTTCGCGAGATTTCTGACCGTCTCACAGGAGTGGGCACGGCCCGCAGGGCGGGCGGCGGCGGCAGCCGAGCATTGGGACCAATCAGTGGCTGCCCACGTCGATCGGCTTCGCGACGAGAATCTCATGTATGTAGATCAGGCCGACGCTGTCGCAAATCGGTACCGGCGCCAGGTGTCCATCGCTGGTGAACCGCTCGGCATCACAGAGGCTGCCCAGCACGTGCTGCTGGAGGCCGCCGGGACCGATGTGGTGGAAGCTGCTCAGACGGTGGAGCGGCACGCGGTAAGGCTCCAAGGCTTCCTCAACGACGCAGGAACTACAGAGCTTATGTCCGACGATTATTCGCGAGCCGATCCCTCAAACCACAGGACGCCGTATCCCGGTCGCTCGCCGGCCGAGCACAGGGCCCTCGAGGATGCGATCGAGGCGTTCGCACGAAAAGCGGCGGCACACCTCAACCAGCGTGACCTGGCAACGTAGGCGATAGCCCGTCCAACTACTGTCGTTGCCGTGCGCGGGCCGGCATCAGTTCGGATACACCTGCTCCCCCGTTGGTGCACTCGGCAATGCCAAGGATCACCGTGCACGTGAAGGCCCCGGCCTTAACAGGCCGGGGCCTTCACGTGCATCCCCGCAGGGGCGGGGTCGACAGACTCTTGAAACAGAGAAGTGGTTCATCCCCGCCGAAGCGGGGGCAACGAGAAGAGGCTAGCAACTAGCGGCCGAGCACGCATCGATATCGGTCTGATCCCGTAGCGGCGTGCGCTGCGTCGTCCGCGAGTTCCTGGGCCTCGCTCCCGAATGGTTGAACGACCCCGGCGAACCAGGATCAGGGCGCGAGGGGCACGACGGGCGCCAGATCCGACAACCTCTACGGCGCCGGTGTCTCCGGCATCCGCACGCCGAGCGCGTTGCCGAGCAGTGCTCGCGCGACACAGTCCCGCGCGACTGCCAGCTGGCCAGAACGCATCGCCAGCAGCAGCGCAGCACCGCGTCACCTGGCCCTTTGTGAGCCGTGTTCGTTGACGCCATGCCCAACAGGCCGCCAATCCGTGTACCGCTGCCGCTCCAGGCTGTGGCGACGGCGTCCCGCTCGGTCAGGGCACGCGTGCGGAGCCGGGCTGGAGGATCCGCAGGGGAGCACATACGACCGTCCGGCCCGCCGACTTGTTGGCGGCCTCGATGACGCGGCTCTCCTCGATGCGGGTCTGCAGCGCCCAAGCCAGCGAGTCCGGGCACACGGTGAGCTGGCCAGAGTTCGCGTCGTACGCCACGGCGTCGACGTGCTCGGCCAGCAGAGGGGCGATGGCCTCCCACCGTTCCCGCAGGGTGGCGCAGGCCGCAGGGAGCTCCCAGGCCCGCTCGGTGATGAGGGCACTGATTGCGGCACCGAGACTCGCTGGTTCACGTCCGTCGCGCGCCGCCGCACGGCCCGGCTGCGGCTGCGGTTTCGACGTCTGGCCGCCGCCGTTCTTCCGCGCCGACTCCTTCGCGGCGCGCAACACTACGTGGGCCAGATCGACCCCAGAGTCCTCGCTCATGCCTGTCTCCAGGTGGTGTTGTAGGTTTCGGGGCGGCTTGTCCACTGGCATCGCTCTGACGCGTAAATACGAACCGGCGTGGGCAAAACCGCAGGTAGCTGACCTCGCCTCCTGCGTTGCCACCCCGCGGCGCGGTGTTGATCAAGGGCTACGGGGCGTTCGTCCTGCCCATTTACCCCTCCCACGGCGGGCGGCGAAGCCGCCCTGGGTCGCTGACCAGCGTTTTCCGGAGCCGTCCCATCCGGTGTCCACAGGGCCTCGTCCCGCCGCTGTGTCCACTCCCTCGGTCCGTGCGCCGCCCGCAGCTCGGGAGGCCGCGCCTCACCTGCGGATTCCCATCCCCGTGTCCTAGTGGCCACGCGGTGGACATCATCGGTGGGAAGTGGACACGGGATCTGGGATCCCACAGGTGTAGCCGAGATCCAGGTGCCTGAGACCTGCCAGGCGTTGCACCTGAGCGACGAACGCCCGGGTGAACAGGCGCTGTGCCGACGCCTCGCCATACCGCTCGATGTGGTCGAACACGACCTGGTGATCGGCGGCGCCGCGGGTCCGCGAGTCCAGTACCTGTTCCCGGGTGAGGTCCTCGAGTACCAGCTCCCGCTCGACGCCGACGTCGGCGGGTTTCGGGGCCGGGGCGACGGGGGCCAGTCGGGGCGCGGGCAGCACGACCCGAGCCACCGGAACGGCCGGGACGTCAGCCGGGTGCTGCGCGGCCGCAGCTTCGCCGCGGGCATGAGCTGCGGCGGCCTGCCGGGCACGGTGCTGCTCCCATCGGCGGGCCTTGGCCCAGGATTCGGCGGTCACGTCCTGGTGCAGTTGCTGCTCGGTCGCCGCACGGCGCTCGGTCTCGCAGGCCCCGGGCATCGCGGCGTCGACGGCGGCCGCGACGGTACGGCGCTGGGCGCGGGCGTCGGCCTGCCGGTCCTCGCAGCGTGGGCAGTCCCGGCCTGAATCGAGCAACGCGCCCTCGTCGCACCGGGGTTCGGCACACAGTTGGCGCTGCGGCAGGCCTCGGCCGATCAGCCAGCCCACCGGGTCCTTGATCGGGCCGTGGAGCCGCATCTGATCCTCCAGGCGCCTTGTGAGCCGGTCGGTGAGAACCTTCGGCGCGTCGGCGCGCCCGGCGAAGCCCTCCACCCGGGCCAGTTCGCTGCGGGCCACGGCCTCCACCAGGCGGCGGGCGGCCGGACGGTCCAAGCGCGCCCACACCATGTCGACCGGCGCCAGAATCACCCGCAGATCCTCCGGCGGCAAGGGAACCCTCCCCCGCTGCTGTGTTCCTTGACCCGTACCGTCCAGGACCTGCACCGAAGGGCCAGTCACCCGCGTGCGGCCGGGCTTGTTGCTGCTGATCGACGGGGCCTTCTTCGGCTGTTCCCCGCGCAGCGGGCCGTCCTCGCGCCCGTGTGCACGTTCCGGCCGGCGGCCTTCACGCCCACGGCCTTCGCCGGAAAAACCACAATCAAGCTGCAGAGGAACGACGGGAGTAACGACAGAAGCGTGGTCTGCGTGGAGCTCTGCACCATTGGGACGCTCCCGGTTCTCCTCCTCCATGTCTGCCTCAGCACCGCTGATCCCAGACGCACCAAGGGCGCCGGGAGCACTGGCCGGAGCGTGATCTCCGAACGCACCATCGGGACGCGCCGAAAACACCGCCACAGGGCCCTGGACAGCCTCCACAGAGGCCAAGTTGCGGCTGTATGCGCGGGCCACCGGAAGCAGCATGACGCGGCCCCGGCCGTTCATCCGCGTCGCCGTCTCCCTGCGTTGCCGCGCCACGACACCGGCCTGCGTCAGCCGCGCCAGGATCTTCCGCGCACCGGACGGTGAGCAGCCCAGCAGCCGCGACAGCGTCGCCGCACCGCGCCCCTCACGTGTCTTCACCGAGCCGCCGCACAGCTGCAGCCAGCCCGACGCCCGGGTGCTCAGCACCATCAGCAGCAGCCCGAGCCGGTCGGTCGCCGCCCCTTTGCCTGTACGGCCCGCCAGCAGTCCCGGCGGCGTCGGCTCTCTGTCCTTCGGCGTCCAGCCGTGCCCGAACAGCGCCTCACACAGACGCAGCAGCGTGGCCAGCTCCGTTTTCGACAACGCCAGGGGATGCCTCGGTCCCCCGCTCTTGCGGGCCCTCCACAGCGGCATGACCAGGCAGTCCAGCCCGGTCGGGTGCCCCTGCGCGTTCGTGACCACCCTCGTGTGCAGCGCGTCCGCGTCACGGAGCACGGGCAGCACTCTGTGGTGGACCATCGACTCCTTGACCCCCAGCCACCGGCCGAGCTCCGCGCCCCAAGTCGACGACACGTTGTCGACCTGGCGGCCCTGCGGAGCACGGGACTTCGCGTACAGCACTACCGCCGCCAGCTTCGGTGCGTCCTTCAATCCGACGATCGATGGGTCTGCCAGCAGCGCGAGAACCGCGGCACGCAGCCGCAGCCGCATCCCGCGACCGAGACGCAGAGCGTCGTCAGCACCGCCACTATCTGGCTGGGGCGTGCCCGGCGCCGACCGCAGAGCATCCCGCCGCCTGGGAGCGATCGGGGCGTCAACCACGGCGTCCTCGACGAGCCCCGGCAGAACCGCGGCTGCCGCCGCTAAGGCATTCACTGGGTCACCCCAGGACGGATGACGGAGAGTTCCCTCGGCGCCTCAGCCGTGGAGAGACGGGCGATGAGTACGACGAGCGCCGGCCAAAAGGCCCGACGGCGCAGACGGCGAGCCAACTGCGCCGTCGAGAGGCAATAGGACCCGCTGCCCCAAACGGCACTGTGCCAGGGGCTGACGAACGAGGGATGAGAGGGATTTAGTGGCGTATTCTGCGCCATCTGGGCACGGTGGACCTGACAAACGGCAGCACGATGCTGCAACATGTACGCGGCGCTCCTTGTTGATGGAGGAGGGCACGACAAACGCCCTCGTGGCGCTTTGTGGTTCGGGCAGAACCAGAGATTGAACCGTTCGAAGCCGGCTGGCACCGGGTCGAACAACTCCTCCGGCCGAGGCCCTGGCAGGCTGAGACCGGAGATCAGATGGGACGCTCGCAGGTGACGGTCATCACCGCGAGGCTCCGGGCGGCTCGAAGTCCTGCAACGCAGGCGCCGCCCACACGAATTACGTCATCTCGACCCCCGCAAGGGGCGAGGTGTAGCCGCGTCCTGACAGGAGCGGAAGCATAGAAAAGGCACCCAAAGTCCGGAGCGACGCGCAGGTCATCGCTACTACGGAGGCGGGTGCCTCGTGTGTCTGCCAGAGGATATGGGTATCCTGGTGCATGTCGAGACCATCCTTAGAGTGGTCTGCGGCCGTGCCCCGGAGTGCAGCCTCGCGGGGCTTAACCATGTCTGTATTGATCTTATCCACAGACACAGTACCCCCCTCACGGCGTGTAACGACACCCCGCCACCAACCGTGTCGCCCTTCCCCTGAGGCTTCCTGACGCACCGCCAGCGCGAAGTTCCCCCGCCCCTTGGTCAATTCAGCGGAGGCGAAGCAGGCATGATGAGCATCATGCATGCGACATCAACCGACTCGCTGGACGTTGAGACCTTTGCCAACCCAGTGCAGCAGCGCCGCTTCGCCGCAGCGATGGGACGGATCGCAGCAGATCGAACTCCTGGAACGCCGGTACGCGTCTATGTCAGTGCAGCGCCCAGGACAATGAACAGCCCAAAGTGGGACAGCTGGCTTGAGCAGATCACGAGCGAGTTGCCGAGCGGTGTGGAAATCCTCCACTACCGCAACACCTTTGGTGAGGACCGTGCGTACGAGTGGGGCCAGCTGGCCGAGACTCTCGATGGCCTGGTCATCGTTGGCAAGCAGAAGAGGCCTGGAGGACGGGTTTACCTCCTGGGACCCGTCGCCCGTCTTGAATTGCGATCGGTCGTCGCGCGGAAGCCCGTTCTTCTCTACGGGCA
>NZ_JBSGTG010000063.1:0-2175 GCF_053607285.1 Streptomyces sp. NPDC055140 | reverse complement strand
TCATTCCAGTCATCGATTGCCGAAGCCAGGTGCTGGCCCCACCGACCGCGCCGCGTCTGAAACTCATCGCGCCGAAGCGATGGAGGAAGGGCAGCGACACGATTCGGGCGGCTTTGGGTGCGCTCACCCCGACCGGTGCGGGCATGGAACCAGAGCACCGCACCTGCGGCTCTGATCATTTCGCCCATCCGCTTGGTACACCTCCCCAGTGACCTCTTCCTTCACCGGGCCCGCTGTTGACCGGTGAAGCGCTACCAGCATCTGGAGTCGGCGTGTTGGTAGAGAGGACAGGGTGTGGCAGTGGCGAGCCGAGCTCGTCCGGCAGGTCCCGCCAGGGCGAGCCGATGCGGTACTTCCACGCGATGGCCTCCAGGATTCGACGGTGATCAGCCCTCCGCCGGCCATGGAGCGGATCGGCCGACATCAACGGCTTGAGCCGCTCCCACATCGCATCAGTGATCACTAGTCGGACGGGTATAGCCGATCAACCGCAACACCCACCACGGGGCCGACGATGAGGTCAGCAGGGATGCGGACCGCTGCTCCCTCGCGGGGGGTCAGTTGCCTTCGGCGAGATTCAGGTTGTCGGCGCCCTGGTCAGGCCGGGAGGTGAGGCAGAAGCGTTCCGAAGACATCACGTACTCGGTGGCCTCGACCACGGCCCCGTCCTGGCGGGTGACACGCAGCGTCTGCACCAAGGGGATCCCGATCGGGGTGTCCAGGGTTGCGGCCTCCCCCTGCTCCGGCATGCGTGCACCGTCGACAAGGGTCCAGGACAGCATGGCTCCCGCCCGTACGAGACGCTCCAGAACTGCAGCACCTCCCGACGTCTCCGTCTCGAGGCCGGACAGCTTGTCGACGACTTCCAGGGGGACGTAGGTCTTCACCAGCTGGAGCGGAACGCGGGGGTCCGAGCCGACGCCTCGCACGCAGGCCCAGACGGCGACCTCGCCCTTGAGCCCCGTGCTCTCCGCGAGTTCAGGTGGCAGCTCTCCCCTGCTCCAGCCGGCGGGCGGATCGAGCGGGACCCAGGACTCGGAGCCGTGGTCGATCCAGTCCGCAGGCCCGCCCTGGGGCAAGAACTCGCGAAGCAGCGTGGTCCGCCGCGGCCGGCGACGCACAAAGGTCCCGCTGCCCTGGACGGACATCACGACGCCCGACTCCTTGAGCAACTGCAGCGCTCGGCGCACGGTCTCCCTGGCTACACCGAAGCGCTTCATCAGCTCGGGCTCGGTGGGGAGTTGATCCTCCGTGCCGTATAGCCCCTCGATGATCTCGGCCTTCAGTACGCGCGCCATGGCCGCCACCTTCTGGTGCTGCGGAAGGGTCGAGAGGTCCACGGCTGGCTCCTTGGCGGATGTCTGAGGCATCAAGAGCATACGACTAGACGAATCCCTTGACGAGCACCCGGCGCGCATGCAGACTGGCATCTGAATTCGCCTAGACGACTAGACGACTAGACGGATTGATGGCCGCATGCGATCGGTGCATGCAGTCCAGTGCCCACTCGACACCGCTCCACCGATCCGTCCACGGGCCGACGGAACGGGCTCAACCAGCTTGATCAACAAGTCCAGAGCGCGATCCACCGCAGCACGACGGCCGTGACCACACCGGCCGAGGCGAGTGGAGACCAGCCGGCCGAGAAAGGGCCACGCCCACGACGCATCGCGCAACCGGCTCAAAAGAAGCAGAACGACGCAGCCAGACACTCCAACCACGCCCGGGCGGATTTCCCCGCGGAAATCGGCCCTGCGTCCAGGGATCACCGCGCGGCATCGCCGTGCACCAACCAGCAACCCAACGTCGTCGATGCCCATAGAGCCGCTCAACTCGAAGAGCACCGACGGCCCCGGCTGCTGGTGGCCCAGCCACCATGCCAACCGCACTTCTCCCGCACCAGCACCACCCCGTCACCTCGTCCCGGCGCCTCACCACGCCCGCCGGGAACCACCCGTCATCACCCAACCTGTGGAGGTACGCCATGGACTGGCGTCACAACGCCGTTTGTCGCGAGGAAGACCCCGAGCTCTTCTTCCCCATCGGTAACACCGGCCCCGCGCTCCTGCAGATCGAAGAGGCCAAGGCCGTCTGCCGCCGCTGCCCCGTCATGGAGCAGTGCCTGCAGTGGGCGCTCGAGTCCGGCCAGGACTCCGGCGTCTGGGGTGGCCTCAG